>JAHEIS010000037.1 GCA_024639225.1 Actinomycetes bacterium | reverse complement strand
CGAGAGCGATCGCCACGACGAGCATCGCGATGGCCTGGGCGAGCCGGACCCAGAACAGCTCCCGCCCCGCCCTGAAGGCCGCGAGCACGACGTCGATGTTCCAGCCGACCTTGTCGATGAGGGCGTACCCGGCCACCATCGCGATGGCCGGCCACACCAGGGACGGTCGGTCGATGCTGCCGGCGGGAAGCAGGAACCACAGCGCACCGCTCACGATCGCCGCCGCCGCGATCGTCAGCCCCACCGAGAATCCCAGGGTCGCGTAGAAGCGTCCGGTGATCCGCGGGTCGTGGCGATCGAACTTCGCAATGTCCCGGATCAGGGCTTCCTGCTCCCGCAGAGTGGAGAGCAGATTGACGACCATCATCGACGCCAACAGGATCGCGTACTCGCCGATGACCTCGACGCCGTAGACGCGGGCGAGAGCGATGCTGGAACCCAGGCCGAGTACGAGCATCGAGCCGAAGCTGAGCGCCCCGAAGAAGAGGCCCGAGGTGTAGCTGGCGCGCTGGGTCACGGTCGTGGGGCATCCAGGAGGCCCTCACACCTCTATCGGCGTGCGGCGTACCGGGCTGGAGCCGCGCTCACGCCAGGGCCCGCCCGCGCCGATAGAGACCGTGATGGGCTCCCGTCTGACGCCGCCACTTCCTGCCGACGGCCGGTCCGCGCGGGTGGCCGTGGTCATCCCGTGCTTCAACGAGGGCCGCGAGGTCGTCGAGGCGTGGTGTTCCCTCGCCGACGAGGAGCCGCACGAGGCGGTCATCGTCGACGACGGCTCTGACGACCCGGAGACGCGCTCCGTTCTCGAGATCCTGCGCCGGTCCGGCGCAACGGTCATCCGCCGAGAGAACGGCGGGCTGGCCGCCGCCCGGGGTACGGGTGTCGCGGCCACGCGTGCTCCCTACGTCCTCCCGCTGGACGGCGACGACATCCTCGCCCCCGGTTCACTCGCACGGCTTGCCGACGCGCTCGACGCGAACGAGCAGTCCGTCGCGGCATGGGGGGACCTGCGCGTCTTCGGCTCGATCGACCGCGTCGACCCCAAGGGCACGCGAATCGACCCCTGGCTCCTGACACACGTCCACGACCTGCATTCGGAACTGATGATCCGACGCGAGGCGCTCGCCGCCGTCGGCGGCTGGCACGACGTCGTGTTCGAGGACTGGGATCTGACGCTCGCGCTGGCGGGACGCGGGTGGAAGGGCACCCACGTTCCCGGCACCCAGGTCTATTACCGGGTCGACCAGGGCGGCCTGCTCGCCCGGGCGCCCTACGAGCGGGGGCTCGACCAGCTGCGCTCCCGACACGCGGATCTGTTCCTCGGGCGCCGCGGCCTCGAGACCACCAGCTCGGTGCCGTGGCCGGTACGGCGCGTGCTCTCGCTGATCGATGCGCTGCCGGGCGGGGACGCCGGGCGACGCGCCGCCCTCAAGGACGCCATCCTGCGTCGTTCGGACTCACGCCGCCGCGTCACGACACCTCCGCCGGGAACGCCGGAACCGGTCGCGGCGGCCCGTCGGGCGGCGGACGAGTTGATCGCGGCCAACCGCGGGAAGGCACGGGCAGTCGCTCAGGCCGGCGTCAGGCGCCAGTAGCGCTCGCGCGCCGGCACGCCCTGCGGCTCGTTCATGAGCCTCTGCCACCGGCGGCCGCGCAGAGCCGGAACCTGTGAGGCGTACGCGCCGGCGGCGGTCGCCTCGGCGCCGCGCGCGACGCTCAGCTCACGGCGCTCGGCCCTCAGCCCACGCTCATCTGCAAGCTCCGACACGGCGCGGTCGCCGCGCGCACCCCAGCGGTACGGGAGTTCCTCGTAGAGCCAGACCTCGGCGTCGCGCAGATCGGGCAGGGCATCGAGCACCGCGTCGCGGGCGAACAGGTGGTCCGGGTGCGGCGGGATGGCCGGCAGGAGCCAGCGGGTACGCGAGAGCCGGGACCAGAGGCTGTGCCCGGTCCAACCGGCGCCTGCGGGCAGGGCGATCAGCGCGTCGCCTCCCGACTCATCGCACCAGTCGGAGATCCGGGCGACGAGGGCATCCGCGTCGGCCTGCGGCCGGCCACTGATCAGGTACTGGCCTTCGATGAGGCCGAGCTGTTCACGCTCGACCGGCAGTCCCGACAGCGCACGCCGATCCTCGAACAGGCGGGAGCGCACCGCGTGGTCGGAGTCGTCGAACCCGCAGGTCCGGTCCCAGACGGTCCGCTGGCTGGGTCGGGGACCGGAGCAGAAGACGTTGAGAACCAGGGCTCCGGGTGAGCGGGCCATCAGCCCCCAGGCGGACAGCACCGCGTCGTCGAGATGAGGCGAGACCACCATGACCGGACGGGCCGGACTGGGCGGCGGGTTGGTGCGGGGCGCGGCCGAGCGCTGTGCGACGGCCTCGGCTTCGTGCGGCAAAGATCCCATGTCCCTGCCGCCATCGGCAGGGACGCGAAGTTCCTTGAGGGCTTCTTGACTGGCCGACCGACCAGTCCGCTCGTTCAGACTCCGACGATCTCCGCGACTCTGTCCGCCGGGACCATGTGACGTTTGAAGTCGAGGTCCTTCGGCGTCATGCCGAGCGCGAGGCCGATCAGCTGCGGGAGGTGCAGGACCGGCATGTTGTACTCGGTCCCGTTCTGGGCTTCGGCCTTGGGCTGGTAGGCATCCATCGCCAGGTGGCAGAGCGGACAGGGGGTCACCATGACCTCCGCCCCGACATCACGCGCCTGGCTGAGCGCGACGTGCGACTCTTTCAGGGCCACGGACTCGCGGGCCAGGATGATCGGGAAACCGCAGCACTGGGACTTCGCCTCGTAGTCGGCGACCTCGCCGCCCAGCGCCGTGATCAGACGCTCGAGCGACTGCGGCTTGTCCGGATCCTCGAAGCCCATGACCGAGCTCGGGCGCAGGAGCTGGCAACCGTAGTAGGGAGCGACGCGCAGTCCGTTGAGCCCCTTGGGTCCGTTCGCCTCGAGCGCGGACATGCCCTCTTCGCCCGCCAGATACCAGAGCATGTGGGTGACTTCCTTGGTGCCCTCGTAGGGCCGGGCACCTGCGGCGACCAGCTCCTCGTTGACCTTCTCGAGAAGGCGGGGGTCCTCCTTGACCATCTTGTTCGCCCGGCGCAGGTTGAGCGTGCAGACGTTGCAGATGGTGAGGATGTCGACGCCCATCTCCTCGGCCTGGGAGAGGATGCGGACGTTGAGCGTCAGGTAGAGGTTCGGCTTGGCCGACGCGATGTCGCCGGCGCCGCAGCAGGTCGCGGCGGGCATCGGCAGCAGCTCGATGTCGAGCATCGGCGCGAGCGCCTTGGTGGTCTTGTTCAGCTCCTTCGAGCTGAACTCAGCGACACAACCGGGGTAGTAGGCGAACTTCGGCATCAGACCTCTTCCTTGACGTTCTTCACGAGGTGCTTGACCTCTTTGAGACCCTCGACGCGGTGCGGGATCGGCGAGGGGGCCTTGCCCTTCATCAGCATCTTGAGTGCGAATGGCACGTCCAGCTGGGCCTTGATCGGGTCGGTGTAGGGCACGAGCAGCGTCTCGTTGAGCTTGCCGCCGGTGCGCATCGAGATGAGGAACGCCTTGGCGTGGCGCGCGCCCGTGTCGCTTGTGACGCCTTCCTGGAAGGCGATGCCGCCGAGCTTCTCGATCGCGTCGCGCGGGTCGACGCCCTTGGGGCAGCGCTCGTTGCAGTACATGCAGCGCGTGCAGTCCCAGACGCCGTGGTCACCGGAGTAGAGCTTGACCCGCTCCTTGCGCTCACCGTCGCGGACGTCGCCGGCGAAGCGGTGACCCCAGGCGAAGGCGGCCGGGCCGACGAACTCGGGGTCGGCGGCGAGCGAGTTGCACTCCGAGTAGCAGGCAGCGCAGAGGATGCAGGCCGCTTCCTTCTCGATCTTCTGCATCGCTTCCTTGGGAACGATGCGCTCCTTGTCGGGCGCCGGCCCGTCGGGGATCAGGTACGGCTTGACCGCCTTGAACTTCTCCCAGAAGGGATCGAGGTCGACGATCAGGTCCTTCAACGGCGCGAAGTTCCCGATCGGGTCGATCGTGACGGTGCCGCCGCCGCTGCGGGCCTTGACCTCCTCAATCTGCTCCATGCAGGCGAGGACGGTACGTCCGTCCGCCTTGCAGGCGCATGAGCCGCAGATCGCGCTGCGGCAGGAGTAGCGCATCGCGATGGTGCCGTCCTGCTCGTTCTGCAGCTGGAGGAGCGCGTCGAGGACGGTGACGCCCTCTTCGTGCTCGAGTTCGAACTGCTGGCGATAGGGCTCGTCGCTGTGATCCGGCTGGAACCGGAAGAGGTCGATCGTGGTGGTGGGCATCTAGTAGGTCCTCACCTGTGGCTCGTACTTGGTGACGGTGACTTCGGAGTAGTCGAGGCGGATCTCGCCGTCCTCCTGGTAGGAGAGCGTGTGTTTCATCCAGTTCTCGTCATCGCGGTCGGGGAAGTCCGTGCGCGAGTGGGCGCCGCGGCTCTCAGTGCGATCGATCGCACCCACGACCATCGACTCGGCAAGGTCCAGCAGGTAGCCGGTCTCAAGGGTGTGGATCAGCGACTGGTTGAAGACGCTTCCCTTGTCATCCACCTCGACCCGGGCGAACTGCTCCTTGAGTTCGTCGATGACGGCCTTGGCCTCCTCGAGTTCCGGACCGGTCCGGAACACGCCCACCTTCTCCTGCATCGTCTCGGCGAGACGGTCACGGATCTCGTGCTGCTTCGGTCCGCCGTTGTCACGGGCCAGCAGCTCCTTGAGCTCGCGCTCGAAGGCCCTGGCAGCGCTCGGATCCGCCTGGATGCCCTTGCCGTTGAAGCTCTGAGCGTGCTCGGATGCGGACTCGCCGGCGATCGCGCCGTAGACGACGGCTTCGAGCAGCGAGTTGCCGCCGAGTCGGTTGGCGCCGTGCACCGACACGCAGGAGCATTCACCCGCCGCGAAGAGGCCGGGCATGTGGGGCGCCGATCCCTTGATGTCCACGTGCACACCACCCATGTGGTAATGCGCGCCGGGCTTGATCGGGACCGGGGCCTCGATCGGGTCGACGCCGGCAAAGGCCATGCAGAGCTCGCGGATCTGGGGCAGGCGCTCCATGATCCGGTCCTTACCGAGGTGGCGCAGATCGATCAGCACACAGCCGTCGACGCCGCGGCCCTCGAGGATCTCCGTCGCCTCGGAGCGCGACACGACGTCGCGAGAGGCGAGCTCGAGCTTGTTCGGCGCGTACTTGCTCATGAAGCGCTCGCCGTCGGCGTTGAGCAGGTAGCCACCCTCGCCGCGGGCACCCTCGGTGACCAGCACGCCGCTGGGGCTGAGGGTCGTCGGGTGGAACTGCATGAACTCCATGTCCTTCAACGGCACGCCGTGGCGCATCGCGAGGCTCATGCCGTCGCCGGTCGAGGAGTGGGAGTTGGTCGAGGGCCGGTAGACGCGGCCCGCACCGCCGGTGGCGAGCACGACTGACTTGGCGCCGATCGTCTCGAGGCGGCCGTGGACCATGTCGTAGGCCACGACGCCCGAGCATCCGCCCTCGCCGTCCTCGACGAGATCGGTGACGAAGTACTCCTCGTAGGTCGGGATGTCGTACTTCACGCACACCGTGTAGAGCGTGTGGAGGATGACGAGCCCGGTGAGGTCGGCGGCGTAACAGGTACGCGGGAAGCCCGCACCACCGAACGGGCGCTGGGCGATCTGACCGGTGGTCTCGTGACGGCTGAAGATCGCCCCCCAGTGCTCCAGCTGGATGATTTCGTGGGGTGCGCGCTCACACATCATCTCGATGGCATCCTGGTCGCCGATGTAGTCGGCGCCCTTGACGGTGTCGAATGTGTGGTTTGCGGGCGCGTCGTCGGTCTGGTTGCCCAGTGCCGCGTTGATGCCACCCTGCGCTGCGCCGGAATGGCTTCGGACGGGATGGACCTTCGTGACGAGCGCGACGTCAACGCCGGCTTCGTGGGCCGCGATCGCGGCGCGCATGCCGGCCAGACCGGCCCCGACGACTACTACGTCGTGGGTTTTCAAACTGCCCCCTCGGCTGAGAACACCTGCTCGTGTGAGAGTACCGCACAGCCGGGGTGTTTAGACCGTGACATCTGGCCGCAGTTTCGGACTGGTCGCAGCAGGGGCCGGGAGGCCCGGCGCGCGTATACTCAGATCGTTTGCGGCCGCCCTCCGGCGGCCGTATGTCTGAGTCCAGCACTTTATCGAGGAGGAACTGTGGCGCATCGGGTCACGTTCATACCCGGCGACGGAACCGGGCCGGAGATCGCCGAGGCCACAAAGCGCGTCCTGGACGCGACGGGCGTCGGCTTTGAATGGGACGTCCAGGAGGCGGGCGTCGACATCATGGAGGAGGCGGGCACCCCGCTCCCCGACTCCGTGATCGAGTCGGTGAAGTCGACCGGTTGCGGCATCAAGGGCCCGATCACGACCCCGGTCGGTCACGGCTTCCGGAGCGTCAACGTTGCTCTTCGCAAGCTCCTTGATCTCTACGCGTGCGTACGCCCCTGCAAGAGCTACCCCGGGGTACGGAGCAAGTACGAGAACATCGACATCGTGATGTTCCGCGAGAATCACGAGGATCTCTACGCGGGCATCGAGTTCGAAAAGGACTCGGACGAGGCGCTCGAGCTCGCCGAACTCATCGAGAAGATCGGCGACAACGTCAAGATCCGGGAGCACACCGGCATCTCGATCAAGCCGATCTCGGTCTTCGGCACGACGCGCATCGTGAAGGCCGCCTTCGAGTACGCCCAGGAAGAGGGCCGCTCCAAGGTGACCGTCGTGCACAAGGCCAACATCATGAAGCACACCGACGGTCTCTGGCTGGCGACCGCCGAGGAGGTCGCCAAGGGCTACCCGGACATCGAGTTCGAGGAGCGCATCGTCGACAACATGTGCATGCAGCTCGTGCAGAAGCCCGAGCTGTACGACGTCCTCGTGCTGCAGAACCTCTACGGCGACATCCTCAGCGACCTCGGCGCCGGCCTCGTCGGCGGCCTTGGAGTCGCGCCGGGCGCCAACATCGGTGACGGGGTCGCGTTGTTCGAGCCGACCCACGGCAGCGCCCCGAAGTACAAGGGCATGAACAAAGTCAACCCGCTGGCGATGATGCTCTCGGGTGTGATGATGCTCCGGTACCTCAAGGAGAAGGACGCCGCCGACCGGATGGAAGCGGCCATCGCCGAACTCATCATCGAGGGCGAGAGCGTCACGTACGATATGAAACCGGATCGGGACGACCCGACCGCCGTCGGTACCTCTGAGGTCGGAGACGCCCTCGTCGCAAAGCTGGAGGCAAACGCATGAGCACCTCACCCCTACGCGTCGCCGTGACCGGCGCCGCCGGCCAGATCGGCTACAGCCTCCTGCCGCGAATCGCGGCAGGCGAGATGTTCGGCCCGGACCAGCCCGTGATCCTCCAGCTCTTGGAGATCCCGGTGGAGGGCCCGCAGAAGGCGATGAAGGGCGTCGCCATGGAGTTGGATGACTGCGCCTTCCCGCTGCTCGCCGACATGACGCTGCACGACGATCCCAACGCCGCGTTCGGCGACGCGGACTGGTGCCTGCTCGTGGGGTCCAAGCCCCGCGGCCCCGGGATGGAGCGCGCCGACCTGCTCAAAGACAACGGCGCGATCTTCGTGGGCCAGGGCAAGGCCATCGACGAGAACGCGGCCGACGGTTGTCGGACCGCCGTCGTCGGCAACCCCTGCAACACGAACTGCATGATCGCGGCCAACCAGGCCAAGCGTCTCCCGGCCGAGAACTTCACCGCCATGACGCGGCTCGACCAGAACCGCGCGGCCACTCAGCTCGCCCAGAAGGCCGGGGTGCCGGTGACCGAGGTCGAGAACCTCATCATCTACGGCAACCACTCGCCGACGATGTTCGCCGACTTCCAGAACGCGACCATCGGCGGCAAGCCGGCCACCGAGGCGATCAACGACGAAGCCTGGCTCAAGCAGGAGTTCCTGCCGACCGTCGGCAAGCGTGGCGCGGCGATCATCGAGGCCCGCGGCCTGTCGAGCGCCGGCTCGGCGGCCAACGCGCTGATCGGCCACGTTCACGACCTCCACATCCCGAGCGACAAGGTTCACTCGATCGCCGTCAAGAGCGACGGCAGCTACGGCTTCGCCGAGGGTGTTTGGGCGTCCGTTCCGGTCAGGACGACCGCCCCGGGCACCTACGAGGTGATCCACGGCCTGGAGCAGAACGACTTCGGCAAAGAGCGCATCGCCATCACGAACGATGAGCTCGTGTCGGAGCGTGAGACCGTCAGCGACATGCTCGGCTGAACGTCCGGCGATCACCTCGGTGATCGCTCCGCCACCACAAGCACAACGGCCCGCGAAACGCGGGCCGTCGGTCTTTGAGGGGCCGGGCGTGGAGCTTCGCGACGGCCGCCGAGGGGGGGCGCTGCCCCGCGTCCGCCCGTCGCGCGTGACGCGACGGGCGGACCCGCGGAGTTGTCTGTGCGCCTCACTGATGGTCATCGGCGCCCGACGACGACGCCCACCGGCGCGCTAGAGAAACCTCGGGCGTCAGCGAGCGTCGCGCCGGCGGCGGAGAATGCCCGCGAGGAGATAGCCCGCGATCCCCCCCGCCGCCAGGCAGAGGACCATGACCCAGATCAGGCGGGTCTCTGCGTTGAAGAGGATGAAGGAGACCGAGACCTCATCCCGATTCTGCATGATGAACAGAAAGACCAGCAGCGCGAGCGAGACGAGGGCGACCAGGCGCCGGAGCTGCCGCCGCTGACGCGGCGTGAGGTCCTCCGCGACCGACCGGGCACGATCGGCGATCCCCTCCCCCGCGTCCTCCCGCTCCGGCGGCGGGAGTTGGGGCCGCGGGGAGTCGGACGTATCGCTCATCGCGTCGCGGAGAAGACCTCGCCGAGGCGTTCCATCCCGACGGCGATCTCCTCGGGCGAGACTCCGCTGTAGGCCAGGCGGAACGTGCGCTCGCCGCCGGCCTGCACGCAGTCGCTGCCCTTGACGTAGAGCACCCCCGCGTCGGCGGCGGCTCCGTGGAGCGCGTCGGCAGAGAGCGGCTCGGGGAGCTCGGCCCAGATGAAGAACCCGCCCTCGGGCGGGTGACAGACGGTGCCATCCGGCAGGTGCGAGAGCCCGGCGACCATTGCGTCGCGGCGCTCGCGCATCAGGTCGGTGACGTGGGCGATGTTGCCCTCGAGGTGGCCACCCTCGCAGACTTGGTGCAGCGCACCTTGTGCGAGGAATGACGGCGAGATGTAGGTCCGGGAGGCCGCCGTGGCGAGCTTGGCCGCGATCTCGGTCGGAGCGACGATCCACCCGACGCGCAGGCCCGGCGCGACGATCTTGGAGAACGAGGACGTGAACAGCACGCGCTCCGGGTCGACGAGCTCTCGCAGGCCCGGAAGGCTCTCCCCCTCGAACCGGAGACGGCCGTAGGGGTCGTCCTCGAGGATCAGGAAGTCGTAGCGCTCGGCCAGCTCACCCAGCGCGCGGCGCTTGTCCAGGCTGAGGGTGACGCCGGCAGGGTTCTGGAAGTTCGTGATGGTGTAGACGAGACGGGGCACTCGGCCGGCGGCGCACTCCGCGGCCAGGACGTCGACGTTCATGCCGTCGGCCTCCACCGGGATCGCCTGCACGTCCATGTCGTGGAGGTTGAGCTGAAGCAGCGCCCGGTCGTAGGTCGGCGCCTCGCAGGCGATGCGGTCGCCCGGTGAGAAGACTGCCTCCAGCAGGAAGACGAACCCCTGGAGCGAGCCGTTGGTCACCACGATCTGCTCCTCGGCCACCCCGTGCTGCCTGGCGAGGTAGGCGCGCAGTGGCGGGTATCCGCCGCCCCCTCCGTAGGAGAGGACGCGCACGCCGTCGGCCTCGAGTGCCAGGGTCGTGCACCGGGCGACGAGGTCGGCCGACAGGGCTTCCGGCGCCGGGGCGCCACGGGCGAACGAGATGGGCGTGGTCACGAAGCCGACTCTACCGGCGCCGGGCGACGGTCGCCGGACGGGCTAGCGAGCGTTCGAGGCGACGCTGAAGAAACTGACACCCACGGGACGAGGTGTGTAGCCCCGACTGCCCCGCTGGGCCCAGACGCGCCACATGTACAGGCTGCCCGGCGCAAGACGCCCGGGCGGGACCCGGTAGGAGCGGCCGGACGAGAACACCGAGATGACGGTCGTCGCCCGCCCCCGGTCGATCCGGAAGACCTGGACGTTGACGCGCGTCGCGCCGCCGGGGAGGCCGCGCCAACGGAGAGTCGGGCGCTGAGTGGAGATGCGGACGCCGGCCCGTGGCGTGAGGAAGCGTGTGTTGAAGGCCGACGCGCGGGCGGCGGCGATGTCTGTGGAGGCCGCGTGAGTCGCGGTCAGCCCGGCTCCGGCGAAGCCGGTAGCGGGCGCGGAGGACGGCGCGGCGAGCGCCGACGCGGGAGCGAGGAGCGCGAGAGTCACGATCGACGCGATCAGCGTCCGTGTGTGGGCGGGCCGAGGCATGGGAGGAGCGGGCGAGGTCGTCATCGGCAGGTCACTTCCTCACCTTGAGCTTGGTGCCGACCCAGGCCTTCTTGGCGTACGCGCGGCCGTTCGCCCGCGGGGCGGTGCCGCGGCGGACGATCAGCTTGTAGGTGCCGGCGGCGCGGAGCTTGACGGCGGGGATACGCACCGTGCGCCCGGTCGTCCGTCGCGCCCAGACGCGCTTGCTGCCGCGCACGAGATCGACCCGGTAGTAGCGGGACTTGCCGGCCTTCTTCCAGCGGACGGTGAGCACCTTGCCGGCCTTGGCGGACTTGGTCCGGGGCAGCAGGAGTCGGTTGGGAGCCCGCTTCTTGGTGCGGAACCAGGAGATACCGATCGGCTTGGCGAGGTAGCCCTTCACCGGCCCACGGTAGGCAAAGACCTGCCAGACATAGGTCTGTCCGAAGCCCAGGCGGCGGTTGGGCACCCGGAAGCGGGTGCCGCTGGGGAAGGCGCTGTAGACCTTGACGAGCTTGTTGCCCTTCACAGCGAAGATCTGGAGGTTGTAGAGGACGGTGTCGCGCGTCGTCTTCTTCCAGGTGAGCAGCGGGCGGCGGCTCGTCAGCGTGCGGCCGACCCTCGGGGAGAGCTTGCGGACGTTGCGGGTCCGGATCACGAGGTTCTTCTTGTTCGTCCCCTTGACCGTGACCTTCGGTTTGGGCGGCGCGGGGACGTCGTTGATGACGAACGGGACGGTGATCGCGGGCCCGGAGTTCGCGGCCAGGTCGACCGGGGCCACGCTGAACGTGTAGGCACCGGCGGCGAGAGGGGCGAGGTTTGCCTGCCCCCCGGGCGTGACGACGGGCCCCTGGACGACCTTGTCGCCCTGCTTCACGTTCCACGAGTAGTTGATGTCGGCCTCGGGGCCGGTCCACGAGAAGACCGGGTTGGGGCGGGTCCCGGGAGAGACCGGGCGGCCCCAGAGGTTCACGCCCTTGGGTGCGGTGGTGTCGACGGTGAAGACGTAGACCGCCTCGGGGCTGGTGCTGCCGGTCGCCGAAACCTGGACCACCCGGAGCGAGTAGGCGCCTTCGGAGAGGGCCGTCGTCGTGATGGTTCCCGGGGCGGTGAGGATGCCGGCGTCGACGGTGTCGTCATCGTCGTCGACGACCTCCCAGGCGAAACCCGGACCCGGGCCCGCGATGGTGAACGACGGCGTCGTGTCCTGGGTGTGTGCGCCGGTGCCCGCGCCGGGGCCGTCGGTGATCGCCGGCGGTGAGGGCGTGCCGCTGGCGATGACGAATCCGCCCGTCGCGGACGCTGTGCTGTTGCCCGCGTTATCGACCGCGTTCACGACCCACGTGTACGCGCCGTTGGCGAGCGCGGACGACGGGGTGTAGGAGGTCGCCGGGGCGTTGACGTCCTGGTTGATCACGGTCGCGCCCGAGCCGTTGAGGACGGTGAGCTTGTACTCGTCGAGCCCGGAGCCGGTGCCGTCGCTCGAGGCGAGCCACTGGAAGGTCGGCGTCGTGTCGCCGGTGGGCTCGAGCGGGCCGACCAGGGTCGGGGCGGTCGGTGCGATGGTGTCGACGACGGTGTAGGCCTTGTTCACGACGGTCGTGTTGCCCGCGCCGTCTTTCGCGGTGAGCTTGACCGTCTTCGTGCCGAGCGAGTTGGTCGGGAGGGTCGCCCCGTTCGTGTACGGCGTTGCGCCGATGGTGGCGATACAGCCTCCGGCGGCGAGTCCGGAGGGGCCGCCGTTGCACGAGTAGCTCACCGACTTGGGCGCGCCGAACTGGACGGTGGTCGCCCCCGGGATGAAGTTCAGGACGGCGCTCGGGTCCACGCGGTCGATCCCGATCTGCTTGCTCGCACCGTAGGGCGGGTCCTGGACGCTGAGCGTGTAGACACCATCGCTCAGGCCGTTCAGGTTGACGGAGGAGCCCCAGGCCTGGCTTCCGCCGGCGCCGCCCGCGGTCCAGGAGAAGTTCGCGTTGCCCGAGAAGGGCGCGACCTGGTTGACCGGATAGACCGGAGTGTTCGTCCACCCGTTGGGACCGCCGATCGACGGCGCCGCCGACGCGGCACCCGCAGCGCCGAGTAGCCCGGCGACCGCAGCGCATCCGACGAGGGAGCGGCGCAGGCGGGCGCGCAGTGGGCGGGCGGGACGCAACACGGCGTGGACGCTATCTCCCGGACCGGTGGCGGCCAACCCTCAGGAACTCAACCACCGTCTAGTTGTGGCCCACCGGCGGAGAAAAGCGCCCGCAAATGGCCCGCGAAGCCGAGCGGGGCGGTCGGATTCTTACGGCACGGACACACGTTCGACGGGCCGGTAGTCGCGGGGCCCGGGGTGGACCCAAGAGGGGTGGTCTGAGAATCTGCCCGCACTGTGCGCCGCCGACGGACGGGCCGAGAACGGTCTGCCCGCCCGCGTCGTGAGACTTTCCAGGGGGTGCGAAGAGTGTTGAAACGGAAAAAGAGCCTGGCAGTGGCGGCCATCGTCGCCAGCTCGCTGCTGATCGGCCTGACGGCCTGTGGCGACGATGACGACGACAGCGAGGGCAGCACCGGGACCGGTGAGCTCTCCGTCGGAGTGCTCGTTCCGCTGACCGGAGACCTCAAGGACTTCGGTGGACCCGGGTCCGACGCGGCCAACCTGGCCCAGTCCCAGGTGAACGCCGCCGCCGAGGCCGCCGGCTTCGACCTCACGATGATTCTCGTCGAAGAGGACACGAAGACCGACCCCCAGGGCGCCCAGCAGGCGGCGACCAAGGTGATCGAGTCCGACAACGTCAGCGCGATCGCCGGCCCGTGGGCCAGCTCGGAGACGATCCCCGTCGCGGAGAACGTCTCGGTGGCCGGTGGCGTGCCGCTCGTCAGCCCGTCGGCGACCAACCCGGACATCACGGGGCTCGAGGACAACAACCTGGTCTTCCGCACGGCTCCGAGCGACGCGCTCCAGGGCCAGGTGATCGCCCAGGCGATGGCCGACGAGTTCGGCGCGGATGCCACCGTCGTCACCGCCCATCGCAACGACGCCTACGGCACCGCCCTGGTCGGCGAGTTCACCGCGGCGTGGGAAGGCGGCGGGGGAACGATCATCACCAACGTCGCCTACAACCCCGAGGCGGCGAGCCTCGACTCGGAAGCCGCTCAGATCGTCGAGGGCGAGCCCGACGCCTGGATGATCATCGACTTCCCCGACGCCTGGCCGAAGATGGGGCCCGCCCTCGCCCGCACGGGTAAGTGGGACCCGGCGCGCACCTTCTCGGCGGACGGCCTACGATCCAACAACCTGCCGGAGGACGTCGGGGAGGAGGCGACCGAGGGCATGCGCGGCACCGCGCCGACATCGCTCGAGGCGCCCGCCGATGAGGCCTTCGAAAAGCTCTGGGCCGAGGAGATCGGCGAGGATCGTCAGACCTTCGACGCCCAGAACTTCGACGCGGTCGTCCTGATCGCGCTCGCGGCGGCGAAGGCCGGATCGAGCGACTCGCGGGCGATCGCCGACAACATGGCCTCGATCTCCGGGCCTCCCGGAAACAAGTACACGCTCGACCAGCTCAGCGACGCCTTCACGGCGATCGCCAACGGCGAGGACGTGGACTACGAGGGCGCGTCCGGCCCGATCGACCTGGATGAGAACGGCGACCCCGGCTCGTCCAACTACGGAACCTGGACGTACACCGACGGCGAACTCGTCGACGGTGACCAGGTGATCACGTTCGGCGGCGACCAGTAACCGCCGAGTCGCATCACGTATCACAGCGGGGCGCCTGACGGCGCCCCGCTGCCGTTAATGTGCGGCGGCGCCGCCGAGGTACAGCTCAGCGACCTTTGGGTCGCTCAGCAGGCTCTCACCGGGACCGTCGAAGCGGTTCTTGCCACTCTCGAGGACGTAGCCGCGGTCGGCGAGCGCCAAGGCCCGGCGGGCGTTCTGTTCGATCATCACGATCGTCACCCCCTCCTCGTTGATGCGGCTCACAGTGTCGAAGACCTCTCCCACCGCCGCGGGAGCGAGACCTGCGGACGGCTCGTCCAGCAGGAGCACCGCCGGATCGGACATGAGCGCCCGGGCCATCGCCAGCATCTGGCGCTCGCCACCCGAGAGCGTGCCCGCCCGCTGCCCCGTGCGCTCGCCCAGCCGGGGAAACAGCACGCACATCTCCTCGGCGCGCCCGGCCGAGGCGGACGGGTTGACGATGCCGCCCATCTCGAGGTTCTCCGCGATCGTCAGACTCGGAAAGACGTTGTCGACTTGCGGGACGTAGCTCATCCCCCGCCGGGTCACCTCATGGGGAGGCGAGTTGGTGATGTCGAAGCCGTCGAGCATCACCCGGCCCGAGGTGATCCTCAGAAGGCCGAAGATCGCCTTGATCAGCGTCGACTTGCCCGCGCCGTTCGGACCGACGACCACCACGATCTCCTCGTCGGCGGCCCGAAGCGAACACCCGTTGAGGATGTTCACGCCCGGCAGGTAGCCGGCGACGATGTCCTCGACCAGCAGAGCGCGGTTGGCCTCCTCGGCGCTCACGCCTCCACCTCCGAGCCCAGATAGGCGTCGATGACCTTGGGATCGCCCCGGACATGGTCGGGCGGGCCCACGGAGATGACCTCGCCCAAAGCCATGACGACCACCTGCTCGGAGATCTCCATCACGAGGTCGATGTTGTGCTCAACGAAGAGATACGTGAGGTTGCGCTCGTCGCGCAGTCGCAGCAGCAGGGCGACCAGCTCACGTCCGAGGGTCGGGTTGACCCCCGCCATCGGCTCGTCCAGCAGAAGCAGGTCGGGGTCGTTCATCAGCACCCGCGCCAGCTCGAGCAGCTTGCGCTGGCCCCCGGAGAGCGTGCCGGCGTACTCGTCGGCCATGCGGGCGAGACCGACCTCGGTCAGCATCTGATCCGCGCGCCTGCGCGCGTCCGCCTCGGCGCGTCGCGACGACCGCGGCTGGAAGAGCGCGCGCGAGAAGTTCTCCCCGGGGTTGCCCGAGGCCGCCAGAGCGACGTTGTCACGGACGGTCATCTTGCTGAAGACCTTGGTGAGTTGGAAGGTCCGCACCAGGCCCCGGGCAGCGATCCGGTCGGGCCGCTTGCCCGTGATGTCGGCGCCCTTGAAGCGCACGGTTCCCTGATCCGGCTTCACGAAACCGGTGATCAGATTGAAGGCCGTCGTCTTGCCCGCCCCGTTCGGGCCGATCAGCGCGGTCACTGAGCCGGGGGCGACGTCGAACGTCGTGCCCGCGACGGCGTGGATGCCACCGAAGCTGACGGCGATGTCCTCGACCTCGAGGATCGGCGCCGGCTCAGGCATCGAGATGCATCTCGTCGCGGTTGCCGAGCAGGCCCTGGGGCCGGAACGCCATCAAGAGCATGATGATCAGGCCGATGGTCATGAAACGCAACGCGGCGACCTGCTCCGAGTCCACGGGGAAATCGAGGAAGCGGGTCCCGGCTTCGAGCAGGCTGATGACCAGGGCGCCGAGGATCACCCCGAGATAGCTGCCGAAGCCCCCGAGGATCAGCATCGCAAAGGCCATGAAGGTGAAGATCGGTTCGAAGTTCTCAGGAAAGAGCGTGGTGGAGAAGAGCGTGAACAGGACGCCGGCCAGGCCGGCGATCGCCGAGCCGAGAGCGAGCGACTGGAGCTTGTAGCGCAGCACGGGCTTGCCCAGGCTTGCCGCGGCCTCCTCACTCTCCCGGACGGCGCGCAGTACCCGGCGCCAGGGTGTCGTACCGAGATACGCCAGCAATGCCGCGACCAGCCCGACGCAGATCCAGACGATCAGCAACAGCGGTACCCGGCGGTCGAGGCTGATGCCGAGGTCGGAGAAGAAACTCAGGATGTCGAGGTTGAAGTCCCGCCAGGGACCGCTGGCGGCGCGTAGCCCCTGGGGACCGCCGGTCGTGTCCTGGGCATTGAGGATCGTGATGCGGACGATCTCACCGGCCGCGATCGCGGTGATCGCGAAGTAGTCCGCGCGTAGGCGCAGTGTCGGGATGCCGAGCGCGACGCCCGCGATCGCCGACAGGATGATGGCCGTGGGGATCGCCAGCAGGATCGGTACGCCCTCGGTGACGAGGATGCCCATCGAGTAGGCGCCGATCGCCATGAAGGCGATGTGGCCGAAGTTGATCAGGCCCGTGTCGCCGACCTCGAGCTGGAGACCCATCGTGAAGATCGCGAAGATCCCGGCGAACGTGAGCATGAACGCCCAGAAGCCGAAGCTGAGAAGGGGCTCGAGCACCGTCTAGGCCTGCCGGACGTTGTGGCCGAGAATGCCCTGGGGCCGGATCAGCAGAACGATGATCAGCACGCCGAAGCCCACTGCTTCCTTCCAGGTGGGCTCGATGAACATCGTCGACCACTCCTGGACGAGGCCGAGGGCGAGCCCGCCGATCAGCGCGCCGTATGCGTTGCCGATGCCGCCCAGCACGACCGCGGCGAAGATGCCCAACAGCAGGAACCATCCGGTGTCCGGTGACAGGCTCGTGAAGACCGCGGCGAACACGCCGGCGAGCCCGGCCAGTGAGCCGGCGAGCACCCAGGTCCAGGTGATGACGCGGCGTGTGTTGATCCCCGAGATCTCTGCCAGCTCGACGCTGTCGGAGAGCGCGCGCATCGTCTTGCCGAGGGTCGTGAAGCGGAGCATCAGGGCGACGGCTACCAGGGCGATCCCGGCACCGATCATCACCATGATCTTGATGTAGCCGAGGTTGATGTCGTCGGTGACGCGCCAGGTGTCGAACGGGGAGATCGCGGCCCCGTCGAAGAACGGCAGCAGCACGAGTTCGCCCTCGTCCGACAGGAGATCTCGGCGGTCACCCCGCCAGAAGAACTGGATGAGATTCCGCAACACGAACGCCAACCCGAGCGACATCAGCAGCAGTTGCATGATTCCCGCGCCGCGCAGGCGCATGGGCCGCCAGACACCCTTCTCGAGCAGCAGGCTGAGAGCGGCGACGATGACCATGGCCGCGACGATGCCGACGACGAGGCTGAGCCCTGCGCTCGCGACGACCACGAAGGCCGCGTAGCCACCCAGCGTCATGAAGTCGCCGTGGGCGAAGTTGACGAGCTTGAGGATGCCGTAGACGAGCGAGAGGCCGATCGCTCCGAGTGCGAAGATCGAGCCGCTGGCGAGGCCGTTGACCGTCGTCTGGACGATCTCCGCGAAGTCCGGCATTGCGGAAGACTACCCCCGCCAACCCCCCAGAGTCCCCCAGGTGCAGCGGGGAAGGCGGCCCGGACTAGCTCGATGCCGGATCGAGCCAGCCGCTGAGGTCGCGATCGAGGAGCCGACCGAGCAGGGCGACGTCGTCCCGGAAATACTCCCGCATCTCGTCGACGAAGGCCGGGTCCGGCGCCGGGCGCTCGGTCTGACGACGGTTGCGGGCACGGATCCGATCGAGCACACCCAGCCGCTCGATCCCGAGAATCCGCTTGACGCCGGCGGCAGCACGGAGCAGAACGCGGGGCGGGCGCTGGGTGATCCGCGCGATCGCGTCTCGGCGATGGGCCTTGTTGGCGTTGATGCGGGGGAACTCCGTGCGGCCGTCGTGCGGCAGGCCGAGGAACTCGAGCGTCCGGGCGTAGGTCGCCGCGGGGTCGCTCCGCAGATCGTCGAAGACGAGCGTCAGCAGTTGCTCGGGCGGAAAGACCTCCGCCGCGCGCTCGATCTGGGCGCCGAGTCGCGCCGCGTCGCCGTACTGGAGGAAAGCCGGCACACGCGTGCTCGGGGGCAGGTTGCGGCCCTCACGGCGACTCTGCTGGAGAGCCCAGGCCCGTGCGGGGTCGGGTTCGTCCTCGTCTCGTACGTACGACATCTGGGAGTGGAGCGAGGGCACCAGGTCGAGTGGGTTGCGGACCATCGCGATGATGCGTGCGTCGGGATCGAAGGCCTTGATGGCCGGCAGCGCTTGCCGTGAGTAGAGGTACCAGACCGATGCCTCGCCGACGGCGAGGTGCTCCGGGCCCGCCTCATCGAAGAGTCGGAGGTAGTGCTCCAGAGTGGCCCGCCCGGGCGCGTAGTAGTACGGGAAGTCGCGGGAGAAGAAGTGAGGCTCCTTCGGCCGCGACATGAGTACGGCGGGATGCTCACGAAGATACTCGCTCAGCGCGGTCGTGCCGCACTTGGGTGCACCCACGATGAAGAAATTCGGCCTGCCCACGCGGCCGCGAGGCTAGCAGGGAGAGCACCCGTCGCCGCGGTCGTGCAAGTCCAGCTCAGTGAGACAGGAGCGACGACTCGGAGTCGTGGCTGCGCACGAAATCAGGAAGGGGCGAGGCTGGTTGCCTCGCCCCTTCCGATGACGCCGCGCGGGTGCAGTCTGCAGCGCGAGAACGGCCGCGAACCGGCCGGCGTCCGGGCCTACCTTCTGAGTTCCACGGGCAGGCGCTTGGTGCGCTTCGCCTGCGCCCGGAAGGCCGCCCAGGACGGTTTCTTCCTGCCGTTCTCACGCAGCAGACCGCCCGGCCAGGACGGGTTGTCCGACAGGTTGAACCACATGATCACGGGGAAACGCTTGGAGCGGGCCGCCTTCACGCGAGTGTAGATCTGCTTGAGGAAGGTCCTCTGCTGGCGCACGGTGCGCACGGCGCCCTTGCCGGTGCGGACTCCGCGGCCGGTCGTGTAGCCGGCCTCGGTGATGTACACCTTCATGCCCCGGCGCTTCTTGACCCGGTCGATCTCGCGGAGCATCCGTGGGAGCGAACTCCAGGACGGGTAGGCCCGGGTCCTCTTGAGCGGGGCGGCCGCCGGGTAGATGTGCTGGGAGTAGGCGTCGAACTTCGCGCTGCTGCGCAGCATCACCCGCATCCAGGTGAGGGCGCTGACGCCGCGGGCGTCCGTCGTCGACCGCGGGGCGCCGGCGCCGGCGATAACGATCGGCTTGCGGTTGCCGAGGTAGGGGCGCCTTCCGGAGCGGACGCGCTGGCCCTTGCGGATCTGCTTGTAGGCCCGAGTCGTCATCTTCAGGTAGTGCTTGAGTGCGACCCGGCCCCTCTGGGGCGAGAGGGTGCGCTCGATCTGGGGCTCGTTCCAGATCTCCCAGTGGCGGACGCGCGGAAGGAACCTGGCGGTGCAGGTCGCGTCCTTGACGGCCGGGCGCTGGCGCCCGTTGTATCGCTTGGACAGGGCGAACATGAAGTTCTGGTAGTGGACGAGGTTCGGCCGGGCCGGGTTCACCTCGGTGCCGTTGAAGAGGTCCCTCTGCCCGATGGCGGCCCAGACCGGTGTGCTGAAGGCGGCGACCATGGGGACGATGCCCCGCTTGGCCAGACCGCACATGATGCGGTCGGTGCGCGACCAGTCGTACGCCGGATCCTGGTGGCTGCGGGCCTTTGCCGGCCGGGTGGGCGCAACCTGGTTCCAGAGGATGTCGATCCGGGTGAACTTCGTCCGGGTCTGGGAGAGCAGCGGGAGGCGCTCATCGATCTCGCTCAGTGGTCCGGAGGTCAGTTGGTCGTCCTGGACCGCCGCAACGGCGGGCAGGGC
>JAHEIS010000132.1 GCA_024639225.1 Actinomycetes bacterium | reverse complement strand
CGCGGGCCTCGGCGACGGTGGGTTTGGCCCACGCCTGACGCAGCTTGCGTTGCACGAGTGGGCGTTCGTCCTCGGGCAGGTGGTCGGTGACGTTTCGAACCCCTGACCTCTTCCATGCCATGGAGGACCGGCCCATTCGCCGACGTCCGTAAACGTCCGTGACCTGCGGAAACACATCCGTGTGAGTACGCCGCCGATCGCCATAGTTCGCCCGATTGGGTCCAAGAATGGGTCCAAGAGCATCGCCCGGGAAAGGCGTCACTCCCACCGCGGTGGATGATGCAGCACCCTCGTGCGGTACATCTCGACGACCGCCGTGTCGGTCCACGACAGCACGTCCAGCAGCTCGTCGTGCCGCTCGCGGAGAACGTCGACCGCGTCGGGCTGCGCGCACATCAGGCGAACGTGCAGCCCGATCGTGTGCCGCTTGCGTCTGGCCGTGAACTCCCGATCGTGCGTCACGACGACCATGCCACGGTCGATGGCGTAGACCGTGACCTCATCGTCGGCCGCGGGCACGGCGCCGCCCAGACCGACCTCGGATGCCGCGACCACGTCGTGGCCGAGACCGCGGAGCAACGAGGCGACGGCGTGGTCAACGTCGTTGTCGAGCAGGAACCGCACTACGCGCTGGCACGCGAGTGTCGCGCAGCCTCCACGTCCTCGCGCGTCAGCTCCGGGAACGCCTCCAAGATGCGCTCGTCAGGCAGGCCGCGCTCCAGATACGCCTCAACCGCGGCGACCGGCACCCGCGTACCGGCGAACACCGCCTTGCTGCCGAGCACGCCGCGGCGCCGCTCGACATGGCCGGCCTCGTGCTCACGGCTCGGTCGCACAGATCGACGGATCCGCGCCTTGATGGCCTCCACGTCGAGCACCTGGTACAGCACGACCTGATCCGGCGCCTGATCTTCTTCCCACAGCCCGTCGGGGTGCTGGAAGTAGATGCGGTCACCGCTGACGGCGAAGCGCAGCTCACGCAGCGGCGCCGTGTAGTCACGGTCCCGCAGGTGCTCGACGACCCGTCGGATCTGGCGCGGCGGACGGCCCGCATCGACCAGGGCGCTCGCGACCAGGAGTTCGACGAGGTCTTCGAAGGTGTACAGACGGATCGTGTTGCGCTCGCTGAGCTGCCGCTTGATGCTCGGCCCGACCAGCCCGCGCGCGTCCCACGCCCGCAGCCGCCGCAGCGAGAAGCCCGACAGCTCGGCGGCATGCCGCTCACTGACCGCCACCTGGTCCTCGACGACCTCGACCACTGCGTCCACTCTCCTTCCCGACACCCCATCATCGCGCAACCATGCGCGAGAGCCCGGAGGCTGTGTACAACGACCACGTCAGCCCTCATCGACCGATGAGCCGGCCAGCATCGGCTCGGCCCTCGCGAGTCAGGAGCCCGAGCGCAGACGCGGCGTCCGCCGAACGACATGAGCCCGGGATCGCGCAGGCGTTGCAGCGGCAGGGTAGAAGGCAGTCATGGTCATCATCCGCGGCACCCGCAAGGTCCTCGACCGCGTCGGCGCCCCACGCGAGCCGGACACGGCCTCCACGACGCTGCTTGGCGACTGGTTCGCGACCGTCCTGTTCTGGCGGCCACAGGTTGCCCTGTTCGTCAACGCGACCACGCTGCTGCCCGTGTTCACGCCCCTGGCCCCCGCCGCCACCGTCCTGCAGCGCTTCCCCGACACGCTGGCGGTCGTCCTGCGCGCACACGGCATCGCCGAACACCTCATCGACAGCGAGATCGCTGAGACCGCCGAGCAGCGCCTCGCCAAGACCAACAACCGCAGCGTCGTCGGCGTGATGACCGACTTCGTCCGCCTCGCCGACTGGCGGTGCGACGAGATCACCGGCCCCGACGACCTTACACGGCTCTCACTCCAGCTCGCCCAGACGCCCTGCAGCCCCCTGTACGGCCGACACATCAGCCCCGACCGCGAACTGACAGCCACACTCACCGCGTAGGAGCCGGTATCGTCGACCGCCTGACCCTCGAGCCCAACATTTCGGAGTACCGGGGATATCGAAGTCGTCGTGGTAATGCGCCGTACCGCGCCCTCCTGCTGCGGACGGGGGAGACGACGGTAATGGGCTATCCGGCGTGCGCGAGCACCACCAGCGGCGCATCGACGACGAGGTGCACGACGATCACGAACGGCAGATTCCGCTTCCACAGGTACAAGCCGGTGAGCGCGGCGCCCTGCGGAACGTCAACGCCCACGCTGAACGCCACACCCCAGCCGGGAATATGGATGGCGACGAACGCCGCCAGGGTGACGAGCGCGCCGATCCACAGCCGGCCGGTCCGCTCGGTCAACCGCTCGAGCGCGTAGCCGCGGAACACCGTCTCCTCGGTCACCGCGGCCGTGACGACGCTAGCGGCGACCACCCATAGCCCGGTCGTCGACGCCACGTCGGCCACATCGCTGGCGCCAAAGCCGAGAGCTTTGGTCACGAGCGCGGCAAGCAGCACGTACAGCGCGAGCCCCACGCCGATGCCCACCGCGAGGCCGAGCTGACGTAGCGGCAGGCGCCGCAGCCCGATCGTCGACAACGGCCGCCGTTCGCCGACAGCGGTCAGGGCGACCAGTGCACCCACCAACGTCCACAGGACGGCGAACCCGACCACGTCGCTGCCGGTCGGTCCGATCGCCTCCGCCAGCACGCGACGGACGACGAAGTTGTAGATCACCGGCACCCAGCGCGCACACCAACCCGACCGTCACCGCCGGTGCGTGGACTCCGTCAGGCCCCGCTCGGGGTATCGGGCGGTGAACCACGCGGGAGGCGTCGTCTGACACGGGCACGGGCCCTGTCGGTGCTTCGCCGCCCCGAGCCTGCAGTACGGGAGACCGTGCTGGGGCGACCTGCCATGTCAGTATGATCCGACTGTCCCAGCTTGTACTAGCACCCGGTGTCCTGGGCAGCTGCGACGACGCCCAGACATCCGGGATGGTATGGGTTCGTGGCTCGTGTCGAGGTCGGGTCACCCCTGCAGCTTGTCCGCGAGCCATCCGGTGGTCTCGTCGACGTAGCCCGCGGGGTACCACAGCGGGGGGATGCCCGGGCCGCCGACGGGTTCGCCGGTGAGCCACACCACGATCATGTGGCCGGCCTGGGGATACCGCAGGACGCGGTGGTCGTTGCCCGCCCCTGCCAGTGCGGTCTCGATGGCGTCGGCGCCGGCTCGTGGCGGGACGGTTCTATCCTGCAGTCCGACCGCCGCGAGTACCGGGCCGTCGTGGTCGGCGAGCGGGGTGAGCAGTGTGAAGTCCCACTGCTGGAGGTGCGCGATGGTCTGTGGGTCGTTGGGCTCGGTCACGTCGTTGGGCAACGGCAGCAACCCGAAGTCGACGGCCGCGGCGTACCACTCCTCGTCGGTGGCCGCCCGCAGCTCGGCGAGTAGCACCGTGCGGCCGTGTCCGGAGCGGTAGTAGTCGTTGACCCGCCGGTTCAAGACGAGTGCGCGGTCGATCTGGGCGTCGGAGTAGCCGGCGTTGCGCATCTCCCAACCCATCTGATAGGCGAGCGTGTCGCCGAAGCCGACGCCGGGAGAGATCAGCACGAGCGCGGCGACCCCGTCGAGTTGTTGGGCGGCCAGCGCGGCGACCCAGGGTCCCTCGCTCGATCCCCAAAGCCCGATCCGGTCGCCGTCGATGTCGCCACGACCCTGTAGGTGTCCGACCCATGCGACGACGTCGGACGCCAACGCGGCGAAGTCGTCGCGCGGCGAGCCGCCCACGGAGGCGCCCGTGCCGCGCTTGTCCCACATGAGCGCGGCGACGCCCTCGCGGGCGATTCGATCGGCCAGGTGCCGGGACATGAACCCCCACTCCGGGCCTGCGCCGTGGACGAACGCGACCAGTGGGAACGGCGGCTGCCCGCGGGGCATCAGCAGTGTGCCGCGCAGGCGGACGTCGCCGTTGGTGACCGCGACCGCCTCGGTCCGGTAGCCGGCGAACCCGTCGACGGCCACACCCGTCAACACCAGCCCGGCCAAAACCAGCAGACCCCACGCCCGCCACGCGGTCGATCCTCCTCGACGCTCGCGGACAACGGCGGCCATTGCGACGACCATCGCCGCAGTCGCCAACACCACCGCCATCCACCGCACCGGTGCCAGGCCGACCGGCGTGTTGCGGTTCGCCGCGACCAGCACCGCCAGCCCGGCAAGCAGCAGCGATGCCCGCAACAACCGCTCACCGAGCAGCGGCCAACGGTCGCCCAGCCTCGGCACCACCACGACGGCGGCCAGCAGCCCGGCCGCCCCGACGACGAACCCGACCCGCCCGGTCGACGTGGCCGCCGCGACCAGCCAGCCGACCACGTAGGCGAGCAGCAGCCAACCGCTGGCCCGCACCACTGTCCACACTGCGGCGCGCACGCGTTCGGCCGGCCGCGCGGTCACGACGCCCGTCCCCGATAGACCGATGCGATCACCACGCTAGTGGCCACCATCGCGACCAGCTGTAGTACCAGCTCGATGACGACCAGGGCGAACGGCTCCCACAGCATGTTGAACGGCATCGCCGCCTCGAAGAACAGGAACACCACCGCCCACGCCGCCACGCCGAAGCCCACACCGCGCCGCCACACCGATCCCGGACCGTCGGCCCAGCCCGTCGCGGCGTACAGAAACACCAACGCCAGCGCCCACACGAACAACAGCGCCTCGACCGCGGCGCCGCGCGCGCCGAGATCGCCGACGTTCGCGGGCAGGTCATCCCACAGCCAGAACACGGCCGGCCGCGGTTGCACCTCGAAGAACATCGCCAGCACCTTCGGCGACTGTCCCGCCTGGTCGGTGTACAGCACCCGCTCGACGACGGGGTTGCCGAACAGCAGCGTCATCGTCGCGATGAACGCGACGAACGCAGCGACCGCAGCCAGCAACGCCCTAGGCCAGTCGACTCTCCCAGCCATGACCGCACCGTCTGCCTCGCCAACGACCGCCACCGCGACCGCGGCGCAATTGACTGCCAGCTACGATCAGGCTACACCCCGCATAGCACTGGGAACCGGAATCTCCAGACGACAACGCGGCATCCGAAGCCTCTCTATGCAAGGGGCAATCTCGCGGGGTCGGGTGCGACGGCACGCCAAGCCGTCCCGATGTCGCGAGCGCGATCAGGTTGATCAGGCGTGGGGTAGGTTGTTGAGGTCGGAGGAGTGACCTATCGCTCGGAGCCGTTGCCGGTCACCTCGACCTGGCTCGATCAGCTTCGCTTGTCCTCCTCCGACATCTGCTTGGCGCGGACAGCCGAGCTGGCACGTCGACGACGGTCTCGCCTTCTGCCAGCAGCTGGCGTGACAGCAGCCGTCCCAGGCCGTTGGCGTTCTCGACCGCCCACACCCGTTGTGGCCATGGTGCGGCGAACGCCAACAGCCGAGCGACCTGCCGCCGGTCCGCGGCGACGCGTAGCTGGCCGAGGACCTCATCGGTCCCGTCG
>JAHEIS010000131.1 GCA_024639225.1 Actinomycetes bacterium | reverse complement strand
CCAAGCACGTCAAGAGCAATGCCATCGTCCTCGCGCGCGAACTCGCCACCGTGGGCATCGGCGCCGGGCAGATGAGCCGTGTTGACTCGGTGCGCCTGGCCGTCGAGAAGTCCGAGGTCGGCGTCGAGGGTTCCGTGCTCGCGAGCGACGCCTTCTTCCCTTTCGCCGACGGACCCGACGCCGCGATCGAGGCGGGTGTGACCGCCATCATCCAGCCGGGTGGATCGATGCGCGACGACGAGGTCATCGCCGCCTGCCAGGAGAAGGGCATTCCGATGGTCTTCACCCACCGCCGTCACTTCCGGCACTAGCCCGCCCGGCGGACCCGGGACGCGGGGCGGACGCAGCGCGACAGCTAACCTCGTCCCATGGGACGGTTCGTCAGCCTCGTGGTCGCGGCGCTGCTGGGCATCTCCGCCGGTGCGACGGCGGCCCCCGTCCCACTCGATCCCGACCCGCTCGAGCGGGGAATCGCGCTCGCCGGGCCGGCGGTCTACCGGCTCGACGTCACCGTGGACATCGCCGCCCTCGACCACACGGGGGGTCGGCTGCAACTCTCTCCTGAGGCGGGTCGGGTGACCACGACCGGCACGGCCTTCGGCATCGCCGCGGGTGGCTGGCTCGCGGCCGCCGATCACGTCGTCGGTGGCCGTGGCGAGGCCGCCGCGATCAGCGCCTATCAGCAACACCTGCGTGAAGAGGGTCGACCGGCCTCACGGGAAGCGGCGCGGAGCTGGGTGGCCATCCAGGCTGCGGAGCCCGCCGGAGTCAGGATCGTCTCGCGGAGCATCGCTCAGAGCGACGAGGGGACGGCCTGGGAGCCGACCGTCGTCGCGCGGAAACCCGGCACCGATCTCGCTCTCCTGCGGATCTCCCGCCGGGGCGCGCCGGCACTCGACCTGCGCGACGCGCGGACCCGGGGCACCCCGGTCAGCGTCCTCAGCTATCGAGGTGATGCGGGCGCGCCGACGGCGCTCGTGGCCCGGCGCGGCGCGCTGGGACGCACCGGCACCGCACCGTCCACACGACCGCCCGGCGCGCTCCGGACCATCGTCGAGGCCGAGATCGACCGGGGGGATTCCGGTGCACCCTTCGTGGACGCCGACGGCCGGGTCCGGGGAATGGTCGTGGCCCTCAACCGGGACGGCGGGGGGACGATCGAGCCGGCGGCACGTATCCGCGCGCTGATCGAAGATCGCGCCACGCCGGGAGAAGCAGCGCTCACCGCCGCCTGGCGCGCCGGGCTCGCCGACCTCTGGGCGCTGGACTTCCCCGCCGCCGAACGCGCCATGTCCCGGATCATCCTCCTGTCCCCCGACCACGCCGAGGCGGCGGCGGCGGCGCGGCGCGCCGAGGCGCTCGCCGGTAGCGACGCCGCGGTGCGCGGGCGGAGCCCGCTCTTTCGCCTGTTCATCGCGCTCGCGCTGATCGGAGCCGTCGGCGCCGCCGCCGCCGCCGTGGGGCTACTCTCGCTGGCGGCCCGCCGCGGGCCGCCGTCCGTTGCGACGGCCGATCTCTTCCCGGAACGCCCGCCCACGGAGGTCTGACCATGCACATCGGAGTCCCACGCGAGGTCAAGAGCGACGAGTACCGCGTCGCCCTCACCCCCGCCGGGGCGGATGAACTCGTCCGCCGTGGCCACACGGTCACGGTCGAGACCGGGGGCGGTGCGGGGTCGGGCTTCGCCGATACCGACTACGCCACGGTCGGCGCGGAACTGGGTGATGCCGCGGCGTGCTGGGCGGCGGAACTCGTGCTCAAGGTCAAGGAGCCACAGCCGGAGGAGTTCGCGTGCCTCCGTGAAGATCTCGTGCTCTTCACCTATCTCCACCTGGCGGCGAACGCCCCGGTCGCCGATGCGCTCGTGACGAGCGGGACGACATCGGTCGCGTACGAGACCGTCGAGGACCAGCGGGGACGCCTGCCGCTGCTGGCCCCGATGAGCGAGATCGCCGGGAGGTTGGCCGTTCAGGCGGGCGCCCACCATCTGGAGGCACCCCACGGGGGGCGGGGCATTCTCCTGGGCGGCGTGGCCGGGGTCGCCCCCGCGGAGGTCGTCGTGATCGGGGGCGGTCAGGTTGGGATCAACGCGGCCAGGATCGCGCTCGGCATGCAGGCACACGTCACGATTCTCGATGTGGACCTCAACCGGCTGCGCGAGCTGGAGCTGGTCCTCGGGGGACGCGTCGACCTCATTTACTCGACCCGGCTGGCGATCGCCGAGCTGATCCGGGCGGCCCACATGGTCGTCGGCGCCGTGCTGATCCCCGGCGCTCTGGCCCCGCGGTTGATCGCGCGGGACCAGCTCGGGGAGATGCGCCCCGGCAGCGTGATCGTCGATGTCGCCGTCGACCAGGGCGGCTGCATCGAGACCACCCGCCCGACCACGCACTCGGACCCCGTGTTCACGATCGACGAGGTCGTCCACTACTGCGTGGCGAACATGCCGGGCGCCGTGCCGGTCACCTCGACCCGCGCGTTGGCCAACGCCACGCTCCCCTACGTGATCGCTCTCGCGGACATGGGCCTGGACGACGCCTTGGCGGCCCGCCCGGAACTCGTCCCGGGCCTCACGACGCGTGCGGGAACGATCGTCAACGCCGCCGTCGCCGAGGCGCTGGCCGGCTGACATCGGGGTCCGTCGAGCTGTCGATGTCAGCGTCGACCGCTTTCGTGAACGCGGCGGCGTCGTCCACGGGTCCGGCACGACATGCGTCTGCGGGATGGCCTCCGAGCGCCGCTTCTCGGCCGCCGCGGGACGGCGCGTTCTCCGAAGGCACACGGCCGAACAGCGACGTTGTCTGCTCCCCGTCGGGCTGCGGGACGAGGACGCGACGGTGAGCGCCATCGCAGCGGCCCAGCCCGGGACGGACGTCGCTCTGGACGACGTGGCGCTCTCGCGCCCCCGCGGGATGTGGCGTCCTGACCTACGGTGCCTCCGCCCAGCGCGAGGGGGATGGCAGGGACGACGCGCTCGTGTCCTCTGTGCACGTCGTGCACGATGAGCAGTGGCGGCTTCCGCTCCCGCAACAGACCGCCCTTGACGACAGGTGAGCGGTGGTCTCAGCGCCCCCGGACCAGGCGCAGACCAACCCACGCCACCGGAATCGCCAGCAGCACTGACACGGCCGCCAACCCGATGTGAACGGCGACGAACGCCGTGCTGCGGTCGTCGGCGAAGAGGTTGCCGATGCGCGTCAGCCAGACGAACCACGTCCAGCCGGCGGCGATCAGCAAGAGCGCGCCCAAGGGCAGGATCCGTGGCATCAGCCCGAGCGTAGCGGGGGCACGACGTGTCGGCCGGGTGCCCTCGTACGCTGGAACAGATGTTCGTCCTGAACGGTTCATTCCGCCGATGAAACTCCTGCATACCGCCGACTGGCACCTCGGAAAGCGCCTCTATGGCGCCGACCGCCTCGCCGAGGCGCAGACCGCCCTGGCCGAGATCGCTGAGATCGCCGTCGACGAAGCGCCGGACGCGATCATCGTCGCCGGTGATCTGCTGGACCGGCGACCCGTCGACGAGGAGCCCCTCGGCCTCTGCCTGGACGCCCTCGCGGCGCTGGCAGCGGTGGCGCCGGTACTGGCCATCACAGGAAACCATGACGACGAGGCGTTCTGGGGGCACCTGGGCCCCTGGATGGCGAATAGGGGCATCACGCTTGGTCATGAGGTCGCGAGTGCGCACGCCGCGGTCCACACGATCACCACCGCAGCCGGTCCTCTCCACGCGGCCCTCGTGCCGTGGCCGGCTCCCGGCGAGCTGGAGCAGCCGGCGGGCGTCGATTCCGGCGGCGCCCGGCGACGATTCAGCGAGTGGGTCACCGAGCAGGTCACGGACATCGGACACGAGCTGGCCCGGCGGCGCGCCGAGGGCGGCGCGAGCGTGCTGGTCGGTCATCTCATGATTGCCGGGGCGCGTACCGGCGGTGGCGAGCGGGAACTGAGCCTCGGCCCCGCATCGGCTCTGGCCGGGGAAGACCTGCCGGCCGCCGACTACACCGCGCTCGGACACATCCATCTCGCCCAGCCCGTACCCGGCGCGGTCGCGGAGGCCTACTACTCGGGCAGCCCCATCGCCCTGGACTTCTCCGAGTCGGCCGACGCCAAGGGTGTCCTCATCGCCGAGATCAGCGACGGGGAGACGAAGGTGCGCCAGGTCGCCGTCCGGTCCGGACGGCCGCTGATCCGGCTGCGCGGTTCGCTGGACGGCCTGCAGGCCCGCGCCGCGGAGCACCCGGGTGCCCTGTTCGCCTGTGAGATCGAGTCGGACGGACCTGAGCCGGACCTCGCCCGCCGCGTCCGGGACCTCGTGCCCGACGCCATCCGGGTCGAGCCGGCCGAGCCCGAGCCGGCTGCCGTGGAGGCGGCGGACGACGGCAGGGCCGACAACGACCTCGGCGAGCTGTATGCCGAGTGGTACGCCCGTGAGGGCCGGCCGCTGAGCGACGCCCAACGAGACGCCTTCACGCTCGCCCGGGAGGCCGCGGGCTGATGCGACCGCTGGCGATCGAAATCACCGGTTTCCGCTCCTGGGACAGAGCCACGATTGACTTCGCGGGGCGTGACCTGCTGGTCGTCCTCGGCGACACCGGTGCGGGCAAGTCCAGCATCCTCGATGCGATCGCGTTCGCGCTCTACGCCCGGACGCCGGAGGAGACCCGCTCCGGCCGGCTACTGCGCAGCGGAGCCGAGCACGGCGAGGTCCGGCTCACCTTCTCCGCCGCCGGTCGGCGCTGGCGTGTGAGCCGCCGCTTCGGGCCGGCCGCCCCCGAGCCAGGGCACCTGCTCGAGGAGATCGGGGCCGATGGGGAGACGACCGCGGCGGCGACCGGGGACGCTACCGTGAGCGCCGAGGTCGCCCGCCTTACGGGCATGAACTTCGCGGCTTTCAGCAGCGCGGTCCTCCTGGCCCAGGGACGCTTCGCCGATTTCCTCGTCGCCGCGCCCCGCCGCCGGGACGAGGTGCTTCGTGAGATCTTCGGCGTCGCGCCACTGGAGGCCGCGCGCGAGGCGGCCTCCGAGGCAGCCGCGCACCACGAGGGCGAGGCGGGGCTCCTCGAACGGCAAGCCGAGCAGGCCGGGGGATCCTCGTCGGCGCTCGTCGCCGCTGGACGCTCCGCGCGCGATTCCGCCGCGCATCTGGCGGAGCTACGTCTCGATCTTCCGCGCCTCGAGGCGGCCGACGCCCTCCGGGACAGAGCCGACGCCGCTGAGGCCCGGGCGGCGGAGATCGACGCCGCGCTCGCCGGAATCCCGGACGCCGCCTCGCGCGCCCGGATCCGCGCAGCGTCGGAGGCGGCGCAGCAGGCCGCCGAGGCGGCGGAATCGGCGCTGGTCGTCGCACGAACCGAGGTCGAGGAGGCCATGACCGCTCTGGGCGCGGGGCGCTCCCGGCTCGGCGGCGACGGCGCGCATCTCGCGCGGTTGGCTGAAGCCGCGCGCACGTTCGAGGCGGCCCGCGACGCCCTGCCGGGCCGAGAGAGCGCCGTGG
>JAHEIS010000130.1 GCA_024639225.1 Actinomycetes bacterium | reverse complement strand
GACCCTCAACGTGTCGATCCTGATCACCGATCAGATCGGCGCAACATCGGACGAGAACCGCTTCGCCGCGGCGATCGACCGGGCCTGGGACCGCCTCGGCGGTGTCCTGGCGGGAGCGCTGGAGCTGCTGATCGTCGTCTCCCCGCTGCTCCTGATCGCCGGTCTCGGTGCCTGGGGTCTGCGGGTCGCGCGCCGCCGCTCCGACGACGGGCTTCTCGCCAAGCCCTGATCGGGGCTGGCGAGCAGCCTCGGGCCCGCCGGCTCTCCGGTGGGCCCGAGGTATCTCCCTGCTCAGTCGGTCGGGGAGGGGAGGGCCGCCTCGAGAGCGGCGTCGAGGTCATCGGCCGGAAGGTAGCCCGCTGTCACCACGTGGCCGGTCTCTCCCTCGCGGGCGATGATCGTGGGAAAGCCGGTGATGCCCCACCCCTGCACCGTCGCGAAGTCGTGGGCGGTCGCATCCCGGGCGGCCTGGCCGGTGAAGGCGTCGAGAAACGCGTCCGGATCGCCCTCGACGTCGTGGACGAACTCGCGATAGATCTCCGGATCCTCCCCGAGGAGGATGCCCTGGGCGTAGAAGGCCATCTGGAGCCGCTTGAACAGCGGCCACGCGCGATCGGGGTCGATCGCGCGCATGGTGACGACGGCCCGGCAGCCCGGCTCGGTGTCATACGTCCAGTCCCGCTGCTCCAGCAGGGCCCGGGCGAACGGCTGGCCGGTGCGGCGGCTGACGTCGTCCCAATGGTGGGCGAGGAACTCGGCGAGTTCGTCGTCGACCGGGCGCGCCGCCGGTCCAGGGCGCAGCCCACCCGCCATCACCTGCAGCGGTAGGTCGGGTCGACGGGAGCGGACCTCGTCGAGAGCCGGGGCGATGCCCCAGCACCACGAGCACATCGGATCGCCGACGTAGATGATCTCGCGGACCGCGTCGGCGGTCGCGGCGTCCGGACTGCTCATCGCGTTCTCCTCAGACGGGGGCGGATTGCCCCGGGCGGCTCAGACGTGCGACTTCTTGATGCGGGGTCGCGCGAGCGGCTGATCGAGTGTCTCGAGGTGGGCGACCAGCCGTCCGGAGGCGGACTCCAGCCACGCCCAGCGTGGTCTGCGGTCGCGGAGGTCGCCGGTCTCGCCGACGCTCCCGGGGTTCACGAACAAGACATCTCCGACCTCGTGTGCGCCGGCGGCGTGCGTGTGGGCGGACACGACGCAGTCGGCTTCCAACTCGCGAGCGAAGTCGAGGAGCTCGTGCTCGGGGGCGTCCGGGCCGAGGTCGATGCGGCTGTCCCCGGGGCTGCCGTGGACGACCGCGATGCGGTGGCCGTCGAACTCGCACCGGACGGTCTTCGGCAGAGCCTCCAGCCAGGCGATGGCTTCGGCGTCGAGGCGCTCGCGCGTCCACCAGCGTGAGCCCACCTTCGCCAGCTGCTTCGGTGTGGCGTTGGTTCCGATGCTGCGCAGCACCTTGCGGTCGGTGTTGCCGACTACGCACGGCCAGCCGAGGTCGATGAGGCGGTTGACGGATTCCTGCGGCTGCTCACCCCGCATGATGACGTCGCCCACGACGAGTCCGCGGCCGATTCCACGGCTGGCGATCTCTTGGAGTGTTGCCTCGAGCGCCGTGTCGTTCGCGTGGATGTCCGCGATCAGCGCGATGGTCCTGCTCACCGGACAAAGGTACCGCGTCAGTCGGAGGGCGGCCCCGTCAGGAGGCGAGCAGATCGAGCGCGAGGCCCTCTTCGAGCCCCTGTCGCGTGACCCAGACGAACTCAACCGCGAAGGCGCGGCGAATGGCTTCGCAGATGGCCACCCCGGCGAAGGCCTGGGCGACGTTGTCGAACTCAACGCCGAGATCCTCGGCGATCGTCGCCGTGTCGCTTCCGGCGAGAGTCTCGGCAGCATCTCCGAGGGCGGCGAGATCGATCCGGGGCGAGCCGCCGAGCATCGCGACGGTTGCGGCCAGGCGACCGACGCCCACGACCGCGGTGACCGGGTGCTCGGCCGCGATCGGCTCGAACACCTCTCGGGCGCTCGCGATCATCGCCTCAAGGTCATCGAGGTCGGCCGTCGCTCCGACGAGGAACTGCTCGGTCATGCTCAGCGATCCGCAGGGGGCGCTGCTGACCCAGTGGAGGTGGGCGGCGCCACCCATGAGCTCGGTCGAGTGGTCGCCGATGCTGACGACCAGGGCCGGGGCCCGCGGGTCGCCGGCCATGGCGCCGACGTACGTGAGGTTGGCCTCGTCACCGGGCTCGAGAACACGGCTCGTACGGCCGCCGCCGCGGATGATCGCATCTTCCAGGGCGTTGAGATCGTCAGCGCGCGAGAAAGCCGAGGAGATCGCGACCTCGGGCGGTGCCGCACCGAGGCAGATGGCCTCGTCGGCCATGGCGGCGACGCCGGCCTCGATGACGGCCAGTGAGTCCGTTTCGAGCGAACCGGTCTCCACGAGAGAGTGGCCCAGAGGCGCGATCGCCTCCGCCGCCGCGATCGTGTCGAGCAGGCCGTCGATGTAGCCCGCGATGACCATGCGCAGCCCGGCGGGGCCGACGCCGATCGCCGCGCGGCGCGTGGGCTGGATTGCCGGCATGCCGCCGGTGGGATCTGCGAGACCGTCCATTGCCCGGGGTATCGGGCGATCGACGCGCGATCTGAAGTGTTCGCGCGACTTTCTTGTGAGAGGCCGTCCCGGCGGGCCTCAGCGGGCGGCGGTCGCGGCCGCCCGGCGTGCGTGGTGTCGCCCGGCCGCGAGGGCCGCGGCGAGGCCGCTTGCGGCGAAAACGGCCAGCATCGTGACACCGCCGGCATCACCGGTGGGTGTGGAGACGATGGCCACGGCCAGCGAGCCGGCGGCGAGGCCCGCGCAATATGCCGCGGCGGCGCGGACGTTGCGGGGGATGGTGCCGGGTCGGCGACGGACGACGCGGAGCGGAGGCCGGTCGACGCGGCGGGCCGGCGCGGGAGCGGGAGCTGAGGCGTGAGCGAACATGGGGGCGATCATATGTTCGCCCCCGGACACCGAACAACCGTTCGGGACTGTTTCGATGCAATTCGCATTGCCGTGACCCCGTGGGCGGCGCACGATCCGTTGCAGACCGGACGTCGCCTCGCGGCAGTGTCCCGGAGCGGCCTGGGTAGGGACGAATCCCCACACGTCCCCGCTTCGCTCCGCAGTGCACCCCGTCGGAGAGCCCGGCCGCCCTGAGAACCGCGGTTATCGCCCGCAAAAAAGAGGGAATCAGACCGGGCTCATCCGGCCGTGGGTCGCGGGGGGCGTCGCGCGACAGGAGCGCTCAAGTCGGAGAACTGTACGGCCGATGGGGCGGCATTCGTTGTTTCGTGGGGAGATGTGGGGTAGCGTGGGGGACATGCAGAACCGGCTGCTGAGTGGGACCTATGACTGCAACCTCGACAACCGCCACCGCCTCGCCGTCCCGGCGCGGGTGCGCGACCGGTTCTCCGAGGGTGCGGTTCTCGCATGGTGGATCGATCCCTGCCTCGTTCTCGTCCCCCGATTGGAGTGGGGAACGTTGATCGAGCGGACCTTCGGCTCCATGAGCGTGCTCGATGACGATCAGCGTGAGCTGAGCCGCTATCTGCTCGCCGGCGCGTACGAACAGGAGCTCGACAAGCAGGGTCGTGTGCTGCTGCCCGCCGAGTTGCGCGAGCACGCGGGAATTGGACGCGCGGCCAAGGTCGTCGGCGCCGGTGACTACCTCGAGGTCTGGGACCCGGCCAGCCTCGGCGAGAGATTCCGCCAGCTGCAGGAGGAGGGGGTGTCGAGCCGTGCAAAGCGTCTTGCAAACCGAATGGCCTAGGACGATCGCGATGCCTCACAAGCCCGTCCTGTGCGACGAGGTCGCGGGGCTCCTGAGCCCCGTTCCCGGCGATGTGCTCATCGACTGCACCTTCGGTGCGGGCGGACACGCCCGGCGCCTGGCCCCGTCACTCGGCACCGAGGGCACCTACATCGCGATCGATCGCGACCCCCTTGCCGAGGGCTTCTATGAGGACTTCGCACAGGACGTCGTCTGCCGGACCCGCTTCGTACGAGACAGCTTTGACCGGGCCCTGACCGGCCTCCTGGAGGAGGGTGTCCGCGCGGATGCGATCCTCATGGACCTCGGCCTCTCGTCCATGCAGATCGACCGTCCGGAGCGCGGCTTCAGCTACGCCTCGCAGGCCCCGCTGGACATGCGGATGGATCCGGCTGCGGATACGACCGCCGAGTCATTGCTCGCCGAGGCGAGCGAGGATGAGCTCGCTCAGTGGTTCCAGACGTACGGTGAGGAGCGTTACGCCCGCTCGATCGCCCGTGCGATCGTGCGCCAGCGCGAGGAGATGCCCTTGCGGATGACCGGCGACCTCGTCGACGTCGTGCGCTCCGCGGTCCCGACGCCGGCCCTGTTCGCCGCCGGGCATCCGGCCAAGCGCGTGTTCCAGGCCCTGCGCATCGTGGTGAATGACGAGCTCGCCCAGCTGGAGTCGGCGCTCGACCCGGCCTTCGATCTGCTCGCCCCCGGCGGGCGCTTCGCCGTGATCGCGTTTCACTCGCTCGAGGATCGACGGGTCAAGCACGCTATGCGTCGCTGGTCCCGCGGGCCGGAGCTGCCCCCGGATTTCCCGGTCCGCGACCGCGACCTGCCCACGGGCGAGGGCGAGGTCCTGACCCGCCGCGTGGTCCGCCCCAGTGAGGCCGAGAGCGACAGGAACCCCCGCTCCCGCTCCGCCCGCCTGCGTGCCGTCCGCCGGAGCGCCGGCGAATGAGCACACGCGCCGGAGCCGCCGAGACCCTCCCGCGCCCACGCCCCCGTCGGACCGGGGCGCCGAGCCGACCACGACCGCAGCCCCGTTCGGCGCCCGAGCGCCGGGCGCCCCGCCGGTTTCCCAGCGGGCTCCTGATCCTGCCGATCATCGCGCTGCTTCTCGGCGGCATCGTCTGGATCAACGTCGCCAAACTGGATCTCGCGACTGAGACCGGCCGCGTCATCGAGGAGTCGCGCGCCGTCCAGGTCGAGACCGTCAAGCTGCGCGGACAGCTCGAGCGCCAGGACGTGCTGGTCACCAGCCGCGCGGAGGAGCGCCTGGGCATGTTCGCCGTCCCGGGCGAGAGCATCACCTACCTCAGCCTGACGCGCGCCGGGAACACCTCCGACTGAGGCCCGCCCGATGAGCTCCCGCCGTCCCGCCGTCCCGTCGGAGCGCCAGCGCCGGAACCGTATCCGGGTGCTGGCGGGGGCGCTCGTCCTCGTCATCGCCCTGCTCGGCGCCCGAGCCACCTTTCTGGGGACCGTGCGGGCGGGGGAGCTCGGGAGCGCCGCCGACCGTCAGCAACAGCTGGAAGTCGAGGTCCCGGCGCCACGGGGCTCGATCGTCTCCCGCGACGGCCGTGTCCTGGCCAACGATCGTCTCGTCGTCGACGTCACGGCGACGCCCGCTCTGATCCAGGATCCCGCCGACGTCCAGCAGGCAGCCGAGGCCCTGTCACCCATCCTCCGGCGCAAGCCCGACACCCTC
>JAHEIS010000036.1 GCA_024639225.1 Actinomycetes bacterium | reverse complement strand
CCCGCAGCGGAGACCCCGCCCCCGGCCGATCCGCCGGATTCCGGGGCCTCAGCCTGAACGAACCACCGACCAGAGAGAGAACGCAGTGAGCGAGATCAGCGCAAAGATGGTGGCCGACCTCCGCAAGGCCACCGGCGCGGGCCTGATGGACTGCAAGCGGGCCCTGCAGGACGCCGACGGCTACGTCGACGAAGCGACGAAGGCGCTTCGCGCGAAGGGGCTGGCCGACGCCGGCAAGCGTGCAGGTCGCGACGCCAATGAGGGCATCGTCGACTCGTACATCCACATGGGTGGCAGGGTCGGCGTGCTCATCGAGGTCAACTGCGAGACCGACTTCGTGGCGCGTAACGACGACTTCAAGGAGTTCGTCCATGACGTCGCGCTGCACATCGCGGCGATGAAACCGCAGTACGTTTCAGCCGACGACGTCCCCGAGGAGATCCGCGCCGCCGAGCGCGATGTCTTCACTGCGCAGTCACAGGACATCCCGGAGGTCGCGCGCGAGAAGGCCATCGAGGGCCGACTCGCCAAGCGCCTGAAGGAGTTCGCTCTGCTCGACCAGGAGTTCGTGAAGGACGTCGGCGAGAAGTCGCCGCGGACGATCGAGGACCTGCGGGTCGAGGCGGCGGCGAAACTGGGTGAGAACGTCGCGATCCGCCGCTTCTCGGTGTTTGAGCTTGGCGGCTGACGACCACCCCGATCTCCCGGAGCTTCGCCGGGTCGTCCTCAAGCTCTCCGGCGAGGCCCTCGCCGGCACGTCGGAGTTCGGGATCGACCCCGGTCGCATCACCGACATCGCCGGCCAGATCGGTCTCGCCGTGGAGCGCGATGTCCAGATGGGGATCGTTGTGGGCGCCGGCAACATCTTTCGCGGCGTGAGCGGTACGGCGGCCGGGATGGATCGCGCAACCGCCGACTACATGGGGATGATCGCCACGGTCCTGAACGCGCTTGCCCTCCAGGATGCGCTGGAGAAACGCGGCCTGATGACCCGCGTCCAGTCGGCGATCGAGATGCAGGAGGTGTCGGAGCCCTACATCAGACGCCGGGCCATGCGCCACCTCGAGAAGGGGCGGGTCGTGATCTTCGCCGGCGGCACCGGCAACCCGTTCTTCACCACCGATACGACCGCGGCTCTGCGCGCTCTCGAGATCGGTGCCGACGCCATCCTCATGGCCAAGAACAGCGTGGCAGGCGTCCTCGATGCCGACCCGCGGACGAACCCCGACGCTGAGCTCATTCCCCAGCTGACCCATATGGCGGCGGTCGAGCGGGGTCTCAAGGTCATGGACACGACTGCCCTGACGCTCTGTTCGGACAACGGGCTGCCAATTCTCGTGTTCAACCTCGATGATGAAGAGAACATCCGGCGCATTCTGGATGGTGAGCGGGTCGGCACGATCGTGTCGACACCCCGAGAGGAGCAGTCGTGAAGGACCGAATCGATGACGCCGAACGCCGCATGGACAGCGCGGTCAAGTCGCTCGGCGGAGAGCTCGCCTCCGTGCGGACCGGGCGCGCCTCGACGGCGCTGCTGGACCGGGTCGAGGTCGAGGCCTACGAGCAGATGACACCGCTCAACCAGCTTGCCCAGATCAACACTCCCGATGCGCGGCAGATCACCGTGGCGCCCTATGATCCGTCGCTCACCAAGGCGATCGAGAAGGCGCTCCAGGAGTCCGATATCGGGCTCACCCCGAACAACGACGGGGAGCTGATCCGACTGCCGATCCCCCAGCCGACCGAGGAGCGCCGCAAGGAGCTCGTGAAGGTCGTCGGCAAGATGGCTGAAGAGGGCCGGATCGCCGTGCGCAACGTCCGCAAGGACATCAACAACGAACTGAAGCGCCTGGAGAAGGACGGCGAGATCTCCAAGAATGAGCTCAGCCGTGGCCAGGACGATGTGCAGAAGCTCACTGACGCGAGCGTGGCCCGCGTCGACGAGATGCTCGCGGCCAAAGAGTCCGAGATCATGGAGCTCTGAGCGCGAGACCGTGCTGGCGATCACGCGCCGCCTGGCGCGCCGCCTTCGCCTCCTCTCCCGGCTGGAGCGGGATTCAGTGCCCGACATCGCCGCCGGGCCGGTGCGCTCTGTGGCGATCATCATGGACGGCAACGGCCGCTGGGCGCGCCGCCGCGGGCTGCCGGTCGGGGCCGGTCATCGGGCCGGCGCCCGTGCGCTCAAGCGAATCGTCCGGGCGGCGGATGACCAGGGAGTCGAGCACCTCACCGTGTTCTCGTTCTCGACCGAGAACTGGGGTCGCCCCGAGGACGAGGTCCAGGAGCTCATGACCCTTTTCTCCGAGTTGATCGAAGCCGAGATCGACGAGCTCGATGCCGAGGATGTCCGGATCGCGTTCATCGGTCGCCGCGAGGAACTCAACGATCAGCTTCGCGGCCGGATCTCCGCCGCCGAGGAGCGCACCCGCGACAACAGCGGCCTCCGGCTCTGGATCGCGATGAACTATGGCGGTCGCGCCGAGATCGTCGACGCCGCCGCCCGCTATACCGGCGGAGGGGAAGAGGCGTTCGGCGCCCTCATGTACCGACCCGAACTCCGTGACCCCGAGCTGATGATCCGGACCTCCGGCGAGGAACGGCTCTCGAACTTCCTCCTGTGGCAGTCGGCCTACGCCGAGCTCCACTTCTCTGATCGTCTCTGGCCCGACTTCCGACCGGAGGACCTCGAGCGCGCCCTCGAGGACTACGGCCGACGGCAGCGGCGGTTTGGTCGCCGATGAGTATCCGACGCAACCTGGGCCGCGCGCGGCTCCCGGGCCGACTGAAGCTGGGCCGCCCGTCGACGTCGGGACTGAGCGGCCGGCTCCTGGTCGCGGTGCCGGGCGTCATCCTCGCGATCGCGCTCATAGCGATCGGTGGTCCGGCGTTCACCGTCGGCGTCGCGGTGATCGCCGCCCTCGCGCTCTACGAATTCTACGGCCTGATGGCGGAGTACCTGCCGTTGCGATGGGCGGGCTACGCCGGCGTCCTCGTGTTCCTCGTCACCGCGCACGTCTCGGGCGCTGCCGAGGCCTTTACCGGTGGCGTCGCCGCCCTGCTCATCCTCGGGGCCGTCGCGGCTCTGAGGATGGAACGGCGCGAGGAGATCATGCTGCGGGTCGCCGTCACCGTGCTGGGAGGGTTGTACATCGGCGCCCCGCTCGCGACGCTGGTGCTGCTGCGGGGGCTGCCGGACATCGAGGGCGTCACGAATCTCGGCGCAGGCGCAGTCGTCAATGTGGTCGTCGGCACGTGGGTGTTCGACACCGCCTCGTATCTGGGCGGCAAGACCTGGGGGACCCGACCCATCGCACCGGTCACGTCGCCCCGGAAGACCGTCGAAGGCTTCGTCGCAGGGCTGATCGGCGGCGTACTGGCCGTCTGGGTGGCAGGGCTCTACATGGACTGGCTGCTCTGGTACGAGTCGCTCGCGCTCGGAGTGGTGATCTGTCTCGCAGCCTTCGCCGGGGACCTGTTCGAGTCATTGATCAAGCGTGATGTCGGGGTGAAGGACTCCGGCCGGATCATGCTGAGCCACGGCGGCGTCCTCGACCGGTTCGACGCGCTGCTGTTCTCCGCGCCCGCGGCCTGGATCGTCACCGCGTACATCATCATCTGACTCCCGCCGGGCGCGGTTGGGCGCGTCCGATACGCGGTGAGCCCGAGCCTGACCGAGCCTCCGGCTTCACCGATGCCCGGGCTGTGCGCGCCGCGCCGGGGCATCGGCTCTCCCGCGAGGGGCGCTGGCGCCGAGAGAACTCGCCTTCAGGCTGGGGGCATGATCCGCCGCCGGCCGGGTTCCCGGCCGGGTTGGTCGGGTTTGGGCGTCGGCATGGACACCGAGGCCGACGACAGACGAATGCCGATCCCGCCTCAGGCTGCGAGCGAGCCCACACGCCTCGTCCCGAGGGTGTGCCTCTTGCGCTTCGACGTCCGGGTTGGTGCTGCGCGTCTCACGCTCAGTCGAGGTGCTGCGTGCCGGCCACATTCGGCGCGGTCACTCACAGCGCCGACCCTCATTCTCGCGCCCTGTCCGCTCCGAGCATGGCCCCTGAAGCTCGGCCGCAGCCTCCGGGCAGGCACGAAATGCGTCATGTGTCGCTCGCGACTCCGGACGAGCGAGCCGACGAATACACGGCCTCCGGCGTGCGCCGCAGCGGGCGTTTCACTAGGTTTCCTTCGGTGAATCTGGAACTTCTGCGCGAGCTTTGCGAGACCCCGGGCCCTCCGGGGCGTGAGGGGCCCGTCCGCGAGGTCGTCCGGCGAGAGCTGAGTCCGCTGTGCGACGAGGTGATCGAGGACCCTCTGGGAACCCTGGTCGGGCGCAAGGTCGGCGACGGTCCACGCTTGATGCTTTCCGCCCACATGGACGAGATCGGGTTCATGGTCACCCAGGTGGCCGATCAGGGCTTCCTGCGAATGATCCCCCTGGGGGGCTTCGACCCCAAGACGCTGTCGGCGCAGCGGGTCGTCGTCCATGGCCGCGAGGACCTCATCGGCGTGCTTGGCTGCAAGCCCATCCACCTGATGAGCGCCGAGGAGCGGCGCAAGTCACCGAAGCTCGAGGACTTCTACATCGACGTCGGACTCGACGCGGACCGGGTGCGGGAACTGGTGCGCCCCGGGGACGTGGTCACCCGCGAGCGGTCGCTCGAGACCCTGGGCGATCTGATCACCTGCAAGAGCCTCGACAACCGGGCCGGGCTGTGGGTGATGATCGAGGCGATGCGGATGATCGCCGGGGAGACGACCGAGTGCGAGGTTCTCGCCGCGGCCACGGTCCAGGAGGAGGTGGGTCTGCGGGGCGCACGCGTCGCCACCGCGCGCCTGCGGCCCCACCTCGGTCTCGCGATCGACATCACCCTCGCCAACGATGGCCCCGGATCCAATGGTCACGACCGGGTCACCGGGATCGGCGAGGGGGCTGCGGTCAAGGTGTATGACGCAGGGTCCATCGTTCCGCGCGCCGTCGTCGACCATCTCGTCGGACTCGCCGAGGAGGAGGAGATCCCCCACCAGCTCGAGGTGATGCTGCGCGGGAGCACCGACACGAAAGAGCTGATGCTCTCCGGGGACGGTGCGCCCTCGGGATGCGTTTCCATCCCGACCCGGTACGTCCATCAGGTCGTCGAGACCTGCCACCCCGACGATCTGGCCGCCTGTGCTCAGCTGGTGGCCGCGTACTGCCGGACCGCGCACACGCTCGTCTCCGAGGGCTGATCGCGTCCCGACCGTCCGGGGCCTGCCGCCGGAAGACCAGCGGGTCGGCGAGGAGCGCGTTGCCAGGTGACCCGCGGTTCACAGGAACCGCGGTTGGCGGCGCTAACATCGTGCACGTGAAGAAGGTCTGCATCCTCGGATCCACGGGGTCGATCGGGGTTCAGGCACTCGAGGTCATCGCCGGCGACGACACGCTGCAGGCGTGTGGCCTGGCGTGCCGGGGCAATGGCGAGCTGCTCGCGGCACAGGCGGCCGCCCACGCCGTCGTGCACACGAGCATGAGCTCAGGTGGTGGCAGCGTCGCCGCGGACCCCGGCTTCGCCGATCTGATCGACGCGTGTGCTCCCGACCTCGTGCTCAATGCCCTGGTCGGTGCTGCCGGCCTGGAGCCGACACTGGCCGCGCTCGGGCTCGGCATCGACGTCGCCCTGGCCAACAAGGAGAGCCTCGTCGTCGGCGGCGAGCTGGTCATGGCCGAGGCGCTGCGGCGCGGCGCGGCCCTGCTGCCGGTCGACTCCGAGCATTCGGCCCTGGCCCAGTTGCTCGACGGCCCCGATCGCCGTCGCGTCAGCGCCGCCGTGCTCACCGCCTCGGGCGGTCCCTTCCGCGGTCGGAGCGGCCGCGAGCTCGAGAGCGTCACCGTCGAAGATGCGCTCCGGCATCCCACCTGGGAGATGGGAGCGAAGATCACGATCGACTCCGCCACGCTCATGAACAAGGGGCTCGAGCTGATCGAGGCGCATCATCTCTTCGCTCTCGATTACGAGCACCTGGAGGTCGTCGTCCATCCTCAGTCGTTTGTGCACGCGATGCTCCGACTCGACGACGGATCGGTGCTCATGCACAGCGGCCCGCCCGACATGCGCGTGCCCATCGGGCACGCCCTCCGGTATCCGGAGCCTCCGCCCCCGAGGCCGGCCGTCGATCTCGCCGGGCGGGTTCTCGAGTTCTTCGCGCCGGATGAGACCGCCTTCCCCGCCTTGGCCCTCGCGCGGGAAGCGGGTCGCGAGGGAGGCACGGCCCCGGCGCTCCTGAACGCGGCCAACGAAGTCGCCGTTGAGGCCTTCCTGGACGGGCGCCTCACGTTCGTGGGCATCTCCGAGACGGTTGCGTACGTGCTCGAGCAGATCGCAGCGGAGCCGGCCCACGACCTCGCCACCGTGATCGCCGCCGACGAGGCCGCACGGGTCGCCGCTCGCACCCGTATTGAGCCCGCGGAGGCGATCCGATGAGCTTCGACAGCGTCCTCGACATCGGGCTGTTCATCCTGATCCTGATCGTGCTCGTGATCGTGCATGAGCTGGGGCACATGCTCGTGGCCAAGTGGAGCGGCATGAAGGTCGAACGATTCTCGGTCTTCATGGGCCGTCCGCTGGTCTCGTTCACGAGGGGGGAGACCGAGTACGGCTTCGGGTGGTTGCCGCTCGGGGGCTACGTGAAGATCACCGGCATGACGCCGGATGAGGAGATCGATCCGGCGGACGAGCCGCGCGCGTACTACCGCGCGAGCACGGGCAAACGGATCGCCACGATCTTCGCCGGTCCCGCGGTGAACCTCGTCATCGCCTTGCTCACCTTCGTGGCGATCGCGATGTTCATCGGCTTTCCGACGTTCACGACGACCAGCACCGTGGGATCGGTCATCGAGACTGTCGATGACCGCCCTACGCCCGCAGCACAGTTCGGCCTGGCGCCCGGTGATCGACTCGTGGCAATCAACGGCGTGCCGGCCGAGGGCGGCGCTGCGGGGATCGAGGCGATCCGGAGCGAGATCGAGGACAACATCGGCACGCCGATCGAGGTGGTCTACCAGCGGGAGGGGGAGACGCTCACCGCGATGCCCACACCCGAGGTGCTCCAGCCTGGATCAGGTCGCGGGCAGCTCGGATTCAGCTTCCTACGTGAGCAGGACCCGTCCGATCCGGCGGGCTTCACCCAGGGGATCGCTGACGGTTCGGAGTTCACGTGGTTCCTCACCGAGCAGTACGGAGCCCTCTTCAAGGAGCTGGTGGTCTCCGAAGAGGCGCGTGAGTCCGTGAACTCGGTGGTCGGAGCCGGTGCGGTCTTCGACGTCGTGGCCGACAACGGGCTGCTCGACATCCTGTTCTTCTTCGGTGCCATCAGCTTCGCGCTGGGGATCTTCAACCTGATCCCGATCCTGCCGCTCGACGGCGGGCACATCGTGATCGCCCTGGTCGAGAGGATCAAGGGGAGCCCGCTGGCTTCGCGGACCTACCAGGGCATCGCCCTGTCCGGGGTCTTCGTGATCATCATCGTCTTCCTCTACGTGCTCCAGAACGACATCGCTCTGATCCGCGGCGGAGATCTCGCCGAGCGTCTCGGAAACCCCTGATCCGATGAGTTCTGCGACAGCCCCACCCCGGCGGACGTCGCACACCTGCATGGTGGGCGGAGTGGCCGTCGGCGGCGGGCACCCCGTCGTCGTGCAGTCGATGACCAACACCGACACCGCGGATGTCGACGGGACCGTCGCCCAGGTCGCCGAGCTCGCCGAGGCCGGCTCGGAGATCGTCAGGGTCACGGTGAACACGCGCGAGGCGGCGCATGCGGTGCCCGAGATCGACGAGGCCCTTCGCGCACGGGGCACCGTGGTTCCGCTTGTGGGCGACTTCCACTTCACCGGGCATCGCCTGCTCAGCGAGGTCCCGGACTGCGCGAAGACCCTGGCGAAGTATCGGATCAATCCGGGCAACGTCGGCCGCGGCGCACGTCACGACGACAACTTCGCCACGATGATCGAGGTGGCCGCATCCAACGACCGGCCGGTGAGGATCGGTGTCAACGCCGGATCGCTCGACTCCGAGCTGCTCGACCGGTTGATGGACGAGAACGCCGCCTCGGACGATCCCGTCGATGCGGCCCTGCTCGTGCGGCGTGCCTTGGTGGAGAGCGCGCTGGACTCGGCGCGCGCCGCCGAAGAGCTCGGGCTTCCGGCGGACCGCATCATCGTCAGCTGCAAGGTCAGCCGCCTCCCCGACATGGTGGCGGTCTATGAGGAGCTGGCCTCGCGCAGCGAGTACCCGCTGCACCTGGGGCTCACCGAGGCCGGGGTCGGCGCGAAGGGCATCGTGTCGAGCTCCGCGGCGCTGGCGATCCTGCTCCAGCAGGGGATCGGTGACACGATCCGTGCCAGCCTCACTCCCGCGCCGGGGGGCGACCGAACGCTCGAGGTACGGGTCTGCCGCGACCTCCTCCAGAGCCTGGGGATCCGGTCCTTTCGCCCCCAGGTGACCGCGTGCCCCGGATGTGGACGCACCACAAGCACGGTGTTCCAGGATCTCGCCGTCCGGATCGAGGCCCATCTCGAAGAGCGCATGGCCGTCTGGAAGACCGAACGCCCCGGGGCTGCCGAGCTGAACGTCGCGGTCATGGGATGCATCGTCAACGGCCCGGGGGAGAGCCGGGCGGCGAACATCGGGCTGAGCCTCCCGGGGACCGGCGAAGAGCCCCGCGCTCCGGTGTACGTCGACGGCGAGAAGGTCGCGACTCTCGAGGGGCCGGCTCTCGCCGAGGACTTCATCGACATGGTGGAGCGCTACGTCGTCGACAACTATCCGGCGAGCGGCTCCGGCCGCTGACGGGGCACTGCCCGCGCCTTCTGGCAGGCTAGGGCGATGGACACCACACCTCACGGCGATGCCGCCTGGCCCATGGCCCGCGGCCCGCACAACAGCTCATGGCGGCTCTCCGGCCGGCTCTGGCCGACGCTGCGCGACGCTCCCGCCGACGCGGAGGCGATCAGCCACAAGTTGATGGTGCGCGCCGGTCTTGTCCGGCAGCTCGCCTCCGGGCTCTACAGCTGGTTGCCGCTCGGGTTGCGGGTGCTCGAGCGGGTCAACACGATCCTCCGCGAGGAGATGGACGCCATCGGTGCCCAGGAGGTGTCGCTGCCGGTGATGCACCCCGCGGAGATCTGGGAGACGACCGGGCGCTACCCGCTCGATGAGCAGTTCGGGCTGGAGGATCGGGGTGGGCGGGCGATGGTGCTCGCCATGACCCACGAGGAGATCATCACCTGGCACGCCGCGCGTGAGATCCGCTCGTACCGCGAGCTGCCGCAGTCGTGGTACCAGATCCAGACGAAGATGCGGGATGAGCCCCGGCCCAAGAGCGGGATGCTGCGCGTCCGCGAGTTCCTGATGAAGGATTCGTACTCGCTGGACCGCGACGAGGTGGGGCTCGATCGTTCCTACGACCTTCACATCACCGCCTACGATCGAATCTTCGATCGCTGCGGGGTCGACTGGCACCGCGTCGAGAGCGACACCGGCATGATGGGCGGCAGCGGGGCGCATGAGTACATGGCCCCCAGTCCGGCAGGGGAAGACGTCATTGCTCGGACGGCGGACGGTTCCTATGCGGCGAACGTCGAGCTGGCGGTCTCGCGAGCCGCGGACCCGGATTTCGGCGAGACCCCCGCCTCGCCGGAGGAGTTCGCCACGCCCGGCGTCGGCACGATCGATGGGCTCGTGGACTTCACCGGGCTCGAGCCCGCACGTCTCGCCAAGAGCGTCGTCGTGATCGCCGATGGCGGACCGGTGCTCGCGCTCGTGCGTGGCAGCCATGCTGTCCATGAGAAGAAGCTCGCGCGGCTGATCGGGAACCACCGCCCCGCTCACGACGGCGAGATCCAAGAGCTGTTCGGCGCCGCGCCCGGCTCGCTGGGACCCTGCGGAGCGGAGGGCGTCCGGATCATCGCGGACCCCACCCTCGAGCGTGGCCACTACGTCGTCGGCGCGAACCGGGACGGAGCCCACCTGCGCGGCGTGGTGCTGGGCCGTGATTTCACGGCTGAGGTCGCCGACATCCGCGAGGTCATCGCGGGTGAGGAGTCCGTGGTCGACGGCGCTCCGCTGCTATTGGAGAGGGTGATCGAGGTGGGCAACATCTTCAAGCTCGGGACGCGCTACAGCGAGCCTCTCGGGGCGACCTTCCTCGACGAGGCGGGAGAGGAGCACCCGATCATGATGGGCTCCTATGGCATCGGTCCGGCCCGCATCGTGGCCGCGGCCATCGAGCAGGGCAACGACGAGGCGGGGATCATCTGGCCCGCCGCCCTCGCACCGTTCGACGTGCACATCGTCCTCATCGGCAGACCCGACTCCGAGCAGGGTGCGTGGACCGAGGATCTGTACCGCGAGCTGAGCGCAGCCGGGGTCCGGGTGCTGTTCGACGACCGCCCGGACGTGAAGCCCGGGGAGAAGTTCGTCGAAGCGGAGCTCCTGGGGTGTCCGCTGCGCATCACGGTCGGGGCGCGGACCCTGCCGGACGGGCCGCTGGAGGCTCAGATCCGGCGGGGGCGGGAGAAGCGGGAGCTTCCCGTGAACGGAGCTGTGGACGCGATCCGGGAGCTCCTCTCCCGGGTGCCCTGAGGCGCCTGTCGGCGCGCGCTGGGGGCTCCGGCCCTGTGCTAGCCTGCGGCGCAACGGGGCGTGGCGCAGTCTGGTAGCGCATCCGGCTGGGGGCCGGGAGGTCGGAGGTTCGAATCCTCTCGCCCCGATCGACTCGGGCGGATCCGCCGCCGTGGTGATCCCCGGAGTAGGCATGCGCCGCGCGGACCCCTCGCTGCTCCGCCCGGCGATCCCTGAGACTCGCATCGAGCCTTACGCTTGTCGGCGCCCGGCTTCCGGAAGAACTCTCGACCTCGGCATGAGGTTTCGACTTTCCAGCGCTACACTCCCCGCGTGCCCCAGATCTTGAGGAGTTGGTGATGGACGACAACCAGAATCTCGCTGAGCTCTCCGATGCGGAGTTGCGTGAGCTGATCGACGAGCTCACGACCGAGGAGCGCGAGGTGTCGTACCGGCGGCGCATCCTTCACGGTCGCATCGAGCTGACCAAGAGCGAGCTCGTCTCGCGCCTCAAGACCAAGGACGAGGGCGAGCTGTCCGTCGTCGACGTCGACGCCCTCAGCCGCATCCTGTCCGGTCGACTGCCGGACATGGACCGGCTCGCGGGCGGCGCCGAGGAGGGCTGACCGGCTCTGGCGCCGGACGGAGGCGGAGCGTGGCAGAGGAGCCCGAAGACAGATCAGCGGACGCGGCGGGGGCAGATGAGGCCACGGGGCCGTTCTCCGTCAGTCGGGAGTTCGCGATCCCGGGAGCGGGGTCGGTTGCGCCGCCGGCGCTCGTGGTCCTCTCGGGTGAGATGACCGGCGTGGCGCATCCTCTCGCCGAGGGCGACGTGATTCTCGGCCGCGAGCCTGAGTGCGGGGTGTTCCTCGGCGACAGGACCGTCTCCCGCCACCACGCGGAGATCAGCGTGGGCACCGAGCGCATCGTCCTGCGCGATCTGGGAAGTCTCAACGGCACGTATCTCAACCGCCGGCGCATCGAGGGCGAGGAGATCCTCCACCATGGCGATGAGGTGCAGGTGGGCAAGTTCCGTCTCGGCTTCGTGGGGCGCTGATCGGTACCGGCGAGCAGGAGCGTCTGCCCATGGAGGGCGGCGCTGACGAGGAGCTGCTCACCATCGGGGCGGTGCGCAAGCTGCTCGAGCAGGACTTTCCCGAGATCTCGATCTCGAAGATCCGTTACCTCGAGGACCGTGGTCTCGTCACGCCGCAACGCACGCCGGGCGGATACCGGTTGTTCTCCACGATGGACGTGGAGCGGCTCCGCACGATCCTCCGACTGCAGCGCGATGAGTTCCTGCCCCTCGGCGTGATCGGCAAGGAGTTGGACGGCTCGACGACCGGCTCGTTCAGCGTCGCCAACCAGGCCAAGCAGCTCAAGCGCGCGAATCTGAGTGCTCCCGCCCCGGCCCGCCGCCACAGCGCCGAGGAGATGCGGGCCGCCACCGGCGTGAGCGCCGAGCTCCTCGCTGATCTCGAAGCCTTCAGCCTCATCGCCGGCACGAGCGCCCAGGGGTATGACGAGACCGATCGCGAGGTCGTCCAGACCATGGTCGAGCTCTCCCAGTACGGCGTCGAGCCGCGCCATCTGCGCTTCTTTCGCAACGCCGCCGACCGCGAGGCGAGCCTGTTCGAGCAACTGCTCGCATCCGGACTCCGATCCAAGAACCCCGAGCGACGGCGAGAAGCGATCTCCTCACTCGAGAACCTCGCCGCGCTGGCGTCGCACCTGCGGCACCTGATGCTCGTCGCGACGCTCCGTCGCATGACCGCGTGAGCGAGCGCCTGGACGCCCTCATCCGGCGTGTCCCGGATCATCCGGGCCCCGGGATCCTTTTCTACGACGTGATGCCGCTGTTTCAGGACCACGCGGCGGTGGCGGAGTGCGTGGATGGTCTCGCGGACTGGGGGGCGGCCCACGAGCCGGACTGCGTGGTCGGCATCGAGGCGCGCGGCTTCATCATCGGCGCCGCTCTCGCCCAGCGCCTCGGCCTCGGCTTCGTCGCGGCCCGCAAGCCCGGCAAGCTGCCCGCGGAGTCCGTCAGCGAGGAGTACGCGCTCGAGTACGGAACGGATCGTCTGGAGATACACCGCGATGCCCTGGGTCTCGGGCGGCGGGCTCTCATCTGTGACGACCTCCTCGCCACGGGCGGGACGGCCGCGGCCGCGGCCCGCCTCGTGGAGCGCCTCGGTGCCGCGGTTGCGGGCGTGGGCGTCATCGTCGAGCTGTCATTCCTGCCAGGGCGCGATGCACTCAGCGATCACCCCGTGCATTCCCTGCTGACCTACGACAACGAGAGAGTGGCAACGTGAACAGGGCGATTGGCGTCGACGTCGGCGGATCGGGCATCAAGGTCGGCCTGGTCGATCTGGACACGGGGGAACTGATCGGCGAGCGCGTTCGCGTCCGGACGCCGTCTCCGGCGACCCCACCGGCGGTCATCGCGGCGACGCGGGATGCGATCGGCCGGATTCCCGATGGTGACGGCGTGCCCGTGGGGATCGGGTTTCCCGTCCCCTTCGTGGACGGCAAGGTCATGATGGCCGCGCACATCGATGACTCCTGGATCGGGATCGATGCCCGGCAGGCGTTCAGCGATGCGCTCGGTCGCCCGGTCGAGATGCTCAACGACGCCGATGCCGCAGGTCTGGGCGAGGCGGCCTTCGGGGCGGCGGCCGGAGTGGGAGGCACGGTCCTCGTGCTCACGTTCGGGACGGGCATCGGTTCGGGCCTGATCCACGACGGACGGCTCGTTCCCAACGTCGAGTTGGGCCACATCGAGATGCACGGGGACGCGGCGGAGAAGTACGCCGCCGCGAGCATCCGCAAGAAGGAGAAGCTCGGCTGGACCGCCTGGGCCGGGCGCGTCACCGAGTACCTCGCCCATGTGGAGCGGGTCTTCCGCCCGGACCTGATCGTGATGGGCGGGGGGGTCTCCAACAGGCCCGAGAAGTGGCTTGACAAGGTCGAGGCGCGGCCCCGGCTGGTGCCCGCGGCTCTGGGCAACCGCGCGGGAATCGTCGGCGCGGCTCTCCAGGCCGGGCGGATCGCTCAGGCGGTGTAGGCCCGCCGGAGGTGGGAGAGGAGCTCATCCGGACGCTGGGGTAGCCCGGTGGCCCCGCTGATGAGTTCCTGCGCGGAGAGGGTGGCTCCGTGTCGGTGGACGCGTTCGCGGAGGAAGGCGAGTACGCCGTCGAACTCGCCTTCCCGCGTCAGGTCCTCGAGCGGGCCCAGTTCCTGCTCCGCGGCTTCGGCGAGCTGAGCCGCGTAGATGCTCCCGATCGTGTACGTGGGGAAGTAGCCGAACATCCCCTCGGGCCAGTGGATGTCCTGCATGACGCCGTCGGTGTGGGTCCCGGGAACGATGCCCAGCAGCTTCCGCATCTTCTCGTTCCAGGCGTCGGGCAGATCGGTGACGGCGAGGTCTCCACGAATCAGCGCGAGCTCGAGCTCGAAGCGAAGGATCACGTGAAGGTTGTACGTCACCTCATCCGCCTCGACGCGGATGAACGACGGCTCCACGAACGTGGCGGCGTGGTAGAGAGCGTCGTCGTCGAGGTCGGCCATCGCGTCGGGGAACGCGGCCTGCATGTGCGGGGTCATCAGCGACCAGAAGGCCCGGGTGCGCCCGATGTGGTTCTCCCAGAAGCGCGACTGTGACTCATGGGCGCCGAGCGAGGGTGCCGCGTGGACCGGGGTCCCGGCGTGTTCGGCCGGCATGCCCTGGTCGTAGAGCGCGTGTCCGGCCTCATGCATGACGGCGGTGACGTTGCCGATGGGGTCGTCCTCGCGGGTGCGCGTCGTGAAGCGCACATCGCCGACGTGGGGTGAGCACGTGAAGGGGTGGGCCGACTGGGCGATCGCACCGGACTCGCGATCGAATCCGACGAGGTCGCCGATGAGGTGGGCGATGCCCATCTGGGCGTCCCGGTCCCATCGCGCGGCGGGAAGTGGACGTCCGTGACCGGCCGCGGCCTCGAGTATCGGTGCCAGGCCCTCCCGCAGCTCGGCGAAGAGCGGCTCCAGCTGTGCCGCTGTCGCCCCCGGTTCGAATTCGTCGAGCAGGGAGTCATAGGGCTCGCCACCGTCGCCTGCCAGGGCCTGGGCGCGCTCGCGCGTGAGATCGACCAGCGGGGCGAGAGCGTCGCACCAGGAGCCGACATCGTCGGCGGGCCGGGCCTCGATCCATGCCATCACACAGCGCGAGGACGCCTCCGACAGCGCACGCACCAGGCTCTCGGGCACGCGCAGGGCGCGCTCGCGGTCGCGGACGGCCAGACGCACCATGGCGGCCCGGGCCTCGTCGCCGCCGGGGTCCTCCGACAGCCGCGCCAGGACCGCGCCGATGTCGTCGCGCACGACCTCGCGGTGATGCATGGCCGCGAGCGTTCCGAGCATCCGCGCGCGCCCCTCGCCGCCCGCGGGCGGCATGCCGGTTTCGCGGTCCCAGCCGGCGAGCGACGAGGCGCCGGCCAGGTCGGTCAGGGTCCTGCTCCATTGGCGAAAGCGGGTCCAGTCGGCGTCACGGCTCACGGCGACCGATGATAGAGGCCGGCGCTAGGCTGGCGCTATGAGTCGTGAGCCGAAGACGTCGCTGATCGAGCGCTGGGAGAACCTCTCGTTGGGCTTCCAGATCGTCATCGTGGGGCCCGCGTCGTTCCTGCTGTTGTGGTTGATCCACGTGTCGCTGCTGAACCAGCCGCCGCTACGCGGATTCAGCTACGGCGTCTTCTGGGGGGTGCTGCTGACGATCGCGCTGGTCGGCGCGACGCGCTCCGAGCGCGCGCGCCGCGAACGCTCACTCCGCTAGCGATCGCTCCAGATCGCTGATCGGCCCTCGGCGCTCGACGGCCTGCGCGATCGCCGCGGCGTCGGCGGCGTCATCGTCGTCGGCGACGGCGTCGGCGACCGTGCGCCAGATCTCGACGAGCGGGCGGACCTCGTCGACCATCGCATCATGGGCGGCCGCGGCGTCGGCGGGCGGCCGGCGATCGGCCAGGCGGCCCATCGCCGCATCGAGCTGGTCCACTTCGGCCGTCAAGGCAGGATTCCCCGCGGCCAGATCGCCGAGCGTGGGTGTCGCGTCGAGGAGGGAGGCCAGGAACAGCGCCCCGTCGACGGCGGTCAGGTAGTCCTCGCGCCAGGCGCGATCGTCCGGACCGCCTGCGGTCGCGGCCGTGAGGCGCGTCGTGCCGCAGACCATGAGGTCGAGGTCGCGGGCGAGCGCCCGGGTCCGTGCGGCAAGCGCCGTGACCTCGGGGTCGATCGCGTCGGTGACCGCCCGCGCGTCCTCCCCGCGGTCGATCCGCTCCAGGGCGGCCCCGAGCAGCGCGTGCTGCTCGGCGAGCGCCTCCAGCACCTGCTCATGGGGTTCGCGCAGGCCGTCCGGCGGCGACAGGTCCTCGAGCACCGCGAGCTGGTCGCGGCCGATCTCGAGAACTCCGCGGCGGTAGTCGATCACCCCGTCCTCGGTCATGGGTTCGGGCAGTTCGGCGATCGCGTCCCGGGCATCGGTGCAGGCGGCGTCCGCCGCCGCGACGTACTCATCAGCCGTTAGCCGCGACACGTCGTCGTCGCAACCGGCAAGGAGCGCCGAGGCGGCGATCGCGACGATGCAGATCGCGACGGGGCGGGGCGGCCGGACGGGCGCTGTGCGGTCGGGGCGCATCGGGGGCCTAGTATTCACCGAAACGAAGACGACGCGACGAGAGGGGCGGAACGTGACGGAGAAGATGGCGGCGGCGATCTGTGAGCAGATCGGGCGGGAGTTGGCGGCTCACCTCGAGTATCTGTCCATCGCGGCCCACTTCGATGCGGATGGGCTGCCGGAGCTGACCCGCTTTTTCAGCGATCAGGCTCAGGAGGAGCACGACCACGCGATGAAGTTCCTGGCCTACGTGATGGAGGCCGGAGGTCCGGTCACGCTTCCGGGGGTCGACGGCCCGCGCCAGACCTTCGCGTCGGCCGAAGAGGCGGTCGAGCTGTCCCTCGAGTGGGAGAAGGCTGTCACCGGGCACATCAACGACCTCGTCGATCTCGCGCTCGAGCAGAAGGACCACGCGACGCGCGCGATGCTCGACTGGTTCGTCACCGAACAGGTCGAGGAGGTGGCGGTGATGGGCGAGCTGCTCCAAGTCGTGCGGCGCGCCGGAGAAGGCGGTCTGCTGCTGGTCGAGGACTACGTCGCCCGGTCCGCTGCCGGGGCCGGCGCAGGGGCGGGGGAGGGTGCCGCCCCTGCCTGAGCGGTGGTCCTAGGCGGCCTCGGCCTGGTGGAAGACCCGACGCACGCCGGCCGGCCCTCCTCGGAGCAGGGCGGCGGCGCGGGCCGCTGAGCGGGCACGTTCGCGCGCGGCGGCCACTCCGGGCCAGTCGCCGGCGCGGCGACACTCCTCGGCTTCGAACGCCGCCGACTCGGATGCTCGCTCGAGGCGGTCGGCCATCCGGCTGTTCCGGTTGCTGGGGCCCCGGCCCACGGCCAGACGGAGCTGGGATCGTGCGGGGCGCGGTGGTGTGATCGAACGCATGTTCGGTAGTATCCACCGCCCCTCGGACGGCACGGCCGACGGGCGTCAGCTCCGGTGGTTCGAGTAGAGGTAGACCAGACGGTCGCCGGGCTCGGTCCGGGCCGCGTCGTCCTCGTCGAATCGGTGGAGCTGATTGCGCCGGACGACCGCCACGACCAACTGGCCGGCCGGCAGGTTGCTGACGGGGCCGACCTCGTGCTCCTCGACCACCCGCTCAGCGATGTCGAGCCCGAGGCCGGTCGTCGCGAGCTCCTCGAGAACGCGCACCAAGCGCGGCGAGTCGACCGCGAGACCCAGCAGCCGGCCGGCGGATTCCGATGAGGTGATCACCGAGTTGGCACCGCTCTGCTCGAGCAGCTCGATGTTCTCCTTCTCGCGCACCGATGCGACGATGTTGACTCCTTTGGAGAGCTGGCGGGCCGTGAGGACGATGAGCACCGCGGCGTCGTCCTCCTGCGGCGCCACGATGACGGCCTGGGAGCGGGCGATGTCGGCGGCCTTCAGCACGTCGGTGCTGGCCGCGTTGCCGTGGATCCCGGCGAGGCCCCGACCATTGGCACGGTCGATCGCCTCGCGCCGGCTGTCGATCACGAGGATGCGGTCCTCGGAGACCTCCCGCGCCAGCAGGAGGTCGACGGCGCTGCGGCCTTTGACGCCGTAGCCGCAGACGATGTAGTGGTCTTTCACGTTGGTCCTCCAACGGGCCTCGCGGAGCCGGGCGCGGGTGCGCTCGGTCAGGACTTCCAGGGTTGTTCCGACGAGAATGATCAGGAACACGACGCGCGCCGGGGTCACGAGCAGGGTTGTCGTCAGACGCGCGGTCTCGGACACGGGCGTGATGTCGCCGTAGCCGGTCGTGGTGATGCTCACCGACGCGTAGTAGAAGGCGTCGAGGATCGAGATCGGGTCACCGTCGGTGTCCACGTACCCGTCCCGGCCGATCCAGGCGACGGCCGCGACGAAGACGATCAGGCCGACGGCAGCCAGCAGTCGGTTCCGCATCGCGATGAACGGGGGGACCTCGCTCCGGGGCAGGATGACCGAATGGCCGTCGCCGCCAATCGGCGTTCCGAGGAGATCCCCAGCTGAGTCGCCTCGTGCCATCCGGCAGACGGTAGCGCTCCCGCACTCGTATGAGAACGCCCGCGGCCATCTTGAGAGATCGGAGATGGGGTGACGCAACAGTCCGCAGGCCTTCTCGTCGGGCGGAGGGATACTCTGCGTCCAGATGCCGGACGAACTCCCCCGCCGCCGCTTGCGCCGCCCACGATTGCCGAAGATCCCTCTCCGCCCGAGGATCATCATCCCGGTCCTCATCGGATTCGTCCTGCTGCTCCGGGTCGTCTGGAGTTATGGGGCCGAGCTGTACGTCCGGACGCTGTTCTTCGACAGCCTGGGCATGGGTGAGGCGTTCGCCACGCGTTGGCAGCTGAGCGTCGTCTTGGCGCTCGCGGGAATCATCCTCGCGGCGTTGATCGCCCTCCCGCTACTGCTGCTGACACGCAGCGCCGACAAGTACAGCGATCCGACACCGATCATTCCCGACAGTGTCGATGCCATCAACTGGGAGTCGCCGGCCGGACGCGGATTCGGCCCGGACGGGCGCACCATCGACCGCAGTGTCCTGACCGGCGTGCTCTGGGTCGGGTGGGGCGTGCTCACTTTTCTGCTCGCGCTCATGCTCGGCGGCGGTCTTGCGCGGGCGCGGGATCCGATCCTCGCCGCGCTGAACGCGAAGGGCTTCGGTGCCGACGATCCCGTGTTTGGCCACGACATCTCCTTCCACGTGTTCGTGGTGCCGATGGTGACCGAGATCGTCGGGCTGTTCGTCGGCGCGCTCGTGCTCGCCGGCATCGCCGTGCTCGGCCTCGGTTTCGGGCTCGCGCTCGTCGAGCGCCAGAACGGCAACTTGCGCGAATCGGGTGCAGCCTTCCACCGGACGGCGCGGATCGCCGCCGTCATCGGCGGCGCGCTCTTATTCGGACTGGCGATTCTGCTGTGGTTCTCCCGTTACGAGATGACCACCGGACCCGACCTCATCGTCGCCGGTGCCGGTGCGGCAGCCCGCAACATCGACATCCCGACACGGGCCGTGGCCGCAGTCGTCATTGCCCTCCTCGGGATCGTCGTCGTCGCCCTCGCATCCGAGCGGGTCCGCAACCGCATCGAGCAGGTTGAACGCCGGCGCGGTGCGATGATCCTCATCGGGATCTGGGCCGTCATCGTGGTCGCCCTGGCCCTGGTCGCATCGGCCTGGTGGCTCGTGCTGCTCGTGCCCGTCGGGATCGCCGCGGCGATCGTCCGCGGTTCGGTCCAGGCGGCATGGGCGCGCCGAGCCAGCCCCGTCCTCGCTGTGCCCGCGTTCGCCGTCGGCACGGCCGCCATCCTCGGCGCGATCGGCCCGATCGGCGCTCAGCTGAACGACGCGACCGTGCTGCGGGGATCCGCGCTGCAGGTCGAGCGGGAGAACATCGAGGCGACCCTCCAGCAGACCAGGGCGGCCAGCGGCATCGACCAGGCCCAGGTGATCCGGGCGCCATATCGCCAGAACGGCGTCACCCGGGCGGCAATCAACGAGGTTCCCGCCGCCGTCGACAGCATCCGCTTCCTCGACATCCCCCCGACGATCGAGGCGTGCCAGCGGATCGAAGCCCGAAACCAGTTCTACCACTGCGAAGACGTCGACGTGGACCGCTACGAGATCGACGATGAGCGGCGCACCGTGTTCGCGATCGGCCGCGAGATCGACTATTCCCGGGCGCCCGATTTTCAGCGTCGCCACTTCACCTACACCCATGGATTCGGGCTGATCGTCGCCCCGGTCGACGAGATCGACAACGAGGGCCGTCCGAAGTGGATCGCGGGGGGCATTGATCCCGTTCGCAGCTTCCCTCCAGCGATCACCCGGCCGGAGATCTACTTCGGCGCCCAGCAGAACATGGACTGGGTCATGGTCAACACTGACCAGCCGGTCTTCGACGGACCGCTCAACCGCGTCGTGGACTGGGAAGGCGGCACGGGGATCAAGATCGGCAGCGGCCTGCGGCGACTGGCCATCACCGAGTATCTCGGCGGCCTGCCCTACATCGGCGGTGGGCGCCGC
>JAHEIS010000035.1:19003-20341 GCA_024639225.1 Actinomycetes bacterium | reverse complement strand
CGGTGGGGCCGGGTGGCCTCCACGGGCACACGGTCGGACGCGTTGGACGGTTTGGCGTGTGCATGGCATGGAAGAGGTCAGGGGTTCGATTCCCCTTAGCTCCACACAAACCGCAGGTCAGAGGCCTGGGGAGTCAGGCGGGCGGGACTTCGGCGCTGGTGAACGTAGCCAACTGGCTACGTTGGCTACGTCGGGACGGGCGTCGTGACTGTTAGTCGTGAGCCAACCGCTATCGATGATGTTTCCTGACGACGCCCTGAACCACGCATCGCCGAACACGCTCGGGGCCTTCGGCGGTGTCGCTGACGCGAAGACGGCCGCCAGCAGGCGTGAGCCCGAAACGCGGCGAGCGCAGCGACATCGGTGACCACTTGCAGCGCGCCCGCGAACAATGGGTCGCGCCAGCCCGCCGGTGGCTCACGGCCGATGTTCAATGGGACCACGGTGCACGCCTGCGCCGCCGGGGAGTGGCCGCGGACAGGACCATCGACCGGGATCCCAGTGATCGCCAAGACCGACTCCGCTGGCGCGTCAGCGGCCGCCCACCCGGCGTCATGCCAGCGCCCTCGGCAGGCGGCCCTACTTGCGGACGGTCTTGGCGTTCTACCCCCAGGCTCAAGTACAGGTACAGGTCGTAACCGCAGCTACGCGGCTCGTCCGTGGCTTCGGTCCAGACGCTTGCTGTCGCTCGACGGCGTGTCCGCCGTGTCCGCCGTGTTCACTGTGTAGTGCCGTCGTCGGGCGCGGCGTGCACGGCCAGGTCAGTCACGTCGGCGAGGTGGTCGAAGTCGCGGTCGTTGTGGAGGATGGCGCAGTCTTCGCGGATGCACACGGTGGCGATGAGGCAGTCCAGGGTTCGTCGGATGGTCTTGCCCCTGCTGCGGGCGTGCCGGTACAGCGCCGCGGCGTTGCGGAAGTCGTCGAGCGTGCGCAGCCGCAGGATGTCGAATGCCTGCAGTCGCTTGTCGACGCGGCGGACAGTGTGCTCACCGCGCAGTCCCTGGAGGATCTCGCCGAAGATGACGTCGGTCAGCGCGATCCCGGCGTCGGCGTCCACGAGTCGCAGCAGTTCGGCGACGTGCGGTTCGTCGCTGCGGCCGGCGAAGTAGTCGATCCAGACGGTGGTGTCGACGACGATCACAGTCGGCTGTGGCGGGATTCGTCGAGGTCGCCGGTCCACTCCACGGTGCCGAGCAGTTCGCGGATGCGCTGTCGGTCCTTGCGACGGACGAGTTCCCGTAAGGCGTGCTCGACCGTGGCCTTCTTGGTCGCTGTGCCGGCGACGGCCTGGGCGTCGGCGAGGAGTTGCTCGTCGATGTCGATGTTGGTGCGCATGCC
>JAHEIS010000035.1:0-18903 GCA_024639225.1 Actinomycetes bacterium | reverse complement strand
CCTTGCGACGGACGAGTTCCCGTAAGGCGTGCTCGACCGTGGCCTTCTTGGTCGCTGTGCCGGCGACGGCCTGGGCGTCGGCGAGGAGTTGCTCGTCGATGTCGATGTTGGTGCGCATGCCCACATCATACACATCGAGGCCCGATTGATGTGTATAGCTTGCTCGGGTCCGGTATTGGTCGGTAGCGCCTAGCCATGCGCTCTCGTACCGTCGCGGCAACGTAGCCACTGGCGACCACGGCGCGCAACCCTGCGGATGTCGTCGAGCTCCTCGTCATCGATGACGACCTGCAGACGCGTACTCATGTCATGAGTGTACGTACTCATAGCGGTGTTCCGCGTGATCGGCGGCACCGTCCGGCCGTCAGCGGATCTCTATGACCGCCTTGCCTGTGATCTCGCGGCCGAGGACGCGCCGGACCACCGACGCGGCGTCGTGCCAGTCGGCGACCGCCGCCACGCCCGGATCGAGGACGCCGTCGGCGACGAGCGCCAGCAGACGCGCCAACGTCACGGCGCCGCCACCGAAGCCGACGAGCTCGTCGAACAGGAACAACCCCGAAATCGACGCGGCGTTGCGCAGGTACAGGTCGCGGGCACTCAACGACGTGCCCTTTTCGCTCGACATGCCGTAGCTGACGATCTGGCCGCCCGGCCGGATGCGGTGGACCGCGGCTGCGAGCAGCGGTCCGCCGACCGACTCCAGAACCAGATCGAACGGGTCGCCGTCGCCGTCGAGTCCGACCTCGACTGCATCGACGTCGACGAGTCCTTCGGTGCGGTCTGGCGCGCTGACGATCGCGGTCGTGTGGGCACCGGCGAGCCGTGCGAGTTGCAGAGCGAACCGGCCGACGCCACCGGTCGCGCCCGTCACCGCCACACGACGGCCGAGCAGCAGGCCGCCACGCGCGAGAGCGTGATAGGCGGTCATCGCCGCGACCGGCAGCGTCGCTGCCGCCGCCGACGAGACACCCTCGGGCACCTCGGCCACGTCGGTCGCGGGCACCGCCGCCTGCTCGGCCCACGCTCCCGCGCGGACGAGGCCGACCACACGCGCGCCGACATGCAGCTCGGGCCGATCGAGGGACGTCTGCCGGATCGTGCCGACGACGTCCCAGCCGAACACGGCGCCGGCTGGGGCGGCCGCGGCCCGGCGGCACTCGCCCCGGTTAAGCGATGTCGCCTCGACCCGGACGAGCAGCTCAGACGGCCGCGGGACGGGCTCGTCGACGTCTCCAAGCTCGACGGGACGATCGACGTCCCCGGTCGTGACGAGTGCACGCATACCGACGACCTCAGATGGAACAGGCGACAAGTCCGGCGCGAGTGTATCCAGCGGCGTGCCATCCAGGCCCGATGACGGCAGCCGCTCGGCGAGTGCCTGACCTGACGCGCTGCACTCCGGCCGCCCACAGTGGGCGGCGTCTCGCACCTGCTGGTCCACGTGGCACGGCATCTGCAACGCTGGCGCTCGGCCTAGCGACCGCGCCAGCGAGACCGGGTGATTGTCGGTGCGGACCGTTTCGACCACCTGCCCGTCAGACGACTGGCGGACAGAGCCGTCCGGGTCGTGTCGACGCCATCCAGAAACGTAGCCGGCAACGTAGCCACTGCCGATCGCCTGGACGTTGCCGGACGGGGAGCGACGTCGACGGATCTACACGCCCGCGTTGGACGCTTGACGTTCTGCCCGCGCGGTTTCTGCGCTACACAGGGACCGGTGTCGACCTCCGTCTACTACGCGTGGGCGGCGACCCGCCGGGCCGGCCCGACGCCTCGCCAGCGCGCCGAGGCCAGGTTGGTGTCGATGATTCGCCGGATCCACACGCGATCCGACGGACCGAGCTCGTCAACCGGCGGGGTTCCGCACCCGCGGAGGCGTGCACGGCGAGTTTCCGCTGGATCGCCTGGTACAACCAGCGGCGGCGGCACTCGTCCAACGACTACCTGCCACCCGTCAGGTGGGAACAACAACACGCTGAGCTCAGCCAAATCGACAGCATCACCGATAGCCGCATAGCGACGGTGTCCGGCCAGCGGGGGAAGTCCACATCGGCGCCGGCGTCAGCTAGTGGGTGACGATGGCGGCGGCGCACACGCCACCGCCAGGGGCGACGACTGCCGCAGCACCTGACCCGATCGGGTCCGCCGACTGCCCCGGTACCACACGTGATCGGCCCCGACCCACATGCTGCGTGTGACGAATGGCCATGGTCATGTGTGATTAACCTCCTTCCACGGTTGTTACGGTGTTGCGGATGCGGGCCGGGATGTCGGCGATCCCAGGACGCGCGGCGTGGATGCGATCGGTGCCACCGATGCCCGACGCGGACGGGCGGCCTTCACGACCCCTGGGCATGACGGTCAGTAGCGGGAGGCTGTGGGTGGCGAACGATGAGGCGACGGTGCGCACGGTCGTCCGTGAAGCGGACTCAGGCGGTCGTATGCGTTGGGGTGGTCGTACGGCGATGCCCACGTATCCTGCGCCTCTCAGCATCGAAATCGAAGACGACCGGCCTGCCGCTAGCCAGTCGTCGAACGCGCGGTGGCTTAAGCGCCTCACACAAGGCCTCGACCTCCTCAGCCTCCTCGCCGGGTGGTTGCTCGCGTACCTCACGGTCACGGCGAGCCCGTTCGCCGGACCGGCGGATGAGATGCCGCTACGCCTGCTTGGTCTGACGGGCGGCGCAACCGCGTTGATGGTCGTGGCGTCAAGGCGACTGTGGCTCGCGCGGGTCTGTGCTGTGCGCTCCGCGGAGCTGCAGGGGCTGGGTGCGGCGGCCATGACGAGCGCGCTGGTCGTCCTCGCGGCTGGACAGGTGATCGACTACAACGGTCACGACCGGTACGCCGTGCTCGGACCGTCCTACAGCTTCGCGCTGATGGTCGTGTGTCGTGCGTCACTGACCGCATGGTTGAAGAGCGTCCGCAGACGAGGACGACTTGCGCGGCGCCTCGTGCTCGTGGGCGCCGACGCTCACGCTCGTCACCTCGCGACGCTGCTCGAGCGGCACCCCGGGATGGGGTACCAGGTCGTCGGCATCTGTGGACGTCGCGAGGATGTCATCCGTCATGGGTTGTCGATGCCATGGCTCGGCGGTCACGACACGGTCGAACGAGCCATCGCCGACACCGGCGCCAACGGCGCGTTGCTTGTTGCGAGCGCCCTCGATCACGACGAACTGAACAACACGGCACGCGCACTTCTTGCGGCCGGGCGCCATGTCCACGTCTCGAGTGCGCTCAGCGGGATCTCGCACGAGCGCCTTGTGCCGCTTCCGCTGGCACGTGAGCCGCTGTTCTACCTTGAGCGCTCGACGTTGGCCCCGGCGCAGCTCGCGCTCAAGCGCATCGCCGACGTGACCATCGGCCTGATGATGGTCGTCGTCGCCCTGCCCGTGCTCGCGGCCATCGCACTGATCATCAAGCTCGACGACGGCGGACCGGTTCTGTTCCGCCAACGCCGCGTCGGGCACCGGGGCGAGGCGTTCACGTTGTTCAAGCTGCGGACCATGGTCACCGACGCGGAGGGCCGACGCGCTGACCTCGAGCGACGCAACGGACGCGCAGGTGGTCCACTGTTCAAGGTCGAGCGCGATCCCCGGATCACGCGCGTCGGTCGGTGGCTTCGCATCACGAGCCTCGACGAGCTGCCGCAGCTGTTCAACGTGCTTCGTGGTGACATGAGCCTGGTCGGCCCGCGACCGGCGCTGCCGCACGAGGTCGCGCAATTCGATGAGGAGCTGCGACGGCGTCACCGTGTGATGCCCGGTCTGACCGGGCTGTGGCAGGTCGAAGGCCGTGATGACCCGTCGTTCGACAGCTACCGACGCCTCGATCTCTACTACGTCGAGAACTGGTCGATCGGCCTGGACTTAGCGATCCTCTGCACGACGATTGGTGCCGTGGCCAAACGCAGCTTCCGCATGGCGGTGACCGGGGCCGGGGCGTCCTAGAGGTGGCCATCGTAGTGCGTTGCTCGACTGCGGACATGCTCCGTGACCGATCTCGGCGCCCCGGCGGAACGAGGACATGACCAACACGCAATTGACCCCTCACGATGCCCTCGACGTCCTGGTGTCGGCGGGCACCGACCACCATCCGTTCGATCGCGTGATGCGATGGATGGAGTCGTGGGTCGCGGGCAGGAAGGACCGCGGCCAGCCGGTCGCCGTCCTTGCGCAGCGTGGTACGTCGCTACCGCCGGACGGGATCGACTCAGCGGAGCTGGTTGACCACGACACGCTGATGGCCGCGATGGAGCGTGCCGTGCTGGTGGTCTGCCACGGCGGTCCGGCGACCATCATGGATGCGCGCGCCAGCGGTCGCGTGCCCATCGTCGTCCCGCGGCGGAAACATCTCGGCGAACACGTCGACGATCACCAGGTGCTGTTCGCCCGAACGCTGGCTGAGCGTGGGCAGATCGTGCTGGCCGAGACCGAAGTAGCCCTGCACCGGGCTCTCGACGACGGTCTCGAGCGGCCCGACGCGTTCCGCGTCGGTGAGACCCACTACCTGGAGCTGTCAGACACGCTGTTGCGGTTCGAGCAGGTTGTCGAAAGAACTCTCGAACAGCACGGTCGACGGCGTCGCGGTGCACTGCAGGTCATGCTGGTGTGCTCGACTGGGGGACATCTCGCCCAGCTGTACCGATTGAAGCGCTGGTGGCAACGTCACGACCGGTCGTGGGTCACGTTCGACAAGGCGGACGCGCGGTCGCTGCTCCGCGGCGAGGACGTCACCTTGGCCTACCATCCCACCACCCGCAGCCCGGTGAACCTTGCGCGAAATCTCTGGCTGGCGCTGCGCCTGCTCGGTCGTCGCCGACCCGACATCGTCATCTCGAACGGGGCCGGTGTGGCGGTCCCGTTCTTCTGGGTCGCCCGCTGGCTCCGAATCCCGACCGCCTACATCGAGGTGTACGACCGGATCGATCTGACGACGCTCACCGGTCGGCTGTGCGCGCCGTTCACCAGCACGTTCATGGTGCAGTGGCCTGAACAGCAGCGCCTCTACCGTGACACCGTCCTAGTCGGCAGACTCCTCTAGCGGGTCGCCACGAGACAGCTCCCCCTCCTACATGGTGCTCTCGCCGTGCTCCAGCACAGCATCGTCCATCGCATCTCGCCGCGAACAGCCGCCTGATAGGCTCGATTGGTGACTTCACTGGATGGCAGGCCCGACGACCTCGAGTTGCGCGACTACGTCGAAGTGCTTCGCAGGCGTCGGATCACATTTGCCGTCACCGCGGCGATCGTCGCGCTGCTGGTTGTGCTCGTTCAGCAACTGCTCGCGCCGGCGCCCACCTACCAGTCAACCGCGACGGTCCTCATCGAGACCCCTGCCACCGCCGTCACGCCGGGCTCGGGCGCCAACGATCGTGCGAGAGCTTCGATGGAGACCGATGCGGTCATGGCGACATCGGAGTCGGTGGCGCAGCTGGCGAAGAAGCAGTTCACCACCGCCAGGGAACCGCGCCAGCTCCTCGCCAACGTGTCGGTCTCGGTGATCCCCGACACACAGCTCCTCCGCGTGTCGTATTCGGATGCCACGCCGGAACAGGCCCGCGATGGTGCGAACGCGTTCGCCGACGCGTTCCTCGAGGTCCGCGCCGAGCAGCTCGCGAAGGTCGCCAAGGAGCGCAGCGCCCTGGTCACCGAGGAGATCGAGGCGCTCCAGAAGCAGATCAGTGCGTTGACCAAGCGGATCCGCGACGCGGACGGCGGTGATGTCGAGGTCATCCCCCTCGAGGCGACGCGCACGACACTGATCCAGCAGATGGCCCAGCTGGAGAACCAGGCTGTCGACGAGCGCACGCAGGCGGTCAGCGTCGGCACCATGTTCGAGCCCGCCGGTTCGGCGGCCGCGATCGGCAACCCCGCCAAGCGCTTCCGGGTGGTCCTCGCGTCATCCGTCCTGGCTGGGCTGCTGATCGGCCTGATCGTCGCATTCGTCAGCGATCGCCTCGACAAGCGCGTGGCCACCTCCGTCGAGGCCGCACGGATCGCCGCCGCGCCGGTGCTCGGACAGCTGACGTTCTCGCGTCGTCGCAGCGTCGACGAGCTGGATCTCGAAGACCAGTCACTGCGTCGTCTCCGGTCAGCCGTGACCGCGGCCATCGATCGCCTGCGAAGCAGGTCGCTGTTGATCACCACGCCAGCAGAGCTGCGCGGCAGCACGTCAGCACTGCGCCTTGCTGCCTCCTTGGCGGAATCCGGTCGACGTGTCGCACTGGTCGTGGTGGGGAGCGGCCGTGACGCTATCGAGCACTTCGTCGCCAGCGCCGACGTGGACGACACAAACATCGTCTCAGGCAACGCGTCGATCCCCGTCGCCCGGCATCGTGCGACGGGACTCGACATCCTCATGGCGTCCCCGCATCGTTCGCCAGACCCGCTCCTCAGCCCGAAGGCGCTGCGGGACGCACTCGGCATGCTTCGGGAGACCTACGAGATCGTGTTGGTCGATACACCTCCGGCGCTGCAGGCCGCCGAGGTCTTCGACTGCGCCGCGGTCACCCAGGGAGTCGTGCTCGTGGTCCGCCTTCGCAACAACAGCAAGAGTGACCTGGCAGGCGTCAGCGCGCTGTTGCAGCGCACCGGTTCGGACGTGCTGGGTCTGATCGTCGAAGCGACAGGAAGGAGCACGAGCGTCACCCAGTCGGAACCGATCGTCCAAGGAGTCCGTCCCCAGGCGACCTTCGCGCGACATGAGGCGCCCGTCACAACGAACGGCCGGCTGTAGTAGGACTGCGCCGTCACGCTGGGAGCGGGTCGAGGAGCTTTCGTGCAACGCTCGAGCCACCACGCGCTATGCTGCCACGGTTCGTGGGTGATGCGGGAGTCACGGCGTGCGTTGACGACGGGGTTCGAGTGCACGTCGCGCCTCACGCTGCATGGGGAAGGGCGGCAGTGATGAGTCCGGTGCGCGAATTGAAGTCGACGTGCGTGATGATGGCGTTGGTGGTCGTCAGCACGGCGGTGGTGCTGGTCGGATCGGCGACACCGGCCTCCGCGGCCGTGCCCTTCGGCGAGACACCCGCACCCACGTGGGGGGCGGACGCCAGGGTCCGCACGATCGTCTCCGTAGGGGGCACCGCATACTTCGGCGGCCACTTCACGTCACTCACGCCGCCCACCGGTGACCAGTCAGCGCCCGTCGAGCGCAACCGCGCGGCGGCCGTCGATATGGTCACCGGCGCTCCCACGGCCTGGGACCCCGACGTGAATGGCAAGGTGTGGGACATGGTCGCGGCCCCGGACGGCGCGACGATCTTCCTGGGCGGTTCGTTCACATCCGTCGGCGGCGTCAGGCGCAAGCGCGTGGCGCAGGTCGATACCGCCACGGGCGGTGTTACCTCGTGGAAGGCCAACGTCCCGTCCGGCGTCCGGGCGTTGGCGTTGTCACCCGATGGGGCGGTCCTGTACATGGGTGGCGTGTTCAAGAAGGTGCGCGGCGTCGATCAGCCGTACCTTGCCGCTGTGTCGACCACGACTGGAAGGCTGATCGACGACTGGCGTCCGCGGATAGCTCAGGCCACCGGTCCATGCCCGCCGCGCTGTTCACCAGAGGTTAGCTCACTGGCGGTCTCCGCCGATGGCACGGGTCTCTACGTCGGTGGTCATTTCGGGTCGGTCAACGGCGAGCTTCGCAACAACGCCGCGCAGGTGTCGATCGCGGACGGCAGCACCATGCCGTGGGACCCGAACGTGTTCGAGCCGGATCCCAACAACCCCAACCAACGCAACCTGGTGAACGGCATCGCAGTCAGTCCGTCGGGCTCGTCCACACCGGATCGGGTGTTCATCTGCGGGGACTGGTGGAGGGTCGATGGTCAGAGGTCGCCGAACCTGGCGGCCGTCGACGCGGTCAGCGGGAAGAAGGACAACGGGTGGATCGCAACGACGGATGGGGGCACGCCCGACTGCGTCGTCGGCGGTGGCTACGTCTACGTCGGTGGGCACTTCCAGCGGGTCGGGGGCAGTCAGGCCAAGATCGACGGCGTCGATCGAAATCACCTGGCGGCCATCGACGCCGTCACCGCGGAGGTGGCGGCGTGGGACCCGAACGCCAACAGCGTGCTCGGGCTGCATGATTTGTACCTGGCGATGGCAGACGACGGTTCGCTGTTCGCGGGAGGTGACTTCACGAGGATCCACGGTGCGCGGCAGCACCGGTTCGCGATGTTCCGACGGACCGCCGACGCGCCGGATGCGAGCACGACGCTGTTCAATGGGAGCGGCGACGCGTCCGGCAGGAGTTGGTTCCTTCACGACATCGTGCTCGACGACGTCGGAACGCTCGAGGTCACGGTCGACTGGACCGACGAGGATGCGAACCTGTACCTGTTCCTCAAGGATCCGAGCGGTACGACGGTCGCCAGCGTCCGCAACGACGACAAGCCCAAGACCATCGTCTTCGAGACGTCAGTCACGGGGACCTGGACCGTCGCTGTCAAGATCAAGACGGGGACCACCGACTACAACGGTAGGGCGGCCCTGTCCTAAGGGCACGGCGCCCGGCTCATCGCCGGACGCCGCCGGTCCAGGGGTGACGAGCAGCTTCCGTGCCTCGTCAGCATCCGTGTCTGGTCGTGAAGTAGGCGGCGCAGCCCATCTTGGTGAACGCGTACTTCGAGCGTGAGGACGTGTCGGCCCAGAACCTGTACCCCTTCGGCGACAGCGCGTGATAGTAGACGAAGGCGCGGACCCTGGGCCAATCGTTCTGCAAGGTCGAACTCGCCTTCAGGATCCAGTTCTTCTTCCACGCGGCGTAGCTCGGGTTCTCGCGAACACCGGCCCACACGAGCATCGGCTTGTCGCGCTGCTTGCCCCAGCGGTACCAACCGCCGAAGACCTTCCGGAAGTCGCGGAACGACTTGATCGGCACAGCCGACCCACCGATCCAGTCGACGTACGACGCTCCGGGCCAGAACTTCTGTCCGATGCCCTTGTTGAAGCTGTTGGCACGCGGCGCCCAGACGAACTGCGCGTTGGTGGCGCCCTGGCTACGGAAGATCCTCACGATGCGGCGCCACGCCTTGATGAACTCGCTCGGTGTGCCGATGTACTGACGGGAGCCCTTCGGCTGATCCATCTCCCAGTTGAAGCGGATGAGGACGCGGTCATCGAGCGCCCTGACCGCCTGTGCGGTGTTCCTGATGACGCCGTCGTACTGTCCCGCGGCGATCTTGCGTGCGCGGTAGGGATCCGCCCTGTTGTCAGTTGCACGCCATGAGATCATCGGGATCCGGTTGCCCGCGAGGAGCTTCTCCTCAACTCGGTAGTTGCGGTTTGTGAACCCGTGGAACTTGTTGGCGATCGTCAGTCTGCGCCCGATCTGACGCTCGAACCTTCTGATGCTCTCCCATTGGTCCAAACCGTACCGCGGGTTCACATGCGCGCCGAAATGTGCTTTCGGCGTGGCGCTGTCGGCAGGCGCGGAGTTCACGAAGACGCTCAGCAGCGCCACGACGAGTATCGCCGTACCCCACCGGTTAGCTCGTGTAGTCGTGAGGATGCGCCGATGCATGTAGTGCTCCATCAGGTGTAGGAGGAACGGGCGACTTAGCCGTCGTGGATCAGCGGCTGCGGTACAGGCAGCCTATGCAGGCTCGTGGTAGAGGCACGTGGACGCATGTCCAGGTCCGTCGGTCATGCGTCGTTCGCCGGCAGGACCACCTGGACGCCTGTCCAGGTTCCATCGGCCTTCGGCCGGGATGCACACAGTGGCGGCTCGACCTTCCGGACAATCGTCCGTCGTTGCGGCCAGTCGGTGCCTGTCGAAGACTACGGTCCATGGTTGTGGCGCCGTCCAGCGCGGCGGGCCCTCGACAGCGGACACGAGCGGGAGCTCTGCGAATGCGTGCCGGCATTGGCTTGGTTGCAGGTGCGGTGCGTGAGGGCGTGGACGATGTGCGTCGATCTCACACGTGGGTGGGAGTCCGGCGACACGTCGGCCAGCTCGCGCGGGACGCGTGCATCACGGCGCGCCTTCGGACCGCGTCTCGCCGTGTGCTGCCCGACTTCCTCATCGTCGGTGCGCAGCGTTCGGGCACCACGTCGCTGTACTGCGGTCTGCTCGCGCATCCGTCGTTCGTCGCGCCCCTGCTCCGACGCAAGGGTGTCCACTACTTCGACACGGGATACACCCACGGTCTCGACTGGTACCGAGCGCACTTTCCGCTGGCTTCGGCCATGCAGGCTCGCTCGCCGACCCACGGACACAAGGTGACCGGCGAGGCGAGTCCGTACTACATGTTCCATCCGGCGGCACCCGAGCGCATCGCCCGGGACCTGCCTGGTGTGAAGCTCGTCGTCGTGCTCCGCGACCCGGTCATGAGGGCGCACTCCCACTACCAGCACATGCGGTGGGAAGGCCATGAGCCCCTCGCGACGTTCGAGCTGGCCCTGTCAAGCGAGTCGTCGCGGCTGGCGGGTGAGGAGGACAAGCTGCTTCGCGACCCGGCGTACCGCAGCTTCTCCCACCAGCATCACGCGTACGCCCGCCGCGGGCTGTACGCCCGTCAGCTGGAGCGCCTGTTCGACCACGTCGACCCGTCGCGGGTGCTGGTGACGTCGAGTGCCCTGCTGTTCTCCGACCCCGCCTCGCAGCTGGCGCGCATCGTCGAGTTCGTCGGTCTGGAGCCGCACGGGTGCGCGGCGCCGCTCGGCGTGCACAACTCGACCCGTGTCGACCCGATGCAGCCGACGACGTATCGCTGGTTGCGGGACTACTACGAGGAACCGAATCGCGACCTGCACGATCTGCTCGGGTGGCGGGTCTTCCCGTGGCCGTGATCGCCGAGCCCGCCATGGTCCAATCGTCCCGCATGGCCGGCCCGCTGTGGACAGTCTGGTCGTCGCGCGCCTGTAGACTGTCGCAGCTGGCGGCTCGGCGCGGGGGGATCAGGTACAGCCGGTCTGCACGGACGCGGGACATTGGCGATCGATGACGCAACAACAGCTGGCCACGTCGGGGGACGCGGTGACTGCAGCCGTGGCTGGTCGGCCACGGCTGCGCGTCGTGTACGTCGGTGGTTGGGGACGCAGCGGCAGCACCCTGCTGGGCCGCATGCTCGGCGAGCTGCCCGACGCCGTCTACGTCGGTGAGGTCAGGGACATCTGGCAGCGCGGGGGGATCGAGAACCGCCTGTGTGGCTGCGGTGCGCCGTTTCGCGACTGTCCGTTCTGGCGGATGGTCGGCGAGGGCGCATTCGGCGGATGGCATCGGGTCAACTACACGCACATGTTGGGCCTGCGCGCCCGTGTCGACCGTCCCTGGGCCCTCCCGTGGCTCGCTCGCCCGACCCTCGCGCCCCGCACGTTCCGTGCCGCGCTCGATTCCTACCGCGACGTGCTCGGTGCGCTGCTGGCGGCGATCGCCGAGGTCGGCGGCTGTCGGACGATCGTCGACACGTCGAAGGTGCCCTCGTTCGCGCTGCTGCTTGCCGGCCTTCCTCATGTCGACGTCGAGTTCGTCCATATCGTGCGTGACAGTCGCGCCAGCATCTACTCGTGGCAACGGCGGACAGCGCGTCATGACAGCCCCGGCACGACCGCGTACATGATCCAGTACGGGGCGCTCGAGGCGGCGCTGCGTTACCTGCTGTACAACACCCAGAGTCATGCGATCGTTCGATCCGTCGCGGCGTACCGGTTCCTGCGGTACGAAGATCTGGTGACGCAGCCGCAGCCGCAACTGCGTCTCGCAGCGGGCGGTGCGGAGACGTCCGACGAGAACGCGTACGCATTCGTGACTGACGAGGCGCTCCGACTGTCACCGAGCCACTCGGTGGTCGGCAACCCGATGCGACTCGAGCACGGCGACGTGCAGCTCGTGCCCGATCGCCGCTGGGAGCGCGAGATGTCGGCAGCGTCGCGGGCGGTCGTGACCGCCGTGACGGCTCCACTCCTGGCGGCCTACGGGTATCTGCGGCGATGACATCGATCACGGCGACGCGGCTCGACGCCCAGCGAGTGGCGCACGGTGTGCGACCTGTCCGACGATGGCCGCTGTGGGGATGGTTCGGCCTCGCGTCGGTCTGGTGGCTGCTGGGCGTGTTCAACGTCGTGTGGTCGTTGGTAGCCCTGCCGGTCCTGGTGGCGTTGAGCCGTCGCCGGCGGCTGACCGTGCCGAAGGGATTCGGGATCTGGCTGCTGTTCCTGGTCTGTGTCGCCGCGTCGGCGGTGCAGGTCACGACGGTCGATCGCGCAGCCGCCTACCTGTACCGCAGCTCGCTCTACGTCAGCGTCACAGCGCTGTTCCTGTACCTATACTGCACGCCTCGGGAGCGCCTGAGCGACGATACGGTGCTCCGTTTCCTCGTGGGCTTTTGGACGGTCGTCGCGGTCGGGGGCGTCATGGGCGTCCTGTTCCCGACGCTGCGCTTTCCCAGTCTTGTGTCCATGGTGCTCCCACAGAGCCTGTCGAACGTTCCCTACATCTCGGCGTTGCTGAACCTCGAGTTCGCCCAGGAGTCGCGCATCCTCGGGCGGCCGGTCGGACGGCCGGTCGCGCCGTTCCCCTTCACGAACGCGTGGGGTGCGAACTTCGCATTGCTCACCCCCTTCCTCATTGCCGGTCTGACCGTCGTCCGGTCCCGCCTCCGGCGAGCGGCGCTGATTGCCCTGCTGCTGTCGTCGGTGGTGAGTGTCGTGCTCTCGCTCAACCGGGGACTGTGGCTGAGCCTGTCCATCGGCATCCTGTACGCCGCCGTTCGGCTCGCGAGCAGCGGACGCGTCCGGCTGCTGTTCTCCACCGGCTTCGTCGTGGCGCTCATCGCGCTTGCCGTGTCGGTTTCCCCCCTCGGCGGGGTCGTCGTGCAGCGGGGCGAGCGCGGCCACAGCGACGCGGGACGCACGTCGCTGTACCGTCAGGCGATCGAGCTGGGACGGCAGTCGCCGCTCATCGGCTGGGGCGCTCCCATGGCACGCGCTTCGGGGAGTGGAGCATCGGTCGGGACGCACGGCCAGCTGTGGCTCGTCATCGTCTCCAACGGCATCCCCGCCGCTGTGCTGTTCGTGTCGTGGTACATCCTGTTGTTGTGGAAGACGCGTCACGAACGAGACCCGGTCGGCATCTGGCTGCGGGCGAGCATGCTCATCGCCCTGGTCCAGCTGCCGATCTACGAGCAGCTCCCCAGCCACCTGCACATCACCATGGTCGCCGGCGCTTTGCTGCTCCGGCGTAGCCACACGACCGCCAACGAGCCCGTCGGTCTCCCGAGCGTCCACGCACCGGCCCTCGCCGCCGACACCACGTCCAACGGAGCCCGGCCGTGAGACCCGTACGAGTGTCAGCCGAACGTGCCTATGACCGGCTGCGGCGCCGAGCCGCCCAGTGTCGTGGCGGCCGCTCCGCCGAGCGCCGCCTGCCGACGTTCCTGATCCTCGGTACCCAGCGGGCTGGGACGACCTCGCTGTACAGCTACCTCGCGCGTCACACGCAGATCCGCTCCGCTGTGGTGAAGGAGGTGCACTACTTCGACCATAACTACCACCGTGATCTGCGGTGGTACGCCGGCTACTTCCCGACCACCAGCGCGTGCCTGCGCCAAGAGCGGCGGGGGACCGGCCCCGTCATCACCGGGGAGGCCAGCCCCTCCTACCTGTTCGATCCCCGAGTCGCCGAGCGAGTCGCCAGCGATCTGCCGGACGCCAGACTGATCGTGATGTTGCGCGACCCCGTCGCGCGGTCGCGGTCGCACTACCTGCACGAGGTGCGCCTCGGCTTCGAGAAGCTGTCGTTCGAGGACGCGCTCGCCGCAGAGGCGGGCCGGCTCGCAGGCGAGTTCGAGCGGGTCAGCGAAGACCCCGGCTACACCAGCTTCAATCTGCTGCACCACTCCTACATGGCGCGAGGGCACTACTGCACACAGATCGAACGGTGGTTCCGGCACTTCCCACGTGAGCAGTTCCTGTTCATCCTCAGTGAGCGGTTCTTCGACGACCCCGCGCCGCAGCTCGTGCGCGCGCAGCAGTTCCTGGGACTGCCTCCCGAGTACCTCACGTCGTACCCGCGCCGGAACGCATCGTCGCCTCCGCCGCCCATGGATGAGGTCAACCATCGGCTGGCCAACGAGTTCGCGTCGTCCAACGCGCGCCTGACCGAACTCCTCGGCATCAAGATAGCGTGGACCGCTCCTGTCGAAGGTACGCGTCCGCGCGCGCGTACGGTGTGATGGGCTCTGCGGCGCCTCAGGCGCCTTCTGCCGTGGCGCCACCGACCGCGACCGAGCGCGGTCGGATGCGGGGCGATCTGTCGACCGTGATCCGAGGCGGATTCGTCAACCTCGTCGGAGCTGCGGTCAACGGGTTGGCCACGTTCGCGCTGTTCGCCGTGCTCGCACGGGCGCTCGGCGCCGGCTTGGTCGGGGCCTTCTTCGTCGGCGTGGCCGTGTTCACCATCCTGACCACCACGGCGCAGATGGGTGCGCAGGTGGGCCTGGTGCGCATGATCGCCCGCAGTCGCACGCTTGCGCACGTCGACGAGTTGCGGTCCACGCTGACCGCGGGACTGGTGCCGGTCGCAGTGCTCGGTGTCGTCGCGGCGTTCGCGATGGTGGCCTTCGCCGACGTCTTGTCCACGCTGTTCGCGCAGGGCGAAAACGGTGCGCAGGCAGCCGTCTACGTGCGTGCGCTGGCGCCGTTCGTGCCGTTCGCGGCGCTCACGCTGTCGGCCATCTCGGCGACTCAGGGCTTCGGCACCATGCTGCCGGCGGTGATCGTCGACCGCGTGGGTCGGACATTGACCCAGCTCGCGCTCGCCGTACTGTTCGCGTCCCTGGGCGGGCTGGCCGTGATCTGGGTGTGGGCGGGTCCATACATCGCCGCCTTCGTCGCACTGCTCGTCTGGACGCTGTGGCTGCTCAGGCGTGCCGAGCGTACCCCTGGTGTGCCCGGTGGACGCTCGCCCACCGACGTCTTGACCGCGTTCTGGCGCTTCAGCGCACCACGCGGCGTCGCGAGCTTCTTCCAGGTCGCGATCTTGTGGACTGACACGATCCTGGTCGGCGTCCTGCGGTCGGTGGAGGACGCCGGCATCTACGCGGTGTCGACGAGGTTCCTGGCGATCGGTCACCTCGCGGTCGGTGCCGTGCTGCAGGTCACGGGACCGAAGTTGAGCGAGGTGCTCACAGCGCGCCAACACGGACGCGCACAGCACGTGTACAGGTCGGCGACCACGCTGCTCATGGCACTCGTGTGGCCTGCGTACATCACGCTCGCGATCTTCGCGCCGCTGCTGCTGCGGCTGTTCGGGCCCGAGTTCCTCGAGGGCCGTACGGCGCTGGTGATCCTGGCGATCGCGATGCTCGTCTCTGCCGGCAGCGGGCCGGTGGACATCGTCCTGCTGATGGGCGGACGGAGCTGGTGGAGCCTGGGCAACTGGGCAGTCGCGTTCGCGGTCAACGTCGGTCTGAACCTGTGGCTGATCCCGCTGTATGGAATCAACGGAGCGGCCATCGCCTGGGGCGCGAGCATCCTCGTGCGCAACCTGATCCCGATCCTCCAGGTGCGATGGCTGCTCGGGCTGCATCCGTTCGGCTACGGCTACGCCGTCGTCGTGTGCGCGTCGGTCGCTGTCTTCGGCGGTGGCGGGTTGGCCCTACGCGGGCTGCTCGGTGCGACCGTCCCTGCGCTGGTCTGGCAGGTCGTAGCCGGAGCGGCCGTCTACGGCGCCGTTCTGTGGCTGACCCGCGCGCGGCTGCTGGAAGCACCACCGGAGACGGGGGCCGCCGCGATCGCAGTGGCGCCCGACCGACCGCTCGGATCGTCGCAATGATCACAGGCAGGCGGCAAGCCGACATGGCGCTCGATTCGCTGGCGATCACGTTGGACGGGGGTCAGGGGCTTCTGACCGTCGTCGCGGGGAGGCGGCCGCCCCCCGGCTACTCGACGTACCGGACGTTTCTGCCGCTGCCGACGCCGCAGAACCCCCAGCTTCTGCTCGAGCGGGACCGGGCGGGCGGGCCCGCCACCAGCTTGCAGCGCTTCTCGATGTCGAGCCCGTGGTACTCGAGGAGCGCGACCGCGGTGGCGCGGGCCGCCCTGCGCGCCGGGCTGCCGTCGTACCTCCCGTCGAGCCGGTGGATCACGGTCTGTCGGCCCGACGGTGACGGACGTGCGCTGTTGCCTGACGTCCTGAGCGAGGTGCTGGGCGTGCCGCACGTCAAGCTCGCGGTACGTGCCGGTCGGCCCCGCCCCAACCGGAAGCCGGTGCTGCAGGTGTCCGACGCGAACGGTCGGGTGCTCGCCTTCGTCAAGGTCGGCTGGAACGACCTGACCTGCCGCCTCGTCCGGCAGGAGGTCGCGGTGCTCACGCGCATCGGGCGGTTGCCCACGGCGCCGCGGTCTTTCCTGATACCTGGCGTCCGATGGTCGGGGAGGTGGGAGTCGGTGGATTTGCTGGTGCTCGAGCCCTTGCCGGCGCTCGGCGCGCGGCCGTGGCGCCGGCAGCAGGCGCCGCCACTCGCCCCGGCAGTCGAGATCGGAAACCTCTACGGCTGCGCACGGCACACGCTCGAGGACAGTCAGTACTGGACGAGCATGAGCCGGCGGGTCGCCGACCTTGGTGACGGGTCCAGCACAGCCCTCGCTCGCGAGGCGGTGGCGCTGGTCGGCCAGCGCGACGGCGCGACCAAGCTGCAGTGCGGCACGTGGCACGGCGACTGGACCGCGGGCAACATGATGACGCTGGGCGAGCGCCTGCTGGCGTACGACTGGGAGCGCAGCGCGACCGGTGTTCCCCTCGGCCTCGACACCGCCTACTTCCTGATCCACCGTGAGTTGACCCGCCGAAGGCCGTCGCGGCGCGCGCTGGCAGTGGCGCGCGCAGCGCTGCACGACCTGCTGCACGAACTGGACAGCAACCGCCATGCGGCGCGACTGCTGATCGACCTGAGCCTGCTCGAGATGACGGTGCGGTTCCTCGAGGCCCGTCGCGAGCGCATGCCGGTGGACGGCTCGGTGTTCGAATCGGCGCTCGAGCAGTCCCTGGGCGACCATGGCGACTGAACGCGACCAGGTGACGAGTCCGCCGGCCGTCGGTCCGGCGGAGCGGGGCCGCGCCGGAGCCACATCCCGACAGCGGGCGGCGCTGGGCGCGTCCGAGCGCTCAAGTGAGCGCATCACCGTGCTGTACCTGGGCGGCTGGGGTCGCTCCGGCAGCACCTTGCTGGATCGGCTGCTCGGCCAGCTCCCCGGCGTGACGTCCCTCGGCGAGGTCCGCGAGCTCTGGTTGCGCGGACCGGTCGAGAACCGGCTGTGCGGATGCGGTGCACCGTTCCGGTCCTGTCCGTGGTGGCGGGAGGTCGGCGACCGCGCCTTCGGCGGCTGGGACCGCGACACGGCAGCCGGGCTGCATGCGTTGCGCACCCGCATCGATCGCCCGTGGCACCTGCCGGCGCTGGCGCTTCCCCGGCTGTCCAGAACGCACCGGGACCGGCTCGACGTCTACGCCGACGCGCTGCGGCGTGTCTACGCGGCGGTACGTGCCATGGGCGCCGCTCGCGTCGTCGTCGACTCGTCCAAGCTGCCCGGGGGCGCCATGGTGCTACGCCGCGTCCCCGGCGTCGACCTCCGGCTGGTGCACCTGGTTCGCGACAGCCGCGGTGTGGCCCACTCGTGGCAGAAGAAGGTGGCACGTCCCGACGCGACGCGCGAACACGACGAGATGCTTCGGTACGGACCGGTGAGCGCCAGCATCCGGTACGGGCTGTACAACAGCTGGACCGAGATGTTGCAGCTGTTCGACGTACCGTTCCTGCAGATCAGGTACGAGGACCTCGTCGCCGATCCGCGCGGGCAGTTGACCGCCGTCGCCGCGCACGCCGGCGTCGACGTCCCGAGCGCCGCGCTCGACTTCCTCACCGCCGACGCCGCGTCGTTCGGTACCGCGCACACGGTGGACGGCAATCCGATGCGGTTCCACACGGGACGCGTCGCGATCCGCCGCGATGACGGCTGGCGCAGTGGCCTGGCCGAACGCGACCGGCGCATCGTCTCGTCGATCACCGGCCCCTGGCTGCGCCGCTACGGGTATCTGCGCTGAGCCGGCCCAGGTCGGCTACCGCAGCGCATCCAACCGCCCGTCGGCGGCCAACGTCAGGTAGGTCGCGCGGCCGCCGCCGTTGCGGCCCTCACCGAACACGTCGCGCTCGTCGCGCTCGCCCGACAGCAGCTCCTGGATCCACCCGCCGGCCCTGCGCACCGCGGCGGCCACGCTGCCTCCCGCGGTCTGCCGCACCACGCGCAGGCCCATCACGGCTGGCTGGAACCACTCGGCCGCCCGCGCCTGCGGGATCGCCGCGCTGGGGACCGCGTCGATCGAACGCAGTCTGGCGGAGGGACACAGCGCCCTTGAGCACCTCGTCGGGCACCTTGGTGCCCAGCACGTGCCTCGACCGCGCCAGCACGATGCCCACGTTCGTGGCCGCGCTCCACGAGCGCAGCGGGTCGACCACCTCGGGCCAGCTCAGGCTGGCGGTGACGACGATCTCGTCGACGTCGAGCAGCCAACGGATCCGGGCGGCACCGGCGAGCGCGGCGTGCAGCCCGACGTGCGCAAGCGCATCCACCGGATCTTGGGTCGGGACGGCCAGCAGGCCGATCCGGCGATGCACGGGCGGTTGATCAGATCTGGTGCGCGGTGGGAAGCTTCGCCGACAACCCCGGAGGCGACCTGGTCTTCTGTCTCGGCCCACCGACCGTTCTCGAAGACTCCAGCACATGGGGGAGGTCCATCACCGATGCGCTGCCGCGTGATATCGTTAGATATCGTGAGAGGTGGCCGGTGACCGATCTGCTGATTCGTGACGTGCCCGACGATGTGCTCGCGGCGATCGACGCGAAGGCACAGCGATTGGGGCTGTCGCGCAGTGAGTACCTACGCCGCGCGTTGGCG
>JAHEIS010000034.1 GCA_024639225.1 Actinomycetes bacterium | reverse complement strand
GAGGCGGGCTGGCAGTTGAGTCAGGGGACGATCCCCCCGCCGGTCGCGGCCCGGACCTTGTTCAGACAGGCGAGCTTTGCCGGGTGGTCGGTCGTCCAGGTGACCGGCACGGACTGGAGGCCGCCCTGGTGGTCGTAGGCGTTGCCCACGCCGAGCCGGTTGAGCTCGTCGTAGCGCTCCTGGGTGATCCGGCCGTGGTGATCTTCGTTGATGCAGATCGGCTTTGACGTCAGCGACCGCGCGATCGCGATGTCGTCGTGGAGCCCCTGGTCGTCGAGGCCATCGGCTGGGGCATCCTCGTCGCGCTCGTGGGCGCGCCCACCTGACGCCTGACTCGCTAGGGGCCGGCGCGGAGGGGCTTGGGCGTGAATCCGGCCTCGGCGTCGTTGACGGTCGACGTCGTTGGCGCCGCGGCCGGGCTGCCCGCGATCTTCGCCGCGATCGTGGGCTCGAAGTCCCGTGACGAGATCGATGCCGGGAGGAAGTTCTCCGCGGTCAGGCCGCTCAGGATCTCATCGCGCAGCGCGTTGGCCGCGCGCACGGCGGCTTGGGCGATGCGCTGATTGATCTTCAGCTGGCCGACTGAGGCCTCGCGGATGTCGCCGGCCCCCGAGGAGTTCGGCGGCGCGATCCGGGTAACCGACGCGGCGAACTGCTCGCCGGCGCCGAAGCGGATCATCATCGCCCCGGGCGGCATCGCCGCCCAGCCCAGCTCTCCGTCGCGGATGTCGCCGCCGGTGAGTCCGCCGTTGAGGCGATCGCGCAGCGCCCGCGCCCGTCGGAGGGCGGCCTGATAGATGCGCTGGTTGGTCCGGAGCTGGCCGGCGTCCAACGAGACGCGTGAGCTGTCCGGGTTCTCGGGCTTCTTGACCGACAGCGCCCGAGGAGAGGGCGGGGTGGCGGCGGGTCCGTCTCCGGCCCGACCGAGCTCGATCTCGCTCAGGACTCCCGATCCGAGGCTGCCGCCGCAGATGTCGGCGGCGGTGATGCCGGCGTTGAGCCAGTCCTCGATCGCGTTCAGACGGCGCAGGGCAGCCTGGCCGATGCGCTGGTTGGTGGCCAGCTGGGAACGGGTGAGCCGGAAGGTGCCCGCGTTCTTGGCCGGCGCAACCCCGTCCTCGAGCGCAACGCAGCGGGTCGTCTCCGGCGACGCGCCCAGGGGCTGCACCTCGCCCGGGGTCGTGACCTGGCCGGTCGGTCCGCCCGCCCGCCCGAAGATGCTCGAGGCGTGGGAGCTCCAGTCGTAGGTCACGCCGGGAGCCAGACCACCGATGTCGAAGCCGACGGTGCGCGGGTCGTTCGACGATCCGCCCCGGGCGCCCCGCACCAGCGGCGCGGCCGGAAGGGTCGGCGCCAGGTCGACCTCGAGGTTCGTTGCTCCGCCGTTGGCCTCGAGTGTCGCGCTCGCCGTCGCCGTCGTCTCACTCGTCGCGGCGACACTGATCGCCGATATCTCGGGGGCGACAAGGGGAGCGACGGGGTCGGCGGCGAGCGACTGGGAGATCGCCTCGGCGAAGACCGAGATGCGCGTGAAGCCGGCGGGCTGGACGTTGCAGTCGAAGGCGCCGAACGAGGTGATCCCTCCGGCGATCGGCACCCCGGACGCGGAGGCCGCAGAGAGGGCCCCACCACTGTCACCGCGGCAGGTGCCCCTGGGGGGCGGACCGTCGTCGCCGCTGCAGAGCATCGCGCTGGGGAAGAAGCCACTGCCGAACGCCGCGCACGCCTCTGCGGCCAGCATCGGGGCGCCGGCCGTCTGGAGGATGTCCGGGCTCTCGTTGGCTTCGTTGAGACCCCAGCCGCTGACCACGCCGATGATTCCGCCCGCGAAGGCGTCGGCCTGATCGGCGCGGGCCGGGACGATGCCCAGCTCCGGCTGCGCGTCGCGGTCGAGGCGCAGGAGCGCGAAGTCTCCGAGAAAGCCGGTCACCGCCGGATCCCAGTCGCCGGAGATGTAGTAGGCCTCGGCCGACGCCGGCTTCAGGACGTCGGAGCCGATTGAGAGATCGGTGTTGCCGGTGACGACGAGGGTGGCGAGATCATCGAAGTACTGGCCGGCCCTGACGCCCTCGGTGTAGCTCACGCAGTGGGCGGCGGTCAGGATCCACCGCTGGCCGATCACCGCGCCGGTGCAGCTGCTGAACCCCTCCGCGCTCTGTGTCAGGAGGTACGCCTCCCAGCGGGCTTCCGTCGCATCCTCGCCGTTGTGGATCGCGACTCCCGGATCGGGGCCCGGGGCGGAATGGGCCGGCCCGACGGCCGGTGCAACGAGGACGGCGGCCGCGAGAGTCGCCGCAGCGAGCAGCATTCGTGCGATGGGGGGCGGCATGTCCTCGGGCGGGCGTCAGCGACGGGTAGCGTTCTCCCAGGAGCATCGGACGCGGCAGGGTCGATCATGAGTTCCGGAGACGGACCGGGCGAGATCACTCGCGGCGCCGTCAAGACGCGGTCGGCCTCGCGTGGACGTCAGCCCTGCGGGGGAGGCGTGGCCCTCCCCGATATCTCCGGCGTGAAGTCACGGGCCGAGATCGACGCCGGGGCGAAGTTCTCGCCCGTGAGCCCGGCGCCGATCTGGGCGCGCAGGGCGTTCGCCTCCCGAACCGCCGCTTGAGCGATCTTCTGGTTGATCCGTAGCTGGCTTGCGCTCACGCGGATGCCTCCCCGGGGGCGCGACGACCGGACGCTGATGTTCGTCGTCGACGGGGGCGAGCCGTTTCCGCGCTCCAGCCGGGTCATCATCGCCCCCGGGGGAAGGGCATCCCAGTCGAGCTGACCATCGCGGATGTCGCCGCCGGTCAGGCTGCCGGCCAGCCGGGCGCGCAGGCCGCGCGCGCGGCGCAGTGCCGCCTGGTAGATGCGCTGGTTGGTCCGGAGCTGTCCGGGCGACACCGAGAACCGGCCGAGGTCGATCGGGGAGAGCCGTTCGATGGACAGTGGTCGGGGAGCGGGAAGGCGCGGCTCGGGACCGGCGCCTGCCAGAGCGAGATCGATCGCCTCGAGATCACCGGCGCCGATCCCGCCGCCGCAGAGGTCTGTCGCGACGATGCCGGCGTTGATCCAGTCCTCAATCGCGTTCAGCCGCTTGAGCGCCGCCTGCCCGATGCGTTGGTTGATCGCCAGCTGACGGCGGCTGATGCTGATCGAGCCGGAGCCCCCGGCCGCGGGCGGCGTGTCACTGGGTCGGCAGCGTGTCGTCTCCGGGGTTGCGTCGACCGGCACGACGTCCCCCGGCATCGTGATCGTCCCCGTCGGACCGGCCACGCGGCCGAGCACGCCGGACGCATGGACGCTCCACTCGTAGCTGACGCCGGGGGCGAGTCCGCTGATGCCGGTGGTGATGTCGCGCGAGTCGTCTCCGGATCCCACGCGCACGCCCCGCCGCAGAGGGGCGGCCGGGCGCAGTGGGGCGAAGGTGAACTCGAGGTTCGTCGCGGAGCCGTTGGCGTCGATGCGCGCGTCGAGGGCGATGACGCCCGAAGCGTCCGGGGTGAGGGCGAGGGAGTCGATCTCAGGAGCCTGGACCGGTGCCGTGTCGTCCTGGGTGAGTACGCGGACGATCAGCTCGGTGAACGCGCTCACGCGCGTGAAGGCGGCGGGCTGACGTGTGCAGTCCGGCGGGCCGAACGAGGTGATTCCTCCCGCGATCGGCACCCCGTAGTCGGACGGCGCGACCAGAGCCCCTCCCGAGTCCCCCTTGCAGGTCCCCTGGGGCGGTGGGCCATTCTCCCCGCTGCACAGCATGGCGTTGTCCACGAAACCGAACAGAGCAAGCTCGGCGCAGTCCGCACCCGGGCGGACGGGCGCGGGCGCCGTCCGCAGAAGAGATGAGACGGTCCCGGCCTCGGTCACGCCCCAGCCGCTGACCTCCGCGGCGGTGCCGGGGGCGAAGGCCGCCACCTGGTCGCCCCGGGCCGGCGCGATGCCCAACTCCGGGGCGATGGCACGGTCGAGGCGGATCAGGGCGACGTCGGCGAGAAAGAGCGAGCTGGCCGGATTCCAGGCCTCGGAGATGAAGTAATCCTCGCCGAGTGCCGGGTCCAGCTCCTGGGCTACCTGGTCAGCGACCGCCGGGTCGCCGGTGCGCTCCAGCTCGGCGATCAGCGATGTGTCACTCCTGCCCGTGACGACGAGGGTGGAGAGCTCAGCGAGGAACGCACCGGTGTCCGGTCCCTGGTTCTGCGTGAGGCAGTGGGCGGCAGTCATCACCCAGCGCGCGCCGATCACCGCGCCCGTGCAGCGACCGCCACGCGCCTGCCCGGCGGTCTTCCCCTCGATGTACACCAGCGCCTGGTACGGGACGTCGGTCGTCGGCGCGCCTCCGACGATGAGGTCGGTCTGCTCGCGGGCCCCGGAGGCCGGTGAGACGAACGCCATCAGTGCCGCGGCGCAGGCTGCCAAGAGGACCGCCCGGGCGATCGCGCGCGGACTCTGGACACGGGTGAACATCAGACGCCGTATCACGCCCACGCCGGCATGGGTCTGTCAACATGATCACGCTCGCACCGGTGACCGATGGGGACTCCTCGGGGCAACCTCTTCTCGGCTACGGTTGCGCGCTCCGGCCGCACCCCGCTAAACGGTGTCGGCCACGGCCTGATGAGAGGACCGCGAGGATGAGGAAGTTCACATGTCCTGCCTGCGGGGGGGAGATGTTCTTCGGGAACCTCCGGTGCGGGTCGTGCGACCGCGAGCTCCTCTACTCGCCGCCGGTTGACGACTTCGTGGTCGACGCCGTGGGCTGCATCCATCGCACGAGCGTTGAGGCGTGCAACTGGGAGGCATTCGACGAGAGGCGCTGCCTGAGCTGTGATCGGGACGTCTCGCAGGAGCCGAGCGCGCTCCGGGCGCCCTTTCAGGAGGCGAAGCGACGGACCTTCCGGCAGCTGCTGAGGGCAGGCGTGGTCATCCTCGGAGCCGATCCCGAGCTCCGGTTCGACATGCGCACGGGGACGCCGGAGGATCCGGTCACGATGGGCCACGCCGACGGTGTCATCACGATCGACATCGCCGAAGGTGAGCCCGCGCAGCGCGAGATCGTCCGGACCGCGATGCAGGAGCCCTATCGGACACCTCTCGGCCACGTCCGGCACGAACTCGGCCACTGGTACTGGCAGACGTCCGTCGGGCACGCATTCGGCCACGAGGACTTCCGCGCGGCGTTCGGCGATGAGCGGGCGTCCTATCCCGAGGCGCTGGAGCGCCACTACGCCCAGGAAGACGACGGGTCCTGGAAGGAGGGCTTCGTCTCTCACTACGCCGCCTCACACCCGTGGGAGGACTTCGCCGAGAGCTTCGCCCACTACTTCCATATCTCCGACACGCTGGAGACAGCGGACGCGTTTCTGGGCATTGAGATTCCGGAGATCCTGGAGGGCTTCGGCGAGACCTACGTCCGCTGGACCCGGATCAGCTCCGCCCTCAACGAGCTCAACCGGTCGATGGGCATGAGCGATCCGTATCCCTTCGCGCCACGCGAGATGGCCGTCGCGAAGATCCAATTCATTCATGACTCGCTGCCGGGCAGCCGCGCCTGAGGACTAATCCTCGACCCGGGTCGTGGCGAAGAGCCACACAACCGTGAGCGAGAGCCCCAGGACGATCAGGATTGCGATTGGGTCGTTGCCCCGGCTGTTGGCCGTCGCACGGACGAAGTCGGCGATCAGCGCGAGGGAGACGATGGAGAACAGGATGAAGCCGGAGATGTTCACCCATCCGACCGGTAGCCTGCCGCGGACCCCCACCTCGCTGGGCGAGGGGGCATAGTTCGCCCGCTTTCCGCCGGAACCCTTGCGAGACTTCTTGCGCGCCATCGGGCTGAGGCTACCAGTCGGCGATCCCTCAGCCGCCGAGGACCGAGGGCACGAAGTCCGATGCGGTGATGGACCCGGCGGCGAAGTTTCGGCGGGTCAAGCCACGCTCGATCGTCGCCGCCAGCGCGTTTGCCTCCCGTACCGCCGCCTGGGCGATGCGCTGGTTCGTGCGTAGCTGTGCCCGCGTGAGCCGCACAGCGCTCTGCGTGGTGCGGGGTCGTGCGGGGACGCGGGTCGCCGACGCCGCGAGAGGCGTCACCGGGATCGCAGCCTGGCGTGCGTTGGCACCGGGCGGGAGCACGTTGACGTCCAGCGATCCATCTCGGATGTCGCCACCGGTCAGGCCGCCGTCGATCCGGGCGCTGAGTGCCCGCGCACGCCGGAGTGCGGCCTGGTAGATCCGCTGATTGATCCGGAGTTGGGTGCGGGTCAAACCGGGGCGCGCCGAGCGGGGGCGAGGCCTGGCGACGCGCAGCGGGCGCGGCGCGGGCTCGGCCCGCCCGACGGCGCCGCCGAAGGAGAGGTCGAGGCCGGCCAGCGACTGCGTGCTCAGGGCGCCGCCGCAGAGGTCGCCGCCGACGATCCCGTCTTCGAGCCAGGCGTCGATGGCGTTCAGCCTCCGGATCGCCGCCTGTCCGACGCGCTGATTGATCCGCAGCTGGTTCGCCGTGAGCCGCACGGTGCCTTGCTGCCTGCTGCGCGGAGCGTTGGTGGCGAGGGGGCTGCAGACGGGCAGGCTCGCCGTCTCCGCCGGCAGCGGCACTCCGTCAGCGCTTTCGCCGGGCGTCGCCGGGATCGAACCGGAGAGGCCGTCGTGCGGCGCCGTGAGATTCTCGATCCGCAGGGTGAAGTTGTGCGGGGCACCGGGTTCGAGGCCCGTGATCGGGACCACGAAGGTGGTCGGTGCCCGACCAGAACCGACCAGGGCCGAGGCCGCGGCCGGGCGTGCGGCGCCGGCCGCGCCGGTCTCGACCACGACCGCCGAGGCCAGCCCTCCGGGCGCAACGGCCCCGCGGATCTCCGCGGTGGTCGGTCCGGTACGTACGGCCGCTGAGGGGGAGAGCGACGGGGCGGTCACCGCGGCGACGGGATCGGCGCTCATCCGCTGGCGCAGGAAGTCGGCGTAGCGCGAGGCCCGGGTGAAGTAGGAAAGCCCGAGACCGCAGTCGACGGCTCCGAAGCTGTCGACGCCGATGAGCACCGGGTAGCCGCCGGGCGCGGCTGTCGTCAGCGGGCCGCCGCTATCCCCGCCACAGGCGATCGCCCGGGGCTCGGAGCTGCGCCCGGCGCAGAGCATCCGCGCGTCGTCGTACAGAAAGGGCGGCACCGCGGCGGTCGAGGTGCACTCGGCGACTCCCGTGATCCGCCCGTTGGCCTGTCGCGGTCCGGCGGACACGGTTCCGGCTTCGGTGACGCCCCAGCCACGGAGCGTGGCGGTCCGCCCCGGGGACCCGAGGTCGGCCTGGTCGGCCCGCGCGACCGGGACGCCCAGCGCCGGGTCGGACGGGGCGTCGAGCCGGATCAGGACGAGATCGCCGCGTTGTGAGGTGGCGGGGCGATAGCCGTCGGGGATGAGGTGCGCCTGGCCGGATGCGGTCGCCGGCGTCCGAGGGCGGGGCGTGAGACCCCCGAGATGGTCACGAAGGGGCGTGACGTCCACGGGGCCCGGGGCGATCAGCGTCGACAGGCCCGGTCGCAGCTCGCCTGCGCCCGGGCCCTGGGTCACGGCGACGCAGTGCGCGGCGCTCAACACCCAGCGATCGCCGATCACCGCGCCGGAGCACTCGCCCGTCGATCCTCCGCCCGTCGCGCCGACGAACGCCTCCCACGACGGACCCGAGACCGGAGAGCCCTCGAAGATGCGGGGCGCAACCTCCGTCAGCGGCGCGGCCGTCGCCGGAGCGGCGAGGATCGTGGCCCCGAGGAGAGCGGCGGCGGACATCCGCCTGAGCGCGAGAGTGGTCATCGGCAGGGGCTCCGCAGGGAGCATCGCGAGGCTAGCGCAGCTCTCGAATACGACCTACGCCCCCCGCGGGATCTCCACAATTCCGAAACGAATCCCTGACCCGCGGACGGTCGGGCGGCTCCGCTAGCCTCCGCACGCCATGACGCCCGAGCCCTTCCGCGCCGCCCCGCCATCCCGGTGAGAACCGCGACCGGTGATGCGGGTGACGAGGTCTCGCGTAGTCCGTTCCGCTTCTCGCTGACGGCGTCGGTCGAGCTCGCCGACACCGACCTGTACGGGGTCGTCTACTACGGCCGGTACACGCGTCTGTTCGATCGGGCCGTTGCGGCCTATCGTCGTCATCTCGACCTTCCGCCGCTCGGCGCACCCGACCACTTCCCGGTCGTCCGTCGCATGGAGGTGGAGTACCTCGCCTCGGCGCGCTACGGAGATGCGCTGATGGTCTTCGTGCGGGTGTCCAGGATCGGGGAGACGAGCCTCACCGTGGACCTCGTCATCTGCCGCGTCGACGCCGAGGGGCCCGAGGACCTGGTCATCGCCCAGATCGTCGCCGTCGGGCTCGATGAGGAGGGCAGGCCGAGCCCTGTGCCCGCTGAGACGCGCGCGGCGATCACGGCCTTCGAGGGGGGCGCCCGGTGACGCGCGTGTGGGGCGAGGACGGTGCCCTGCTCGCCGAGACCGATGGACTCGCCGAGCTCGAGAGCCGGCTCGTCGCCGTGCCGGATGTCGACGTGCTCGACGCGCACGTGCATCTCGGCCGTGACGCTGATGGGCACGAGCTCGCCTCGGAGGACCTGCTTGCCGATCTCAAGCGCTGGGGTCTGGCCGGGGCCGTCTGCTTCCCTGCGTCTGATCCCGGCGACGACCGCCAGTTCGCCCGAGCCAACGCCGTCGTGCGCGAGGCGGCCGACGATGCTCGTCTGATCCCCTTCTGTCGCCTCAACCCGGCGGCGCCGGGTTGGGAGCAGGAGCTGGCCACGGCCCTCGCCGCGGGTGTTCGGGGGGTCAAGCTCCATCCGGTCGGTCAGTCGTTCCGTCCGGAGTCGCCGGAGTCGATCGCCGTCGTGCGCGCCGCGGGGGCCGAGGGACTGCCGGTTCTCTTTCACGCGGGCTTCGGCGCGCGGCGGCTCGCGGAGCCCTTCGCGGCCCTGCGTGCCGCTGCGCCGGACACCCGACTGATCCTCGCCCACGGCGGACGAGGCGATGCCCGCGGTCTCGCAGCGGTCTTCGCGGAGGACGATGGCGTCCTGTTTGACACGTCTCTGGCGAGCCTGACCGACCTCGTCGATCTGCCGCCCGCCCGAATCTGCTTCGGCAGCGATCGACCCTACGGCGACTACGCCACCGCGATCGATCTCGTGAGGCGCGCGGCCCGGCTCGCCCGCTGGAGCGCCCCTGAAATCGCCGGTGTGTTCGCCGGCAATCTGCGGAGGTGGCTGGTGTGACGCGCTCGGAGGCCGTACGCCTCGTCGCCCAGATCGCGCAGTGCGAGATCGCGCTCGTCAGGCGCGACGCCGTCGCGGGCCCGCTGCTCTCCCAGGCCGCTCGTGCGGCAGAGGGGCGGGAACCGTCGGAGCTGCTCGTCACGGCAGCGGGGCTCGCCCGCGAGCACGACGTCGGCGCGTCCGACGCGGCGAGCCGCGCCCGGCACAAAGTGATCCAAGCGTTGACCCGGATGGCCGCCCAGCAGGCCCAGTCGGCGGTGCTCGACGAGTCCACCGATGTGAATCAGACCGGCTGACCCGGCCGGGAACGCCGGTCAGGTGTTGGTCACCGACGACCGCAGATCAGCCGCCGTGATGCTCGCCCGGCGGAAGTTCTTGCCCTCGAGGCCGATCTCGAGGCGACCGATGACCCGGCGCGTCTCGCGGATCGCGGCTTGTGCGATGCGCTGGTTGATCCTGAGCTGGCGCTCGTCCACACGGACGCCGCCGGCCCGCGGGGGTGCCGACAGCGCCTCACTCCGTGATGGCGCCGGCGCCGGACGATCGGCGACCGCGGTGACGATCGCGCCCGGCGCCAAGTGCTCGCGGCGAAGGGCGCCGTCGACGATGTCCCCGCCGGTGAGCCCGCCCTCGACGCGGCGACGGACGGCTCGCGCCTTGCGCAGTGCGGCCTGGTAGATGCGCTGGTTGATGATCAACTGGCGGCGGTTCAGACGGAAGCGACCGGGCTGGGCGGGCCCGAGCCGGCGGGTCTGGAGGTCCCGTGGGTCAGGACTCCCGGGCTCGATTCGCAGGGCATCGCGCTGGGTGACACCGTCAAACAGACGCGGCCCGAGGCTGGCACCGCAGACGTCACGCGAGGTGATGCCGTCGTCCAACCACTTCTCGATCGCCTCGACCCGACGCAGCGCCGCCTGACCGATGCGCTGGTTGATCACGAGCTGGTCGACCGTCAGCTCCACGGAGCCATTCGCCGCAGCGCGCGGCCGGGGCGTCGCCGGGGCGCAGCGGATGCGCGCCTCGACGATCCGCGGCTCGCGCGCCCTGCCCGGCGTGCGAAAGCGCCCGCTCGGGCCGGGGCGTCGCCCGAGCACGCTCGATGCCCAGGTCGAGTAGTCGTAGGTCGTTCCCGGCGCCAGACCGGGGAGCCCGGTCGTCGCGCCGACGGGAACGCGCCCGGTGCCGGCGACGACCCCCGCCGTACGTGACACCGGGCTGATGATGGGGCTGTAGTCGACCTCGAGCGCCGTCACCGCGCCATTTGGGTCGACGTCGGCGGACAGCCTGGCGCCGGTCTCGCCGACATCCGACAGCACGGCGTCCTCCAGCTGGGGATCGGATACTCCCGCCACGGGATCTGCGTCCATCAGCGACCCGAGGAAACCGTTGAAGGCGTCGACGCGCGTGAAGAAGGACGGCCCGCCACCGCAGGACACGTCGCCGAAGCTCACCACGCCGACCAGCAGTCGGTACCCGGCCCGCGTCCGTGAGACCAGCGGGCCGCCGCTGTCGCCGCCGCATGCCCCGGCGGCCGGCGGCGTGGAGTCGCCGCCGCAGACCATCGCGCCGGGCACGAAGGTGAAGAGCGATCCGGTACCGGTGGCCGCCGAGCAGTCGCTGTCGTCGAGAAGCGACAGCTCCGCGCTCTTGAGGACCGAGGACCGGACCCCGTTGCCGGTGTCCCCCCAGCCGCTCACCGTGACGGTTCCGCCAGGGCGTAGGGCGCGCGCCTGGTCCGGGCGCGCCAGCGGGACGCCGAGGGCGCTGTTGACGCGCCGGTCGAGCCGGATCAGGGCGACGTCCCCGTTGCGTGAGGTCCTCGGCCGGTAGCCCGGCGGGATTCCATAGGCCTCGCCGCGGATTGCATTGAGGGCATCGGCGGCGTCGAGAACGGCCTCGGCGGCATCCTCGCGACGGGCCTCGCGGACGCTGCCGATGTTGGCGCGGGCGACGATGACCCGCGTCTGGAGCCCGTCGCGCAGCTCGGCCCGGCCGCCGGCCCCCGCCCGGGTCAGGCAGTGGGCCGCGGTGGCGACCCAGCGCTGACCGACGACCGCGCCGGTGCACTCGCTCACGGCGACACCCGATCCCTGTGGGTAAGAGACGAGCACGAGCGCTTCATGCCGTGCCCCGGCCGCGGGTTCACCCCCGGCGATGTGGGCGGTGCGATCCGGTCCGATGCCCGTCGCGGGCGTCGCCGCCAGGCAGAGCAGGCCGGCGGCAAGCGCCGCGCCGGGCCAGAGTCTGAGTGGGCGTGTTGTGCGCGATGGTGGCGTCATGGCGCCCGGGCGATCTGCTCCCGGGCCCCGAGTATTGCGCCTTACCGCGGCGTCGGACAGTACGACCGTTCAGGCCGCTGCGATCAGCTCAGCTCTTGGAAGCGAGGAATTCCGCGACCATCTTCTCTCCGGCCGCGTGACCTTCCTCGAAGTAGACACGGTTGATCTCCTTGAAGACCTCGAGCTGACCGGGAACGTCGTCCTCGGACATGCAGGCGTCGACCGGGCAGGCCTCGACGCAGGCGTCGCAGTCGATGCACTCGTTGGGGTCGATGTAGAGCATGGTCGCCTCGTCGTGATTCTCCTCCCCGGCCGTGGGGTGGATGCAGTCGACGGGACAGACATCGGCACAGGAGGTGTCCTTGGTGCCGATGCAGGTTTCAACGATCACGTATGCCATGTCTGTGCGGGCTCCTCGGGTCTGGCCGCCGGGAAATTTACACCAGACGCACAGGGCCGGTCGTCAGGTCGTCGCGCCCGGAGCCAGGGCCGTCCGCAGGCCGTCGGCGGCGGTGCGCATCGCTTTCGCCGCTGCGCTGTCGGGAGACCCGTGCACGATCGGCAGGCCGCTGTCGCCGCCCAGGGCGACGGCCGGCTCGAGCGGAACCTGCGCCAGCAGGGGTACATCGAGCTCGCCCGCCAGTGCCTGCCCGCCACCACCGCTGAAGACCTCGTAGCGGGCGCCGGTGTCCGGCGCGATGAACCAGCTCATATTCTCGATGACGCCGACGACGGGCAGGTCGACCCGGTCCGCCATCGCGGCCGCGCGCCGGGCCACGCGCTGTGCGGCGAGCTGCGGCGTCGTCACGACGATCATCGCGGCCTTCGGAAGGAGCTGGGCGATCGACAGCGCGACGTCGCCGGTCCCCGGCGGCAGGTCGACCAGCAGGTAGTCCGGCTCATCCCAGAAGACCTCGGTGACGAAACTCGTCAGTGCCTTGTGAAGCATCGGACCGCGCCAGATGACAGGGCTGTCCTCCTCGGTCAGAAAACCGATCGAGAAGACCCGCACCCCGAAGGCCTCAATCGGGATCATGAGGTCCTCGACGGTGACCGCGGCCCGCTCGACGCCGAGGATCCGGGGGATGGAGTAGCCGTAGACGTCGGCGTCCATCACGCCGACGCTGTGCCCCTGATCCGCGAGAGCGAGCGCCAGGTTGGCCGTCACGCTCGACTTGCCGACGCCCCCCTTGCCGGAGGCGACGGCGATCACCCGGGTGGCCGACCCGGCGTCGGTGAACGGACTGGAGACGTCGAGTCCCGCGGACAGCCCGCCGCGCATCGCGGCACGCTCGGCATCGGTCATGGTGTCGAGGCGTACGGCGGCGCCGGTGACGCCGGGAACCGCGATGAGCGCCGTGCTGACGCGCTTCTGGATCTCGGCGCGCAGGGGGCAGCCCTCGACCGTCAGCTTGATCGCCACCGCAACCCGTCCGTCGTCTGCGATGTCGACGTCGCCGACCATCCCCAGGTCGACGATGCTGCGTCGCAACTCGGGGTCGTCGACGGCGGCGAGGGCGGTGAGGATCTCCTCGCGCCCGGGCGCGGGGCTCATCGCATGAACATCCGCGCGTAGGGCTCGGCCTCGGCGAGGGTGCCGGCCCAGGGCCCGTGGCCCGGATAGATCACCGTCTCGCCCGGGAGGGCGAGCACGCGCTCGAGGCTCGCGATCATCGCGGCGGGGTCACTGCCGGGGAAGTCGGTCCGGCCGACGCCCTGGGCGAAGATGAGATCGCCGACCAGCGCCTCACCATGTTCGGCGCTGTAGGCGACCCAGCACCCGGGCGAATGGCCCGGCGTGGGGATGAGCTCGAAGCTCAGCGCCCCGCACTCCAGGACGTCGTCTGCGCCGAGCACCCTGCTGGGCTCCACGCCCGGAGTCGGCGGCGGGTTGCCGAACAGCGCCGGGTTGAAGGGCGCGGGTGCCCGGACCCAGTCCTCGTCTCCGCGGCCGCACCAGATCGGCAGGCCGTCGTCGGCCCAGAGGTGATTCTCGACCACGTGGTCCCAATGGCCGTGCGTGTCCCAGACCGCGATCGGAGTGACTTCGAGACGGGCGAGGGTCTGGAGGACCCAGTCCCGGCTTCCGGCTGCCGGGTCGACGACGAGCGCCGAGCCGCCCTGCCCGTCGGCGACAACGTAGGTGTTGGTCGCAACCGGCCCGAATGTCCCGCCCTTCACGATCACGTCGCGAGCCTAGCGCAGAGCCCCCGGCCGATATCGTGGCCAGGCAATGCGCATCGCGGTCGGATCAGATGAGAGGACTCCGCTCACCGATGCCGTCGTCGCCGCGCTGGCGGCCGACGGCCATGAACTGTCGTTGCTCGGGCCACTGGTCGCCGGCGACACGACCGAGTGGGCCGAGGTCGGCGGGCAGCTGGGAAAGCGTGTCGCTGGCGGAGAGTGCGAGGAGGGCGTCCTGTTCTGCTGGAGTGGCACGGGCGCCTCGATCGCCGCCAACAAGGTGCCCGGCGTTCGCGCCGCGCTCTGCGCCGATCCCGAGACCGCCCGCATGGCCCGCCGCTACAACCGGGCGAACGTGCTCGTGATGTCGCTGCGGGCGACCAGCCCACCGGTTGCCGAGGAGATCCTCGAGGCGTGGTTTGAGGAGCCGCCGGCGCCCGACGATTTCGATCGCCGCAACATCGCGGTCGTCGAGGACCTCGAGGCGAACCGCTAGGGGCCGAAGCCCCCGAGGGCGTCAAAGGAGAACGGCTGGGCGTCGCTCGGCTCGGCGATCGTCAGATCCTCGTCGAAGTCCCGCAGCTCGAGATCGAGGTCGACCGATGCGCCGTCGGCGTCGATCGCGTCGATCTGCCCGTCGAGGACGACGTCCGCCCGCAGGCGTCGCGGGAGCCGGTCCTCGATGCCCACCGTGAGCTCGATCATGCCCTCGCTGAGCGCGGCCCGCAGCTGCTGCGCGGCGGTCTCGTCGATCTCGGCGCCGCTGAGCGTGGTGATGTCGGCCAGGATCGCGTCAGGGTCGACCGTGCCGGTGATCGTGGCGACATCGACGCCGTCCGCGGAGCCGGTGCCGGTGATCTCCGGATCGGCCATCCAACTCACCAGCGTGGGCGCGACGTCGCGGGGCCGCAACAGATCGAGCGTCTCCCCGGGGAGATCGAGCGTGTAGTCCTGGCCGAGCAGGCCGAGCCACACGCCGTTGCCGGTGCGCGTGAGCGTGAGCTGCGCGTTCGTGATTCCGAGGTCGGCGGCGAGATCGACGGCGGCGTCGTCGCCGCTGACGCGGGCCTCCCCGGATATCGGCTGCTCCTCGCCCAGCAGCCCGCCGGTGATCGACTCACCGCCACTGATCCCGATCGTCCCCTCGAAGCGGGCCCGGTAGCTGTCCTGCTCGCTGAGGGCCTCGGCGGCCGCCGCGACCAACTCCGGAGCCGGCAGGTCAACGCCGGAGGGTTCGCCGTCCCCGCCGCATCCCACGAGCAGGACGGCGAGGCCGAGGGCGCAGAGCAGGCGGGCGATGGCGGACACGCTGCCGGTATACACCAGATTGCCCGCGGCGTTGGCCCGCGGGGTCGACCCGCGGGGGCGTTCATGCCGTCATCTCTCAGTCTCACGCCCCTCGGGACGGGGACCGCGTACACACGGGGTGGCCGGTCGCAGACGGGCTTTCTGGTCCGGGCCGGCGCGCACGCGGTGGTTCTCGATCTCGGGGCGGGTGCGCTGGCGCGGCTGCTCGATGAGGCGGATCCGGCCGAGCTCGATGCGTTGGTCATCACCCATGCGCATCCCGACCACTGCATCGATCTTTTCGCGCTGCACGTGTACCTGGCCCACGGGCCGGGGAGGCAGGAGCCGCTGCCGCTTCTCACCCCTCCGGGCCTGGCGGGGCGCTTTTCGGCTTTCGGCGGCGTTGACCACTGGGACGAGGTCTTCGCCACGAGCGAGCTGCCGCCGCCGGCCGGCCGCCTCCAGATCCGGCCCGAGCTCACGCTGGCCTGGCAGGAGGTCCCGCACCTTCCGCCGACGTTCGCCCTGCGTCTCGAGCACGGCGCCGGGAGCATCTGTTTCGGCGCGGACTGCGGGCCCAACGACGAACTCGGCTCCTTCGCGCGCGGCGTTGATGTCCTCATTCTGGAGTGCTCCTTCGGCACCGGGCCCGTGCCCGGCGGCGTCCCGCATCTGGACGCGGCGGGCGTCGTCGACATCGCCCGGGCCGCGCGGCCCGGGCGCCTGCTGCTCACGCACTGTTACCCCGAGCACGACCGCCGTGCCACGCTCACGGCAGTCTCGGATGCGCTTGACTGCCCTGTCGCCTGGGCCGAGGAGGGTGAGCGCGTCGACTTCGGCGACTGAATCGCCGGAATCGCCGGACTGCCGCCGCCGCCGTCGCTCATCGACTCCTCGACTTTCGTCGAATCGTCCGAAAAAAGGCCTGCGAAGAGGCATATTTTTGCCGAGTTCGCAGGTGTCCCTACAATCGTTGGGATGGCCGTCGCTCGTGACCTCGTGTCCAAGGCGCTGCGCGGCGAAGCGGCCGGCTCCCGCATTCGCGAGGAGCACCAGCTTCGTCTTCTGTGGCGCCGCTACAAGCAGCACTCCGACGAGGAGGCGCGCGATCAGCTGATCATCAACTTCGCCCCGCTGGTGAAGTACGTGGCCGGCCGCATGAGCAGCGCGCTGCCCGCTCATGTCGAGGAGTCGGACCTGATCTCGTACGGCCTGCTCGGCCTGATCGGCGCCGTCGAGCGCTACGACCCGGACCGCAGGGTCAAGTTCGAGACCTACGCGGTCGCCCGAATCAAGGGCTCGATCATCGATGAGCTGCGCTCGCTCGACTGGGTGCCGCGTTCGGTCCGCGCCCGCGCGCGGGCCATCGAGCGCAAGTCGGCCGAGCTGGAGAACAAGCTCCAGCGCGCCCCCACCGATGAGGAGCTGGCGACGGCGCTCGACATGCCGCTCGGCGACTTCCAGGATCTGATCCGGCAGATCTCCAACTCCTCGATCGTCGCCCTCGACGAGATGTGGACGGTCAACTCCGGCGGCGAGCCGATGTCGCTGATGGACACGCTCGGAGACCAGCGCGCCTCGGACCCGGCTTCCCTTATGGACATGACCGACCTTCGCGAAACGCTGGCGGACGCGATCGCGCGACTGCCCGAGCGCGAGAAGATCGTCGTTGCCCTCTACTACTACGACGGGCTGACGCTGCGCGAGATCGGCGAGGTTCTCGGCGTCACGGAGAGTCGTGTGAGCCAACTCCACACCAAGGCGATCCTCCGGCTGAAGGGTCGTCTCCAGGGAGACTCCGACAGCGACGAGTGATCGGCCCGGCAGGCTCTAGGATCGGGCAATGCGCGTCGACGAGTTGCTGAGCGTTCTCGAGGAGGCCGCCCCCGCGGCCCTTGCCGAGGACTGGGACAACATCGGCCTGATGGTCGGCCGCAGGAGTGGCGAGAGCGCCGGCGTCCTCGTCGCCCTCGACCTGCGCGCCGGCGTGATCGCCGAGGCGCGCGAGCGGGGCTGGGGGATCATCCTCACCCACCACCCGCTGGTGTTCCCGGCGCTGGTCAGCGTGACGCCCGCCACCTCCGCCGGGGGCCTCGCGCTCGAGGCGGCCGAGGCGGGCATCGCGGTGATCGCCGCACACACGAACCTGGACGCCGCGCCCGGTGGGCTCAACGATCTGATGGCCGGCGCGCTCGGCCTTGAGAACGCCAACCCTCTGGCGCCGGCGCCCGCGAACCCGGCGGCGGGCCTGGGCCGGATCGGCACCCTGGCGTCGCCGGAGGCGCTCGGCGCGCTGGCGGCCCGGGCCGAGGCCCTCTGGCCCTCGGGGGTGCGCCTGACGGGCGATCCGGAGCGGCCGGTCGAACGCCTGGCGCTCTGCACGGGCTCGGGGGCGAGCCTGATCGACACGGCCCGGGAGATGGACGCCGACGCGTACATGACCTGCGACCTGAAGTACCACGACGCCGACCGTGCCGAGGGTATGCCGCTCGTGGGTCTTGACCACGCCGCCGTCGAGGGTGCGCTGCTGGCACAGTGGGCGGAGAGTCTCCGCGGACGGCTGGCGCTGGAGGGGTGCGAGGTCGCCGTTGCGGCGAGGTCCACGAGCCCCTGGTCGGCACCCGCGCCGCGTTGAGGCCCGGCTCCGGGCTCGATAGACTTCGCGACCACGCGGATGTAGCTCAGTTGGCTAGAGCGTCTGCTTGCCATGCAGAAGGTCGAGGGTTCGAGTCCCTTCATCCGCTCTGGTGCCCGGTGCCCACTTGGCGCGGGTTGCCCGCGGCGACGTGGCGAAGTTGGCTAACGCAGCGGTCTGCAAAACCGTTATTCGCGGGTTCGAGTCCCGCCGTCGCCTCTCGTTTCCCCCACGGTTTCGGGGTCTTGGGACCCCGGCCACGGGTAATTCGGCATGAAGCGGGGGAACCGGTACTGCCTCAGAAGCGGGATCCGTCGTTGCCATCCTGGTGCCTCCAGTCGGCTCGTGCTCCTGCCAAGCGACGCCATCGCGCGGTTGGTACGCACCACGCTCGATAGATGGGCATTGGAGAGCTCCGCACAACGCCACATCGGGGCACCCGGAGAGTCCGCACCCTCATGCTTCTCGGAGAGTCATTCCGGCGGCACAGGGCGCTCTATTCATGGGAGGGAAGGGGCCGCGCGACGTGGCAGCCGAGCACAAGACTGCTCTCCTTGGGTTCAAGTCTCGCCGCCGCCTTTCAGTTGGCGCGCGCAGTGCCGCGCGGCACTGCGGATTGGTCTCCGTCCTGCCCGGTCTGAACTCCGGCGTGCCGCGAATCCTGCAGCAGCTGGGACCGTGGGAGGCGCGATTGAGAGCGCGGCCCCACGATGGCGACCCCGAGACGTCAGCCTGCTGCCTTGTTCTGAAGCATGGTCGCCCACGCTCCGTAGACCTCGCTCGGGTTCTCGCCAACCTCGGCGAAGTCGATGCGGAATTCCTCCGTCGTGTACGCGGCTTTCGCCACGATCTCACGGTGCTCGGGCTCAGCGAGTACGGACATCAGACCCTCAAGCTCGCCGCGCACGATCAAGGAGTTCGACCAAACATCAGTCCAGAAATTGACGTACTCCGCTGAGGTGACCCTGTCCTCGGCGATCATCCTCTCAAGGAATGCGTGGTTCTCGGCCATGGTCTTCATCGCTTCCGCCTCGCGGCCGGGAATACTGCGGCTCCAGCGATAGACGACTGCCATACGCATCGTGATCGGCCCCCTCGAGTTGTGGACTCTGTCCGGTGTTCCTGCGGCTTCAGTCTCTGGCAGGCGGAAGCAAAGAGGAATCCGGGCGCGCTCGCATCGTGCCTGCGGGATTCCCTGACCTCACCGAGCAGCGCGATGCGTCCCGGCCGGAGGATCCGCTGCCGCAATGCTGGCGCGCGCCGGGCCAGGGCGCGATACGATCGCCGTTCCACGGAGCATTGCGCGAGGTGTGGCTGGGATCCGCCTGGCGCTCAGTCTCGGTGTCTTTGAAACAGACGACTCACGTTGCGGCGCTGGCCGCAGCCAACTTCGCGGCCTCGTCGGTGAAGTCGCGACTGCGGACCAGCTTGCCGTCGCGGGAGTCCCAGACACGTAGGAAGTGGCGGTCGCCGAGGTCACCGCCGCCGCGGGCACGGCCATGGATCGGCTCCAGGCCGTGGTCGGCGACGCGATCGATCAGGCCCTGGAGCTCGGCCTGGTCGCGCACCGGCCCCTCGAACGTCGTCGACCCGTCTCCGCGGTGGAGGGTCATGCCCTCGAACACGATCGAGTACCGGCCGACGAGCTCACCCTCGACGGCTATCGCATCGCCTCGACGGCGCTCGCATGGAGATGCGCTTGGCGCATGAAGCCGGATGCTCCGCCCTGACGCTCCCATTCGCAGGACGCCCCGGCGCGCCGTTGCCTCCCGGGCCAGGGCTTTCCTGAACCGCCGTCGGGGCCGACCATGGCGGAGACCTCTGCGGTGTCGTCGAGCATGCGGGGCCGAGGCGGGCGCCGGGTCGCGGATGCCCGGCCCCGGCCGCGCATGTCGTCATCCTCCCGTCGTCGAGTCGGGGCTCGTCGTGGTGGCGTCCGGCGTCGTGGTGGCGCCCGACGTCGTCGTGCCGGCCGCCGCTGCTTCGAGGCGTTCGAGCTCGTCGGCAATCTCGACGAGGATCGCCACGAAGGCGGCGGCGTCCTGGGCCTCTCCGAGCTGTCCCAGCAAGCTGTCCAGTTCCGCGCTCACCCCGCTGAGCTGCTGTGCGTAGTTCTGCAGCTCCGCGACGGCCGCAGAGTCGTTCTCGGCCGCCTGCCGCGTTTGCTGCGCCGCACCGCTCGCCGCCTCTGCCTGACGCTGTAACGCCGCCGAGCGATCGGCGGCCTGCTCATTCGCTTGCGCTCTTTGCTGCTGCTCCTGCTTGGCGGCGTCGGCCGCGACCGCCTGCATCTGGGCCTCCTGGCGCTGCAGGGCGGCCTGCGACTGCTTGGCCTGCTCCTGGCTCTGCACCGCGCTCGCCGTCGCCGCGTGCTCCCTCAGCGCCGAGTCCAGCTGCTGGACGAGCACGCTGTACTCGGCGTCCTCCAGCGCGATGGCCTCACTGGCCTTTTCCTCCTCGTCGCCCTGGATGAGCGCGCCGACGACTCCGCCGATGACCAGCGCCGCGATCACCCCGATCGTGACGACCAGCCAGGTGGGGCGCTTGCCCTCCCCGGGGGGCGTGTCCGCTTCTTCGGGTGGGGTGTCTGCGCTCATTGTGGAAGCTCCTCGGTCGAGTTTCATCGGCCTGGCCCTCAGGCACTCGCCGTGGCGCGTCATCGCGCGCCGCCACAACCCTCGATAGACTGGCATCGGTGGGCCATCCGCACAACGCCACACCGGGTGGTCGGTAAGTCCGCACGCTGAATCGGAGGCGCCCTTCGGGCGGCACAGGTACACCCTCATCAGGG
>JAHEIS010000129.1 GCA_024639225.1 Actinomycetes bacterium | reverse complement strand
ACGATCCAGGTCTTGACGACCCGCGCAAGCGTCGCGATGTGCTCCGCGTCGGCGGGGCTCTTGTACACGGCCGTCTCCGTCACGCGCCAATCCTCGCAAAACTGCCGCGGGCCGCAACTGACCGGGTCGGGGGCTCAGCGCCGGGTGGGATCCGGCTCGATGAAGATCACGTCGACCCGGGTGAACCCTGCTTGGCCGAGGAGCTGGGAGAGCATCATCCTGATGTTCTCGCGGGCGCGCTGATCGAGGGCGGCGTCCGACTCCGCAGCTTCCTCGAGGCGATCCTCCGCCAGCCGCAGCACGTCGGTCTGGAAGTTGTCATCGCTGCCGAAGAGCGAACCGACCCGGTCGATCAGGCCACGCGACTGCCCGGCTACCTCGACGCCGTCCGGGTCGATCCGGGAGGGGAACAGGCGCGGCGCGGGCAGGCGCACGGTTGCCTGGGTCCGGTCCTCGTTGGTCGTGACGGCATCGGGTGCGAGGTCGGTGAAGTCCACGCCCGCGTCGACCTCGGCGGGCACCACCATCGTGACGCGGCGACCCTTCACGAACGACGGGACGAAGCGGGTGTCTTTCTCGAGGTCGACGATGACCTGGAGATTCGCACTGGCCGCCCGGAACTCGCCGATGTCCTCGAGGGACTGCAGAAGCACCGGCTGGCTGCGCTCGACCGTCTTCGAGGTGAACGGCAGGCCGTCGGGCAGCACGCCCCGGAGCGCGCCGACGATGACGAACACGCCGATGACGGCCAGCACGATCATGATGATTCCGGGAAAGCGACGCATGGGGTCCCCGCTACGTTGTCACACGTCCCGACCTACCCACACCGCGGCGAGTTACGCCCCCGGGTGTCGCGCGGGCTGCAAGAATCCCGCGCCGTGGGGGATCGCGAACAGCCGACCGACAGGGTCTTCCTGGTGACCGGGGCGACCGGGCGGGTCGGCACCGAGGCGGTCTCGCTTCTGGCGCGCGACGCCCGGCGCCCCGAGGTCCGGATCGCGACCCGCGACATCGACGGCCCGTGGGTGGGCCTGATGAAGCGGTTCGCGCCGCAGCGTGTGCGCCCCGTGCGCCTTGACGTGGACGACGCGGACGGCCCGGAGGCGGCGCTCGACGGCGTCACCGACCTGATCGTCGTGCCACCGCTGATGCCGGACATGGAGGGGTGGCACGCCCGTGTGGCCGAAGCGGCGCGGGCCGGGGGCTGCACGCACATCGTCAAAGTGAGCGTCACCGGTGCGCGCGCCGCCGACTCCGATCCGCCCCCGGGAGCGATTCCCACCCAGCACTTTCTCGGCGAGGAGGCGCTGCGCGCATCGGGAGTCCCGACGACCGCCATACGTCCGACGATCTTCGCCCAGCACTTCACCGGTGTCCCCGCGCTCTACCAGCCCGGCGCCGACCGCTTCTTCCTGCCGACCGGCGACGCGCCGGTCGCCTTCCTCGACTGCCGCGACATCGCCCTGATGGCCCTCGCGGTACTCTGGTCCCCGCCTCAGGCGCGCGAGCGCCACGCCGGGCAGTCCTACGAGCTGACAGGCCCCCATGGTATCCGGGCACGCGATGTCGCAGAGATCCTGAGCGCCGTCGCCGGCCGACCCATCACCCACGTCGATGGCCGTGACACCTATCGTGCGCATGCGGCGGACGCCGGTCTCCCCGAGGGCCCCCTGCGCGTCTACGCCGAGGCGGCGGAGGGCCACTTCGGGGGGGTCGAGACCGACGCATTCGAAGCGGTGACCGCTCGCCGTCCGAGGACCTTCGCGGAGTTCGCGGCGGACCACGCCGCGGTGTTCGCGTCCCGGTCCACCGGCTGATCGCGCTCCGGCAGGAAGCGGGCCGCGCGGCCAGAAATCGCCCGTAGCCGAATGAGCTACGACACACTCTCCCGTCACGCCGCGCGACTCGTCAACCGCCGCTGGTTCACCCTCGCGGTCGCCGCCCTGATCCTCGCCAATGCGCTCAGCCTCGGGCTGCAGACGTATCCCGGCATCGTCGACGCCGTCGGTGGGGCGCTCTCGCGCCTGGACGGGATATTCCTTGCGATCTTCGTCGTGGAGCTCGTGATCCGGTTGGTCGCCTACGGCCGCCGGCCGGCCCGCTTCTTCGGCAACGGCTGGAACCTGTTCGACTTCATCGTCGTCGCCGCGGCCTTCGTCCCCGCCTTCGGCCCGGGGGCGACGGTGCTGCGCGTCATCCGCGTGCTCCGGGTCGCCCGGATCATCAGCGTGCTCCCCGAGCTGCGGGTCGTGCTCCGGGGGATGGTCCGGGCGACCGTCCCGATCGGGGCCGTGGCCTTTCTGTTGCTGGTGATCTTCTACGCCTACGCGATGGTCGGTTGGGCGTTGTTCCGGCATGAGAACCCCGACGAGTGGGGCAATGTCGGTGAGTCGATGCTGACCCTCTTCGAGGTCCTGACCCTCGAGGACTGGGTCGACATCCTGGATCGCGGTATGGCGATCCACCCGTGGTCATGGGTGTTCTTCATCTCTTTCGTGCTGCTGACCGCCTTCGTCGTGATCAACATCGTGATCGCGGTCATCATCACCTCGGTCGAGGATGCCCGCCGCGACGACCCCACGATCCTCGGCTCGGTCGGCGCCCGCGGCGCTCAGCAGCAGGAGATCGCCCAGCGCATCGCCGAGCTCCGCGCCTCCCTCGATCAGCTGGAGAAGGCGGCGGCGCCGCGTCGGATCCAGGGCATCATGGGGCGCGAATGACGCCGACGACCGGCAGCCGACGCTCATGGGATGTTCCGGGCGCGCCGACCCCGGCCCGGAACGCGCGGTCCCGGCCGCCTGCCTTCGCCTGGTAGAGCGCCTCATCGGCCCGGCGCACGAGATCCTCCGCCGTCTCGTCCGGTCGGTGCTCGGCGACTCCCGCCGATGCCGTGATCGCGCAGATGCCCTCCAGCTCCACGCTCGCGATCGCCTCTCGCGCGCGTCGGGCGACCACCATTGCGCCATCGCCGTTGGTGTCCACGGCCAGCCAAGCGAACTCCTCACCCCCGATCCGCGCGATGAGGTCTTCCTTGCGTCCCGCGGTGCGCAGGGCGTCGCCGACCGCCGCCAGCACGGCGTCGCCCGCCTTCTCACCGTAGGCGTCATTGACCCTGCGGAAGTGGTCGAGGTCGATCAACACGAGGCTCAGCGACGCCCCGTTGCGCCGACTACGGGCGACTTCCACCGCCACCCGACCGTAGAACGCCCCCTGATTGCGGACGCCCGTCAGCGGATCGGTCATCGCGGCCCGGTGGAGCGCCGCGAACACCAAGCGCTGTGAGCGCCGAAGGTGCCCGATGAGGATGATGCTGAGCAACAGGCCGATTGTCAGCGTCGCCACCGCGGCGGCGGCGAGAGCCCTGCGGCGCGCGGTGAGCGACCTCTGCTCGGCCTGGAGGGCCGCTCCCGAGTAGGCGATCCAGTCGCCGATCGGCCCCTGGGCGCGGGTCGTCGCAGGCAGGATCTGCTCGAGTACGTCCACGCCCCCGGGGGCGTCGAGGGTTGCCCGGATCGCGGCTCCGGCCTCGTCGATGGCGGCGACGGCCACGTCGATGCGCTCGCGCTCCATATCGTCACGGGCTCGGGTTCGTCGCTGGACCAGGATTGCACGGGTGGCCTCGAGTGGCCGTCCGATCTCGACCGCCTCGGCGAAGCGCACGCGCAGTCCCCGATCCGATGCGCGCGCCACGAGGTCCTCGTCGAAGGGGTAGGCCAGGGCTGTCGCGATCAGAACGGCGTCGCGCGCGGTTGAGATCGAGCGGGTCTCGGCGTCCGCCGCCCGCTCGGCGCGATGCGCGACGAGCGTCACCGCCAGGGCGCCGAGCAGAGCGAGGATGAGCGCGACGGCGAGCAGCCATCCACCCCGTGGGAGCACGCCTCCGCGGGCCCCGCTTTCAGGGGTCTCGGTGGGCTCAGGTGCGGGTACGGAGGAATAGGGCATGGGCAGAGGGCAGGGGGGAGCCCCCCACCATTTATCGGCACTCCCCGTCGCCGACCGCGAAGCATCCTCTAGTGAGGGCGAGATATTGCCTACGCGTCGTTCGGCCCGGTGAGCCGGGGGTGGCGATCAGCCCGCCGCATCCCCGCGGCCATGTCGTCGCGGGACGTGCGCTCCGCGTCGCGAGCCGGCGGCACACGCCACGATGTTGCGCACCTCCGCTGGCGGGAGCACTCCGTTGAGGCAAAGGCGGTTGGCGGAGAGCAGCCAGTGTCGCGTCGCGGCACTTCATTCATCGGCCGTACGGCTCGGAGACTCAATCGCCTGGCGCTCCGCCGGCAACTCGTGCCGCATCCATCCTCTTACTTCTTCCTAACAAAACGGGCGTGATTATCCGGCGCCCGGGCGGTTGGGAAGAGGAAAGCACCACCCCTGCCCGAGGAGCGCCATGAGCACTCACCGTCCAACGTCCCCGCTATCCCCGCCACTTGCCGCCGGCGCGAGCGGGCGGTGACCCACGTGGCGGCAGGCGGGGCGACCCGCCACGCCGCCGGCCCGTCCCCGGCTCCGAGCCCCGGCCCTGGCACTCCTGCCGGGGCCCCGGAGCCGGGGCGCGCCTCCTGGCCTTTTCACCCCCGCCCCGAGGACTTAGCATGCATGAGCAACCGCCCCCGAAACGGCACTGGCAGTCACGCCGGTCCGAGCAGGTGACGCCGGCAAGTGATCGCTCCCCAGGATCTGTCGAGCGCGATGTCGCGCTCCGTGAGCAGATGATCATCGACTGGTCATCCCGTGGATTGCGGCGCATCGAGGCGCTCCTATCGCGCCATGCCGCCTTCAGCGACTATCTCGACGCGTCGGAGGAGGAGCGATGAGCGGGCCGGAGACACTGGAGGCCGCCGAGGAACGCCTCGGCCGTCTTGCGCTCACCGGCAGCGGTGCGGACTTCGCCGCCTTCTACGAAGCCCACGGAGACAAGGTCTACAACGTCACGTTCCGCGTCGCCGGTAACCCGGACGTCGCAGCCGAGGCAACCCAGGAGGCCTTCAGCCGGATCTGGGCGAAGCGGGAGGAACTCGCCGCCCGTGGCGTCAATGCGACCGCCTATCTCTACCGGGTCGCCCGGAACCTCGTGATCGACCACCACCGCGGTCGCGGCCGCGAGGTCACGACGGATGAGATCGACGTCGCGGCCGGCGCCGATGTCTCCTTCGAGGCGGATGCCGAGGCCGGCGAGATGCTGCTCGCCCAGCAGGACGAGATCCGCGAGGCGAACAGCCGTCTTCCCGAGAAGCAGCGTCTCGTGCTCGCGCTCCGCGAGCTTCAGGGGCTGAGCTACGAGGAGATCGCGGAGGTCATGGAGACCACCGCCGGCGGCGTCGCCCAGCTCCTGCTGCGCGCCCGGATCGCCTTCCGGCGGGAGCTGCGTATCGGGCAGATCGACGAGGAGCGGCTTGCCGGTGGCTGTCGTGCCATGCTGCCGGAGATCGTCGCCCTGATCGACGATCAGTTGCCCGCCGGTCGCGAGGTCGCCGTGATCGAGCACCTGTCGAACTGCCGGGACTGCCGCGCCGTCAAGGCCGCGTGCGAGGAGGCCGGCCAGCGGTACCGGGCGTGGCTTCCGCTCCTCGGCCTGGGTGCGGGTGCCGCCCG
>JAHEIS010000033.1 GCA_024639225.1 Actinomycetes bacterium | reverse complement strand
CCGAAGCAGTATGCCCTCTGGGGCCACCGGGGATCTGAGGACGGCGGCGGGGACAGCGTGCACACGGTTGTACGATCGGTGAAGATCAATGGGCCGGTCCGGATGGCCCTTCGGTCGTTCATCAATCGGCGCTGACAGCTTTCTCGATCAGGGCCGCCCGGATCACGCGCGGCAGGATTTCCCGGAGGCGTTCCTCGACGCCGAATTGGTCAGCCTCGAGTATCGAGGCTATCGCCCGGCTGTTTCTGCCGTCTGAGTGCAGCCTCAGGATGTCGAGTTCGAAGGGATCGAGCATGCGGCGCGCAGCGATCCAGAATCGTTCGTCGTAACAGCTCGAGACGATGGTCTTGGTAGCGGACACTTGGACACCTCTCGTCGAGTCCGGAACGCAAGGCAGGGCCCTTCCCCGGTGCCATGCGCGAAGCCCGGTGCGTGGGCTCCATGACTGACAACGGCCGCGAGCCCCGAAGGTTGGAAATATCCGGTGCACACCTGTCGTGGGCACCGGTCAGGGTCTCTCCTGGTCGCGGCGCCCGGGGCAGTTCGCGCTGGCCGTGGTTCTTGTTGGGTCGCGAGCGACCGCGGCGGATTCCGTTCCGGCGCTGGTCCCAGCACGGGTGGCGATCATGCTCGCCGCATTGCGAAGAAGAGCCGGGAAGGCCACTCACCAAGGGCCTGAAGATGGGCATGGGCCGTGTAGGAGTCGAACCTACGACCTTGGGATTAAGAGTCCCCTGCTCTACCAGCTGAGCTAACGGCCCGGGCGGCCAATGCTAACAGCCGAGCAACGGACGACGGCCCCGGAAAACCGGGACTTCCGGGGCGTCTAGTTGCCCGAGTCGTCGGCGCCCTCGGGCACCTCGATGTCCGGCACGGCGACGCCGCTCTCGATGTTCGCGATCTGCTGGCGCACGCCGTCGGCGTTCCGGTCGTCCGGGGCCAGCACGAGGAAGCGTTCGAACGAGAGGCGAGCCAGGGTGTCGCGGCCGGCGCGTTGGGCGAGGTTGCCCAGCTGCAGGAAGGCGTCCGGGTTGTCCGGGTTGTCCTGCGTGTAGGTCTCCAGCGCGGAGATCGCCCCGTCGGGGTTCCCGTTCTGGGTGTGAAGGGAGACGAGCGTCTCCACGCGACGGAAGTCGCCGGGGTCGAGCTCGGCGGCCTTCTCACCGGAGGCCAGTGCCTCGGCGAAGTTGCCGTCGGTCGCCTGGGCCAGCGCCAGATCCTCCCAGGCGTCCGCGTCCTGCGGGTTCGCGTCGACCTCTTCCTGCGCCTCGGCGACGAGCGCAGAATTCGATCCGGGGCCCTGGGTGTTGTCCCCGCCGCCCAGGGCGACGAAGGCCAAGACGATGAACGCGACCCCGGCGAAGGCGATGGCCGTGAACACGGCGACGACCTGCACCATCCGGCGGGTGCGTTTCTGATCAAGCAGCACGGGGGATTTCTAGCAGAGCCCCTCGCGGATTCCCTGTGCGGACGTCTCGATCGGCCCGGTATCCGCCGGCGGATTCTCGCGGTCCCATGCCGGCGCGCCGCCGATGAGCGTCATCCGGACCTCCGCACGTTCGTCGATCGTCGCCTGCCAAGCGTTGAGCCCCGGCACGCGCGAGAGCACGACCGCGTCCGCCCGGTAGCCGGGCGCCAGCGCTCCGAGATCGCCGCTGCGGCCGATCGCCGACGCACCCCCCGTGGTCATCATCCGGACGAGCGCCTCGGCGTCCGGAGCCTCTCCCGAGGCAGCGTGCAGATCAGCAGCCGCCCGGGCTTCGACCCGCAGATCGAAGGGGCCACCGCTTGCGGGGCTGTCGGTGCCGAGCGCGACGGTGACGCCGGCGCCGCGCAGGCGGGCCAGCGGCATCCGCCCACACAGTAGGCGGCGGTTGCTGCTGGGACAGTGCACCGCGACGACCGAGCGCTCGGCCAGGACCTCGGCCTCGCCGTCCTCGAGGCGTACGCAGTGCGCGGCGATCAGTCCGTCGCGCAGTGCGCCGTGGTGCTCGAGCGCGCCGATCACACCTGCCGATGTCGCTCCCCATCGAGCCGGAACGACGCCCAGCGGCGCGTAGGCCTCTCCGAGGGGCCCGTCGCCCCGGTGGTGCCAGCGGAGCTCGGCCGGCGACTCGGCGAGATGAGTCGACCAGCTCACCCCGGCGAGTTCGTCCCGCTGGATGAGCGCCGCCCACAGATCCGGGCCGACCGTGTACGGGGCGTGAGGCGAGAGGCCGACCTCGATGCCGTCGCCCCCGAGCGCCGCGATCGCCTCGGCCGTGCGGGCGGCCGCGCTCTCGGACGCCTCGCCGGGGGCGGGGTCGCCGAAGGTCTCGAGGTGGACGATCCCCCGCATTCCCCGCTCGGCCAGCGCCGTCACCCCGGCCCCGGTCGGGCCGTTGTCGGCGAGCGCGGTCGTTCCGGCGGCGAGGCGCCGCAGTGCACCGAGACGCGCTGCCGCGGAATGGTCCTCCGCCTGCATGCGGTGGCGCATGGCGAGGAAGGCGCCCATCCAGGCCGCGAAGTCCGCGGTCGCGGACGGCACCGTCAGACTCCATTCGAGGTGGCAGTGGGCGTCGATGAAGCCCGGGGCGATGACGGCATCACCGAAGGCGCGCTCGCCCATGTCGGGGTTGGCCGCGCGGAGCTCGGCGGCTGGACCGACCGCGACCACGCGGTCGTCGCGCACAGCGATTGCGCCGCCCTGGAGGGGGGGCGCCGCAACCGGTACCACCAGGTCGGCGCTCCAGATCACTCCGGAAGCCGCCACCGGCGGGTCAGGCGTCCCGGGTCTCCGGGGTGGAATCATCGTCGGAGTCGTCCCCGCCGACTCCCTTGCGGAACTCGCGGATGCCGGACCCCATGCCCTTGCCGATCTCGGGCAGGCGCTTGGCACCGAAGATGATCAGGACGATGAGCAGCAGCAGTACGAGCTGCCATGGGCCAACAAAACCCGGCACAGGAGCTCCTCTCGAATCAGGGCCAGATGCACGCCGACGGTAGCATGGGGGCCATGTTCCGACGCGCCGAGGCCGTTCCCTTCGAGCCCGTCGCCGTCGGGTGGGGAGGGCTGCTCGGCGGCGCCGGGCTCGTCGCGGGAGCGGCGGTCAGTGGCCCCCTGGGCCCCGCAATCGCGCTAGCCGGCTGTCTTGCCGGCGGATTCATGACCGGCGTCCGCGCGCAGGGCCGCCGCCTCGCTCACGGAATGCTCACGGGTGCGCTCGCGCTCGGCTTTTACCTGACCTTCATTCTTCTCGCCCGCGCCGCGGGCGCTCTGGGAGTCAGCGCGACCGCGCCCGAGCTGGTCCCCGATGGAGCGGCCTGGCCGGCGATCTTCCTCGCCGCCCTCGCCGCCGCCGTCCTCGGGGCTGCGATCGCCGACCGGATGCTGCGTCCCCGTCGGCCGCGCCACCGGATCGGCGCCTAGCCGAAGTTGTCGCGGTAGCGGGAGTCGACCGGCCCGCTCTGCCCCTGGTACTTCGAGTTGAGCGACGGGTGGCCGTAGGGCCGCTCAGCCGGCCGATCGAGGCGCATGAACGAGATCTGCCCGATGCGCATCCCCGGGTAGATCGTGATCGGCAGCCGGGCGACGTTCGATAGCTCCAGGGTGATCGTCCCGTCCCAGCCCGGGTCGATGAACCCGGCGGTCGAGTGGATCAGCAGGCCCAGGCGGCCCAGGCTCGACTTACCCTCCAGCCGGGCAACGAGATCGTCTGGCAGGCCGATGCGCTCGACGGTCGAGCCCAGCACGAACTCTCCCGGGTGCAGGATGAACGGGTTCTCCTGCACGGTGACGAGCTCGGTGAGGTCATCCAGCGACTCGTGGACATCGATGTGCGGCCGGCGGTTGTTGCGGAAGACGCGGAACTCGCCGAGCACTGTGACATCGACCGATGAGGGCTGAAGGCGCGCGTCGTCCCAGGGGTCGATCGCGAGCGTGCCGGCCTCGACAAGCTCGCGAATTGTGCCGTCGGAGAGAACCACGCGGGCGAGGCTACCCGATGGCGCGGTCCCGCCACGTGGGAGAACGCCTCCGCGTCGGGCACAATCGCACGCTCATGCCCCGCTCCCGACCGCCGGCCGCGGCCCGCGACCAGACCCTCCGGCTGCGCCCCTGGCAGCGCCGTGCCCTCGACGCCTATGAGCGGTCGGAGCGCGGTGACTTCCTCGCCGTCGCCACGCCCGGCGCCGGAAAGACCCTCTTCGCGCTCACCGCGGCGCGGCTCACGCTCCCGGTCCTGGGGCGACGGATCGTCATCGTCGCGCCGAGTCGCCACCTCAAGCGCCAGTGGGTCGAGGCGGCCGAACGCTTCGGGTTCCATCTCGATGCCGACTGGTCCCCGACCGATCGGCTCCCCGCTGACGTCCACGGAATCGTCACGACCTATCAGCAGGTCGCGATGGCGACGCGCGAGATCGGCCAGGTGGCCGAGGGCGGTCTGGCCATCCTCGACGAGGTGCACCACGCCGGAGACGAGCTGGCGTGGGGCGACGCGGTCGCGGCGGCCTTCTCGCCGGCCGCGCGGCGCCTTGCGCTGTCGGGCACGCCCTTTCGCAGCGACACCGCGGCGATCCCCTTCCTCAGCTACGTCGGCTCGCAGGTCGTCCCCGATGTCGAGTACGGCTACCGGGAGGCGCTCGGGGACGGGCACGTCGTCCGGCCGGTCTACTTCCCTCGCTTCGGTGGACATATGGAATGGACCGCTCCCGACGGCGCCGAACTGTCGGCCGCCTTTCACGATCCGCTGCCGCGCTCGCTCGCCAACCAGCGCCTGCGCGCTGCCCTCAGCCTCGACGGCGAATGGCTGCCCGCGGTTCTCGGCCACGCTCACGCGCAGCTGGCGGAGATCCGCACGGCGCGCCCCGACGCGGCCGGCCTGGTGATCGCAACCGACCAGGAGCACGCCCAGGGCGTCGCCCGCATGCTCCGCGAGCGGCTGGACGTGCGGGCGACGGTGGCTGTGTCGGAGGACCCGGCGGCCTCGCACAAGATCCGCCGCTTCGCGGCCGGCACCGATCCATGGATCGTCGCGGTACGGATGGTCTCCGAGGGGGTCGACATTCCCCGGTTGCGGGTCGGGGTGCATGCCACGACGACGACGACCGAGCTCTTCTTCCGCCAGGCCGTCGGACGCATCGTCCGCCACACCGGTGACAGCGGCCGGTCGTACATGTTCATCCCCGACGACCCGCGACTGCGGCACTATTCCGACACCATCGCCGAGTCCCGCCGGCACAACCTCCGCAGCAAGCGCCAGGAGGGTGAGGGGCATTCCGTCCCGCAGGGCCGCGAGGGCGCCGATGACCAGCTCTCGCTCTTCGCCGTGCACTCCGCGACGGCGACGGATGGCCCCGGTGACCTCGCGGACATCTTCGCCAGTCACGACGAACCGGAGGTTCCCGCCGCCTCATCGGCCGAGAGCGATCCGGCGCTCGTGATCGACCTGGGGAGCCTGCCACCGGTCGGCTCCAAGGCGACCCCTGACGGCCGACCGGCGCGACGCGAGCGCGAGCGGCAACGGCTGCGCAACTCGCGCCTGGCCCGGGAGATCGCCGGGATCACGGGGCTGAGCCACGCCCAGGTCAACGGGGAGCTCAACCGCCTCGCCCAGGTCAGTCGGGTCTCGGAGGCCACCGTCGCCCAACTCGTGCGGCGCGCGGCCGCGGCCGAGGGCTGGTTCGCACGCGAGCAGCGGCGCAGGAGCGCATAGTCCGGGCGGGCCCCTCCCGCGGCTGGTCCGAGGGCGGTCCGCTACTCTCGGAAGCCGTGGAGCAACGACGCGCTTTCGCGGTGGAGACCCCGCCGACGCCCGACCTCGAGGCCGAGGTGCGCGCCGCCCAGGAGGCGGGTCGCGTACCTGATGTTCTGCTCGGGGGAACGCACATCGGTGAGTCTGATCCCGGCCATCTCGACGTCGTCGACGTCGCGCCCGAGGAGCTTGCGCAGCTCATCGGGGGCCCCCGGCTGCCGCGCTGGGTCGCGGCCAAGAACCCGCTGTCCGCCGGCTACGTCGAGACCAAGGCGCTGATGCGCTCCAAGGACCTCGTGACGGTCTGCGAGGAAGCGGCGTGCCCGAACATCGGCAGCTGCTGGTCGCGCGGAACCGCGACGTTCATGATCGCCGGCGCCGTCTGCACCCGTGGCTGCCGCTTCTGCAACGTCGCCACCGCCCGCCCGGCGGGGCCCCCGGACCCGGAGGAGCCCGAGCGCATCGCCGAGGCCGCCGCCAAGATGGGTCTGCGCTTCGTCGTCGTGACAGCCGTCGCGCGAGACGACCTGCCCGACGGCGGGGCCGCACACTTCGCCGCGACCATCGGGGCGCTGCGTGAGCGTCTGCCCGACAGCCGGGTTGAGGTCCTCATCCCCGACTTCCGCGGCAACTGGGACGCCCTCGACGCGGTGATCGAGGCGGCGCCCGACGTCCTCAATCACAACACCGAGACCGTTCCGCGGCTCTACGACATGGTCCGCCCCGGCGCGCGGTACGCCCGCACGCTCGAACTCCTCGCTCGGGCGCGGGCGTCCGGGCTCGCGGTCAAGAGCGGGATCATGGTCGGACTCGGCGAGGAGCTCGTGGAGATCGACCAGGTCTTCGCCGACCTCGCCGGCGTCGGCTGCGAGCTGGTCACCGTCGGTCAGTACCTTCGGCCCTCGGCGACCCATCTGCCCGTCGTCCGGTACTACGCACCCGCGGAGTATCCGTCTCTGGCGGATCGCGGACGGGCGCGCGGGCTCGCGCACGTTGAGGCCGGCCCCCTGGTCCGCTCGTCGTTCGAGGCGGATCGCGTGGCTGACGCGCTCCCCGTTCACGTCTGAGGGAGAAGCGCCTCCCGGAGAGCGGTTCTCCGAGAGGCGAGCCGCGCTAAAGATCCTGCCCACGTGGCCGAAATGAGGCCGGCATCGCATTCAGGTCGCCCCATCTCGGGTCGATAGAGGGGATGCAGCAAGCCGGAGCCCGTTCCTTTCTCCGACGGCAAAGGATCCTCACCCGCATGAGCGAGTACGTCACCAAGCGCATCAGCCTCCCCGGGGGCCAGGTCGTGGACATCGTCTATTTCTCGGAGGCCGTCGCCGCCGAGGCCGGCGCCACCCGCCGTGCGCCCGCAGGCGGGGGCGGCAACTCGCTCGCTCTGCACATCTGTCCGGAGTGCTCCAGCGATCTCGTCTACCCGGTCTCGTGGGAAGAGCGCGACGACGACGCATGGTCCGTCGACCGCCGTTGCCCCGAGTGTGAGTGGCGTGGCGTCGGCGAGTACGACCAGGACGAGGTCGAGGTCTTCGACGACGCCCTCAATGACGGCACCGAGGCCGTCCTGATGGCCCTGCGCGACACCTCGCGGCAGAACATGAAAGAGGACGTCGAGCGCCTCATCGACGCGCTCCGCGACGACCTCATCCAGCCGATGGACTTCTGAACACCCGGAGCGAACGGTCGTCGACCATCCGCTCTGGGTGTTCGTGCCCCTCGTGTCTGACCCGGGCAGGCTGTTCGCGTTGAGCGTCGGCCGGCGCGACCTTCGCGGCTCGTTGGTCTGGCCCGCGCTTCGACGGCTCGATTACCGGCGCTTTTCTCCGCACACGGATAGAGTTTCCTCATGACTCCGGAAGATGCACAGGCGCTCTGGGCGAGGGGCGAACTCACGCTCATCGACTGCCGGGAGCCGGACGAGCATGAGCGGTCCCGGATCGACGGGGTTCTGCTCATTCCCATGAGCCAGCTCGCCGAGCGGATCGATGAGGTTCCCACCGATGGGGATCTCGCGGTGATCTGCCGGAGCGGGGGGCGCAGCGCTCAGGTCGCCGACTTCCTCACCGCCCAGGGGGAGTACGGCACGGTCGCCAACGTCGACGGCGGGATCATCGCCTGGGCGGCCGCCGGCCTCGACTACGAGGGCGACGAGCCCGACTGAGCCTGGGCGGCCGCCGGGAAGCGGCGCACGGTGCGGTAGAGGGTGTCGCGCTGGACGGCTTGGCGGCCGGTGGCCTCGATCGCCTTCACCATGCGTGGCGTGTCCAGGCGGAAGGCCGTGCCGGCCGCGCGGACCACGTTCTCCTCGATCATGATCGAGCCCATGTCGTCGCAGCCAAACTCGAGGGCGAGCTGGCCGATGCGCAGGCCCTGGGTGACCCAGGACGACTGGAAGTGCGGGAAGTTGTCGAGATAGAGACGGCTGACGGCGAGCATCATCAGGTAGTCGGCGGCCGTCGTGTTCTGATGGTCGTCGCCCCGCCGGCTTCCCCCGCCGGACTGGTAGCTCCAGCACACGAACGCCGCGAAGCCGCCGGTCTCATCCTGCAGGTCGCGCAGCCGCCGAAGATGCTCGACCCGTTCGGCGGGCGTGTCCACGGTGCCGTACATCATCGTCGCGCTGGCGTACATGCCGACCCGGTGCGCTTCGCGCATCACGTCGAGCCATTCGTCGGAGGTCGTCTTCTTCGGGGCGATGATCTGCCGCACGCGGTCGACCAGGATCTCCGCGCCGCCGCCCGGCAGCGAGTCGTGTCCGGCGGCGCGCAGGCGGACCAGCGTCTCCTCCAGAGTCAGCTTCGAGTACTGGGCGATGTGCAGGACCTCGGACGGCGAGAGGGCGTGCAGATGGATCGGGTAGCGCGACTTGATGTCGGAGAAGAGGTCTTCGTACCAGTCGATGCGCAGGCCGGGGTGGTGGCCGCCCTGCAGTAGCAGCGCGGTGCCGCCGAGCTCGAGCGTCTCCTCGATCTTGCGGAAGATGACGTGCTTGGGCAGCACGTAGCCCTCGGGATCGCGGGGGAGCCGGTAGAAGGCGCAGAAGTCGCAGTCGGTGACGCAGAAGTTGGTGTAGTTGACGTTGCGGTCGACCACGAAGGTGACCCGGTCCGGGTCGTTCTTGGCCCGACGCACGGCGTCCGCGGCTCGGCCCACCGCGACCAGGTCGCGCGACGCCAGCAGCGCGAGCGCCTCGTCATCGCTGATGCGCTCGCCCTCCCGGGCGCGGTCGAGAATCGGCGTGATGTCGGTGTCGGTGATCGTGCTCATGCAGCGGTGAGGTCGGCCTCGGCCGGCATCGCCTCGAGAAGCCCGGCCCGGTGGGCCTCCTCACAAAAGGCCAACAGCCCGGCGCGCTCGGCATCCCCAAAGCCATATCGTAGCCGTCCGAAGTAGCCTCGGATGAAGTCGACGGGGAAGGGGAACCTCTCCGCGGCCGCATGAACCACGGCCTCCGGGTCATCGCGATAGCCCGACAGCGCGTCTCGCAGTAGGCCCGCCAGCCGTTCCCGCGGTCCGCTCGCCACATCTCGTCGCGCGACCCAGACGGCGAACACCATCGGCAGCCCCGATCGCTCGCGCCAGATCTCGGCGAGATCCGTCGAGTGGGGCGCCAGCCCCGCCCGCTCCGCCTCCAGGGCCTCATCGCCGATCAGCAGGACGCCGTCGTGACGTTCGAGGGCCTTCTGTGGGTCGGTCTCCAGGATGCGGAACGGCTCCGGGCGTGAGCCGGTCAGGACGCGCAGCAGCGCCACCGATGTCGCGCTATGGGGGGTCACGGCCACGGTCCGGACTTCGGCGAAGGGCACCCGCGAGAACAGCCGGATCGAGTCGACGGCTCCATGGGCCGTTATCGAGGCCGCCGGCAGGAGCCTCAGCTCCGGGGCGTTGCGCGCCCACTCGATGCTCGAGACCGCCGACACGTCGAGTCCACCGCCCAGCAGGAGTTCGTTCAACTCCGTGGGATGTCCGTCCGTGAATTCCAGATCGGGCCCGGCCGCCTGTTCCAGGTGGTGGTAGACCGGGTACATGTTGAGGGCGGCGATCCGCCCGACCCGCAGAGCCTGCGTCATCGGGCCACCGCCCGGCAGGCGATCGCCTGCGCGAGATGGTCGGGGTCGCTCGGATCGTCGACGGGAAGGCGCCAGTCGTTGGCACCGAAGCCGACGGCGACCTGGCAGGCGGCGGGGCCGAGCAGCCGCCAGCAGGGTCGGATCCACGGCACACCCGGCATGAGACGGCGCGCCAGCGCGATCATCGTCAGGTCCTCGACACCCCAGGATCCGGGTCGCGTCTCATCGCCCTCTCCGGGGACCGGGCACACGGCCTGCAGTCGGTCCGATTCCCCGCTGAGCGCCGCGAGCCCGAGGAGACGATCGGCGACCGCTCCCGGATCAGTGCCTGCCCCGTACCGCACGACCGCCTCGCTCGGCCGGCCGTCGGCGTGGGCCGCCCGGTGTTCGGCCAGAGAGCCTTCGTCCTCCTCGTCGACGAGCCAGCCATCCGGGGCGGGCGCGCGCGTCCATGTGATCGCGATGACCCGCTCGGCGGGCGCGAGCGCGAGCGGCTGACCCGCCTCCAGGGCTCGGACGACGTCATCGTGGGTCATCACCGCCGCGTCAGGCATGGCGGTCGATCATCGCCTCGGCGATCTGGTGCAGCGCCGCGCGGTCGGCGCCATGGACGGGCCCGGCATCGAGCGCCGCACGGGCGTCGGCCACGATTCCCAGGGCCCGCTCGCGTGTGCGGGCGATTCCGGCGCTGCGGGCGATCCGCTCGCAGGTCGCATCGGCGTCGGCCCCGCCGCGCACCGCCCGCACGTCCCGGGCCAGCCCCGGGTCGTCGGCGAGCGCGAAGATCACCGGAAGCGTGATGGTTCCGTCCCGCAGGTCGCCCCCGCGGGCCTTGCCGGTCTGCTCGGGCGAGCCGGTCAGATCGAGGATGTCGTCGAACAACTGAAATGCGAGGCCGATCGCCGAGCCGAATGCCCCCAAGCGGGCCGCCTCCTCGTCCGACGCGCCGCCGAGGCAGGCACCGATCTCGCACGCGGCGGCGAAGAGCGCCCCGCTCTTGAGCCGGCAGCGGGTGACGTAGGCGTCCTCACGCAGGCTGAGATCATCGCTCTGCTCACCCTGGACCAGTTCTCCGCGGGACAGATCCAGCGACGCCTGGGCCAGCGCGCGCACGGCATCCGGCGAGCCGGTCCGGCTGAGTTCCCGGAACGCCAGCGAGAAGAGGAAGTCGCCGGTCTCGACCGCCCGTTCAGGACCAAATCGATGGGCCACGGTCGGCTCGCCCCGGCGCAGACGCGCTCCGTCGATCAGATCATCGTGCACGAGCGTGGCCACGTGCAGGAGCTCGACCGCCGCGGCTCCGGCGATGAGGTCCTCGGCCGGGTGGTCCGCCGGCGCGGCGCAGAAGACGAGCAGCGGTCGCAGCCGCTTGCCCCCGGCGGCGAGGGACCGCCGGCCGGGGTCGGCCACGGCCTCGGACCAGCCGTCACCGAGCAGGTCGTGGAGGCGCTGCTCGCAGGCCGCCAGCTCAGGAGCCCGTCGGACCGCTGCCGCGGGAACGGCGGCCGAGCTCACGCGCCCACCACCCGTCCGTGGTGCAGGCAGACCAGGCCTCCCGCGAAACGCGTCCATGTCACGCTCGCGGTTCCGGCGCGCTCCATCAGCGCCGCGAGGCGGGCGGGCTCCGGGAACCGTCGCGCCGAGGCCGGCAGATAGGAGTAGGCGGCGGCGTCGCCGCCGACCAGGCGCCCGAGGGCGGGCACCGCACGCTCGAACCATCCCAGGGCCGTGCCCATGACCCGCCCGCGGCCGGCGGAGGTGATCTCCAGCACCACGATCCGGCCGTCCGGCCGCACGACCCGCGTCATCTCGGCGAGCGCAGCTTCGAGATCAGCGATGTTCCGCACTCCGAAGGCCACCGTCGCCGCGTCGAAATGGTCATCCGCGAACGGGAGATCCGCCGCGTCGGCGGTCCGGAAGCTCATGGGCGCCCCGGCGGGCGCCTTCTCCCGCGCCCGCTCGAGCATCTGCTCGGAGAAGTCGATGCCCACGGCCTCTCCGGCGGGGCCGACGCGCGCCGCGAGCTCTGCGGTCAGGTCTCCCGTGCCGCAGCAGCAGTCGAGCGCCCGGTCACCTGCCGCGAGATCGGCGGCGGCCGCCGCCGCCCGGCGCCAACGGCGATCGAGGCCACCCGTCATCAGCCGGTTCATGAGGTCGTACCGGGGGGCGATTCGGTCGAACATCGCGCGCACCTGCTCGGGCGCCAGGCGCCCGGGTTCGCCGCTCACGCCGGATCCTCGCCCCAGCGCCGCAGCAGGTCGTGCTCAACGCCGAGCTGGTCGAGCGCCCTGCCGACGACGAAGTCGACGAGGTCGTCAATGGTCTGCGGGTCGTTGTAGAAGCCGGGCATCGCCGGCATCAGGATCCCGCCCGCCCGGCTGACGGCGGCCATGTTCTCGATGTGGATGAGGTTCACCGGTGTCTCGCGCGTCACCAGGATGAGCGGTCGGCGCTCCTTGAGCATCACGTCCGCCGCCCGGTGGATCAGGTTGCGTCCGGTCCCGTGGGCGATGGATCCGAGGGTCGAGCCCGAGCAGGGGCAGATGATCGCGCCGGCGCGCGAGGATGAACCGGAGGCGAACGGCGAGGTGAGCTGGTCGAGATCGAGCACGCGCACCGTCCCCTCGGCGGCGGAATGGCGTTCGAGGAAGCGGGACGTGACCTCGTCGCGGTCGGGATTCGGCCCGGCGCCCGTACCGAGCAGTTCGTGGGAGATGACGACCAGGCCCGAATCGGAGATGCAGAGGCCGACCTCGCAGCCGGCCCGCAACAGCGATTCGAGGGCACGGCCGGCGTAGGCCGCTCCACTGGCGCCGGTGACGCCGAGGAAGATCCTCATCGGCCGGCGCCCTCATCGCAGCGAAAAAAAAGGCCCCGATGAACGGGGCCTTCTCGACGCGCACGGCTGTGGTCGGGGCGTGTCACTCCGCGGTGTACGTCGCCCCGAGCCCCTCGAGGAACACCGCGAGGCTCTCGAGATCCTCGTCCGGGAGGTTGTCGTACGCCGGCATCGACGAGCCCGGGGTGAAGTCGGCGGGCACCCGGAGATGGCCGATCTGCCACTCCACGCCGCGATTCTGGTCGGCCTCGTTGGTCAGATTCGGTCCGGGGCCGGTCGCACCGACCCCTCCGATCATGTGGCACGAGGCACAGCCGTTCGCGTTGTAGACCGCGAGCCCCGCCTCCCCGGTCTCGTCGAGGCCCTCGAGCACCGGACCCTCGCCCGCGCCTCCGAGCGGAGCCTTCGCGCCCTCGTGGGTGAGGAATGCGAGCAGGGCGACCACGACGACCGCGACGGCCAGCGAGATCGGGCGACGGTCGATCCGGCGCTCGGGCCCCTGGTCAAGGAACGGCCAGACCAACAGCAGGACGACCAGGATGTTCGGGACGATGAACGTACCCATGATCACCGGCGTCAGGACGTTGCTGCCCTCGAAGATCTTCAGCAGCTCGAAGAGGAAGAAGAAGTACCACTCCGGCCGCGGCACGTAGTCGGTGCTCGCAGCGTTGACCGGCTCGCCGATCTCGACGCGGTAGACGACAGCCAGCAGGATCACGATCCCGAGCGCGAGGATCGCGACCAGGTGGTCCTTGTAGATGGCGTACGGGAAGAACGGCTTGCCCTCGGCCTTCGCCTGGGCGTAGTCCTCGAGGTATTCCTTCTTCTGGGCGCGGTTCACGACCCACCCCCTTCACTCGATGATCCTGGGCCGCCGACCTCGGCCACGCGGGCGGGTACGGCGTCGGGAGCAGGGGCGCTCGGCTCGACCGGCGTCCGGCCGGCCGGCAGGCGGTCGCGCGCAGCCTGGCGGCGGCGTTCCTCGTTCTCGCGTTCGACCTTCATGCGGCGCTTGGACCACGCCGGCTCGGCGATGCCGAGCTTCGACACGAGGAAGAGGTGGATCCCGATGAAGGTGGCCATGCCGCCGGGGATGACGAGCATGTGGATGGCGTAGAAGCGCGACAGCGTGCTGGGCCCGAATTCGGGTCCCGCCCGGAGGATGTCGGCGATGAACGGGCCGAGAATGGGGGCCGAGGCGGTGATGTTCACCGCGACGACGGTCGCCCAGTAGGCCTTCTGGTCCCAGATGAGCAGGTAGCCCGTCAGACCCATGAACATGGTGAGGATCAGCAGCATGGCGCCGGTGACCCAGGTGAGCTCGCGCGGGTACTTGTAGGCGCCGAACAGGAAGACGCGTCCCATGTGCAGGAACACGACGACGATCATCGCGCTGGCACCCCAGCGGTGCATGCCGCGGACGAGCCAGCCCCACGTCACCTCGTTGGTGATCTGTTCGATGCTCTGGAACGCCACCGTGGCGTCCGGGCGGTAGTACATCGCCAGCACGATGCCTGTGATCGCCTGCATTCCGAACAGGAACATGGCGGTGAAACCGAGCGTCTGGAACCAACTCGTCTCCGCCGGGATGTTGCGGAACATGAACCAGCTCGCGCCGGTCTTCACGCCTGTGCGCTCGTCGACGTAGCCGAGGCTGGCGTCGCCGAGCTTGGCCGCAGGGTTCTTTGGTCCGATGTCTTTGGTGGCCATCTTGTGTGGTGCTCCCCGGTCCCTTCCGCGCTAGTTGAACGGGTAGAGGTTCGAGAGGACTCCGTCGACCGGGTACCCGGGTGTGCGGAGCTTGAAGGGCCGACCCTCGTCGTCGATCGAGTACGGCCGCCCGATCAACAGGCGGTCCGCGTCGGTCGCAGCGGCGATGTCGCCGGGGGCGTCCGGCCGGGCCTCGGTGTTCACGGCGACCTCGTTGCCGGCGGCGTTGACGACCTTCCAGTCGAAACGGTCGAGTGGACGCGGCGGTGGGCCGGCGGTGACGCGTCCTGCCGAATCGTAGGAGCCACCGTGGCACGGGCAGGCGTACGCGTCGGAGCCCGGGTTGTAGCCGACGGGGCAGCCGAGGTGGGCGCAGCGGCTCCAGATCGCGTCCAGGCCCCCGTCCTTGCGGCGGATGTAGACGCCGCGGTCCGACTCCGGTGCCGGTCCGGCGAGCGCGATGCTGATCACCTCGCCGTCGGGGAAGTCACCCAGCGCGCCGACGTCGACCCAGCGGAAATCCTCCGCCTTGAGCGAGTCGGCGAAGGCGAAGCCAATCACCGGGACCATCAGCGCGGCGCCCATGACGCCACCGCCGGCGAGAGCGATCATGCTCAGGAACTTCGTGCGGTTGACGTAATCCGGATCGTCGTCGTGATTCGGAGCCGGGGGCTCGGGATCATGAGCCGCCGGCCCCCGGTACGGGGCGCCCTGGGGCTCGATCTCATCCGTCATGTCGTCTGCCACGAAACACGCGCTCCCGGGAAGAAACCTGTGCGCTCACAATACAGCGCCAGCACGCGCTCGCCGCCCTTGGCCCGCGACCGGTTGCAAACGTCCCTTTCGGGGCACCCCGGTGGGCGGGACGGTCAGCCAAGACCGTACTCGGACCAGCGCCCATCCACGCGCGCCCGTACGTCCGCGCTCATCCGGATCTCGTCCGGCCACGGGCGGACGACGCCCTCCGCCGGCAGCTTCCGGGTGGCGTCGAAGCCGATCTTGCTGCCGTATGCGAAGTAGGGCGCGGCGTGATCCAGCGCATCGACCGGGCCGTCGACGATCAGGCTGTCACGCGCCGGGTCAACGTTCGAGAAGGCCCGGAAGGCGACGGCGGAGGCGTCCTGGACGTCCACATCGTCGTCCACGACGACGATGCACCGGGTCAGCGAGAGCAGGCCCAGGCCCCAGATGGCGTTCATCAGCTTCTTGGCATGACCGGGGTAGCGCTTGCGGATCGAGACGAGCGCGCAGTTGTGGAAGACGCCCTCCGGCGGCAGGTTCATGTCCACCAGATCCGGCAGCGTCATCTTGATCAGCGGCAGAAACACCCGCTCGGTCGCCTTGCCGAGCCAGAGGTCCTCCATGGGCGGCGCCCCCACGACGGTCGTCGAATAGACGGCGTCACGGCGCATCGTGATGGCCGTCAGGTGGAACCGGGGGTAGTCGTCGACGGGCGTGTAATAGCCGGTGTGGTCGCCGAACGGACCCTCGGGGCCGACGTCGGTCGGATCGACATGGCCTTCGAGCACGATCTCGGCGTCAGCGGGCACTTGGATGTCCTGGGTCAGGCACTGGACCATCTCCACGCTTCTGCCCCGGAGGAAGCCCGCGAAGATCATCTCATCGATGTGCGGGGGCAGCGGCGCCGTGGCGCTGTAGGTGATGGCGGGGTCTCCGCCGATGGCGATCGCCACCGGGATCGGCTCGCGGGCGTCCTGCTGATGGGCCGCGCCGTCCTTGTGGATCTGCCAGTGCATCATGGCGGTCGTCGCGTCCACCTTCTGGACGCGGTACATGCCGCAGTTCCGCACGCCCGTCTCCGGGTCGCGGCTGAAGACAAGGGGCAGCGTGATGTACGGGCCACCGTCGTCGGGCCAGCAGGTGAGGATCGGCAGCCGGTCGAGGTCCGGCGCCTCCATCACGACCTCCTGACAGGGTGCGCGCCGGACGTCCTTGGGGGAGAACGAGGCGAGTTCCTTCAGTTTGCCGAGGGCCTTGACCTTCTCGACCATGCCCTGCGGCGGCTGCAGGTCCATGAGATCCTCGACCCGCCGGGCGAGCGCGTCGAGACTCTCGGTGCGCAGCGCCATGGCGATGCGCCGGTCCGAGGCGAACTGATTGATGAGCACCGGGTGCTCGCTGCCGGTCACGTTCGTGAACAGGAGGGCCGGCCCCCCGCGTTTGACCATGCGGTCGGCGATCTCGGTGATCTCGAGAACGGGATCGACCTCCGCGTCGATCTCGACGAGCTCGCCGGCCTTCCGTAGCTGGGCGATCCAGTCGCGCATGTCCTTCACGCGGCGCTCTCCTGTTCGTGGGCCGGTTCGAGGGCAGCGTGCAGTTCGGCCGGGATGCCCAGACGCGCCCCGATCGCCTCGACGGGGGCGGCGTCGCCCGCGGCAATCGCCACGCGCGCGGCGGGGAGGCCCTCGCGTGCGTGCAGGTCGCCCGCAATGGCTCCGACGGTGGCGCGCCAGAGCGCCGCGAGCCCACGCGCGCTCTCATCGTCGGCGACACATCCTGTGGAGGTCGCGATCAGCTCGCTGAGGGCGGAGATCGCAAAGAGGTCCCCGGCGGCGGCGACTCGGACGAGGCCCCGGGCATAGCAGTAGTCGCCCAGCAGCAGCGCGCGATCCCGGGGCGCGGGCGCGAGCACCCGCGGACGGCCGCGGTGCATCAGGAAACCCTCGAGGATCAGATCGAGGCCGACCGCCTCATGTTCTCCCAGATGGGGCCCGGCCAGCGGGGCCAGCAGCGGGCGGGCGGGGTGATCGCCGATCGCGTCGGCGATCAGGGGCTCGTCGGCGAGGGCCTGTCTCATGCCGCCCGTGCCAGCGCTTCGGCGGTCTGCTCGATCTCGCGTCGCCCGTGGGCGAGGCTCACGAACCAGGCCTCGAACTGGCTGGGCGGGGGATAGATGCCGGCGTCGAGCAGGGCTCGGGCCCAGCGCCCGAAAGCCTCGGTGTCGGCGCGCGTGGCCGACGCGTAGTCGGTCACCGGCGCGTCGGTGAAGAACGCGGTGAGCATCGACCCGACCCGGTTGATCCGGACGGGTGCACCCGATGCGACAATGGCGTCTTCCAGCGACGCCCCGTTCTCCTCGAGCTTCTCGTAGACCCCGTCGGCCATCAGTGAACGCAGCGTCACGAGCCCGGCGGCCGTCGCCAGCGGGTTGCCCGAGAGCGTGCCGGCCTGGTACGCGGGTCCGACCGGTGCGAGCTCCGCCATGATCTCCCGCCGCCCGCCGAACGCGCCGACGGGCAGGCCGCCCCCGATGACCTTGCCGAGGCAGGTCAGATCGGGCCGCACCCCCCAGCGCCCCTGCGCGCCGCCGAGGGCGACCCGGAAACCGGTCATGACCTCATCGAAGATGAGCAGGGCGCCCGCCGCGTCACATGCCGCGCGCAGCCCGGCGAGGTAGCCGTCGGCCGGCGGCACGACGCCCATGTTCCCGGCGACGGGTTCGACGATCATCGCCGCGGCACCGTCGAGGGCCTCGGCGGCCGCCGCGACGTCGTTGTAGGGGACGAGCCGGGTCGCGGCCGTCGCTCCGGCGGGCACGCCCGGGCTCGTCGGGACCCCGAGGGTCGTTGCGCCGCTGCCCGCCTCGGCGAGCAGGCCGTCGAGGGCGCCGTGATAGCCGCCGGTCGTCTTGACGATCACCTCGCGCCCGGTCGCCGCCCGGGCCAGGCGCATCGCTCCCATGACGGCCTCCGAGCCCGAGGAGGTCATGCGCAGCTGCTCGATCGAAGGCACCAACTCGCAGACGAGCTCGGCGAAGATCACCTCGCGGGCGGTCGGGGCGCCGAACGAGGTCCCGCGCGGCAGGGCGAGTTCGACGGCCGAGATGACCTGCGGTGGCGCGTGACCGAGGATGGCAGGGCCCCAGGTGCCCAGGTAGTCGATGTACTGGCGGCCCTCGGTGTCCCACAGGTGGGGACCGGTCGCTCGATCGATGAACAACGGGTCGCGCCCGATCGCCCCCATCGCCCGGACCGGCGAGTTCACGCCGCCGACCAGGACGTGGCGCGCCCGGGCCAGGAGGGCCATCTCGTCGGGGGTGCTGCTCACCAGCGCGGGAGTTCCTCGCCGGCGGCGGCGGCGGTCTCCCATTCGGCGTAGTCCGGCGTGTAGTACTGGAGCCGGATCTTCTTGAACTCATGAGTCGAGTAGAGAACTGCCCGGTCCCCCGGGTCGTCGTAACCGACCTCCTCTGCGATCGCGGCGATCGTCTCCTCACAGCTGGCCATGGAGCGGGCGTGGACCATGGTGAAGATGCTGTACGGCCAGTCGTCGTAGGTCGGGCGCTTGTAGCAGTGGCTCACAGCGGAGTACGCGGCCATCTGGGGTCCGATCTCCTCCAGCTTGTCCTCGGGGATGCGCCACACGGCCATCCCGTTCGCCCCGAAGCCCGCCTTGCGGTGGTTCAGCACCGCCGCGAAGCGGCGCATGAGTGTCCGCTTCCGCAGCACCTCAGCCGCGGTGAGCAACTCATCGGGGTCGCGCCCGGCGGCGACCGCCCAGGCGTCGAAGGGGCGCGGCTCGAGGGGGAGGTCGCGCTGGAGGATCTGGATGATCTCCCTGTCCTCGGCATCGGGAAGCGCGCCATCGCCGCGCTTGGGGGGCGGCGGCGGCGCCTGTTTGCGGGTCGCGCTCTTCTCGCCGGTCATGTCGAGCTGGACGTTGATCTTGTAGAGCTTGAGCGTCGGCAGATGCCGCATCGCCTCGGCGCCGGAGGCCTCGGCCAGGATGTCGAGCGTGCGTTCGAGCCCCAGTTCCGATCCGGGCTCGGTGGCGAGCGTGAACCAGAGGTTGAAGCGGTGCGTGCGCCGGTAGTTGTGGCTGACGCCGGGGTGACCACCGATGATGCTCGCCGCCTCGAAAAGCCTGTCGTCGGGATATGCCGCGGCGACGAGGCTGCTCTCATAACCGAGCGCGCGCGTGTCGAAGATGGCGGAGACCTGCCGGATGATGTCGCCGTCCTTGAGACGACCGACCCGCTCGAGCACCTCGTCCTCGGACATGTCGATCGTCGCTCCGACCCGCGCCCAGGGGTCCCGCTCCATGGGGATGCCGGCCTGCAGCGCATTGAGGAGGTCCCGGTCGCGTTCATCGGGCTTGTGCCGGGCTCCGGTCTCGGCGCTCGTCGTGCTCACAGGTGCTCCTCGGCCAGCCAGCGCGCGGCGTCCACGGCGGCGTAGGTGATGATCAGGTCGGCGCCGGCCCGGCGGATCGCCGTCAGCGATTCGAGGGTGGCTTCGCGCTCATCGAGCCAGCCCCGCTCGGCGGCGGCCTTGAGCATCGCGTACTCGCCGCTCACGTGGTAGGCCGCGACGGGCACGTCCGCCCGCCCGCGGGCTCGCGCGATGACGTCGAGGTAGGCCATCGCGGGCTTCACCATCACGATGTCCGCACCCTCGCCGAGATCCAGCTCTACTTCGCGATCCGCCTCGCGCGCGTTCGCCGGGTCCATCTGATACCCGCGCCGGTCGCCGAACCCCGGTGCCGAACCGGCCGCTTCCCGGAACGGACCGTAGAAAGCGGAGGCGTACTTCACCGCATAGGACATGATCGCCGTGTCCTGAAGGCCGTCCTCGTCGAGGGCGGCGCGGATGGCGCCGACGCGGCCGTCCATCATGTCGCTGGGCGCCACCATGTCGGCGCCTGCTCGGGCGTGGCTGACGGCGACGCGGGCCAGGGCATCGAGGCTGGCGTCGTTGTCGATCTCGCCGTCGGAGATCACGCCGCAGTGCCCGTGATCGGTGTAGCCGCACAGGCAGACGTCGGTGATGATGACCAGCTCCGGCAGCGCCGAGCGCAGCGCACGCACCGTCTCGGGCACGATGCCGTCGTCCCGCCAGGCCCCGCTGCCCTCGGGATCCTTCTCGTCAGCGATCCCGAACAGGAGCAGCGCCCGCACGCCCGTCGCCGCGGCTTGCTCCGCGGTGCGCACGATCAGATCGGGCGAGAGTCGCGAGTGGCCGGGGAGCGACGCGATCGGTTCCTCACGCCCGGTTCCGCCGATGGCAAAGAGGGGCAGAACAAGCTGCCGCGCCTCGAGCGAGGTCTCCCGCACCATCGCGCGCAGGGAAGCGCCCCGGCGTAGGCGCCGGGGGCGCTCCACGGGGAATCCGGCCGCGCTGCGGCCCTCCGCGCTGAGGACGTCCATGAGGACAGGCTACTCCGCCCGGCGTCGGCCGCGCGGGCCGACGCGGACAGGCGGG
>JAHEIS010000032.1 GCA_024639225.1 Actinomycetes bacterium | reverse complement strand
TCGGGGAGCACGGCTCCGGGGTCGATCACGCCGGCGTCGTCGCCGGGGACGACCGGCTCCTCCGCCAGGGCGGTGCCACCCATGAGGGCGAGAAGCGCGAAGACGACGGCGAGCGCGGACAGCGGATGCTGCGCGGTGCGACGACCTTGATGTGAATCCGCTGCGTGCAAGCCCTCTCCTTGCGTACCGGGACAGAGATCGGCCCAGTGCACCGCGACCCTATAACGCCTTCTCCGAAAACTCATGGGCACTTCATAAGAAGCCCGGGCCCGGGCGGGGTCGGAATGGCGATTCCGGCGGACTCGAACCACGGAAATTCCCGTCAGGTGATGGGGCGGATCACGCAGGCGTCGGCTCCGGCCGCGGAGATCGCAGGCTGCCCGCAGAGGCCGGGCTCAGGCGTGGGCAAGGGGCAGCGTGAAGCTCACGCGCGCGCCACCGCAGGAGGCCTCCTCGGCCCAGATGCGGCCGCCGTGGGCCTCGATGAGCCCCTTGGCCACAGCGAGTCCGAGGCCGGCTCCGCTGCCCGCATCGCGCACCCGAGCGGGGTCACCCCGCCAGAAGCTCTCGAACATGCGGCGCCGGGCTTCGGCGGTCAGACCCTCTCCCGTGTCCTCGACGCTGACCGTCACCGCCTCGTCTCCGCCTTCGGCGTGTACCGCCACCGCCCCATCCCCCGGGGTGTGTCGCAGTGCATTCGTGAGGAGGTTGAACAGGACTCGCTCGACCGCCTCCGGCACGCATGAGACCTGGGGCAGCCCGGCGGCCACGTCGGAGTCCAGGCGCACCCGGCGGGCCTCGGCCTCTGCCTCGACACCCCGGAGGCAGCTCTCGACGACGGGCCCAAGAGAGGCGGCGCGGAGCTCAAGAGTCAGCGAACCAGCATCAAGTCGGGCCAACTCGAAGAGATCGTCCACCAGCCTGGACAGGCTCGAGACCTGCTCGGACATCGCGGGGAGGTACCGCTCCGCCGGGGCGAGCCCGTCTTCGACGGCCTCGAGCATCGCCCGCAACGAGGCGAGCGGCGTCCGCAGGTCGTGACTCGCCCAGGCGACCAGTTCCCGGCGGGCGTCGAAGACCTCGTTCAGGCGCTCGGCCATGTGGTTGAAATCCTCGCCCAGGCGCGCAGTCTCCGCGGGTCCACCGGTCGGGGCGCGCGCGGTGAGGTCGCCCCCGGCCAGGGCGGTCGTCGCGCGCTGCAGACCGAGCAGATGGCCGTTGACCCGCCGCGCGAGCAGCCAGGCGCCCGCGAGGGCGGCCGTGCCGGCCGCCGCGGCCGCGGCGAGGATGGAGAGGTCCTTGCCCGAGTCGAACATGAGGGCGCCCGCGACCAGCACCGCCCCCAGGGGCAGCATCACCGCGCACAACCCGAACGCGATCATCTGGGCCCGGATCGACGGCAGGCGTGCCGCGGCGACCGCGAGCAGGAGGCCTGCGCCGAGGGTGCCGACGGCGACGAGTATCGACGTCCCGATCATGGACGGAAGCGGTATCCCACGCCCCACACCGTCTCGATGTGCGCCGGGTGGGAGGGGTCATCCTCGATCTTCTCGCGCAGGCGGCGGATGTGGACGGTCACCGTGCCGGTATCGAACGCCGCTTGGTAGCCCCAGACACTCTCCATCAGGTGCTCGCGTGAGAACACACGCCGGGGATGGCGCGCGAGAAAGAGCAGCAGGTCGAACTCACGCGCCGTCAGCTCCAGGGCTTCGCCGGCCTTGAGGACCTCGCGCGCCTCGCTGTCGATCCGCAGCTCGCCATGGACGACGTCGCCGACCGGGCGCGGCGCCTCGACCCGGCGCAGGACCGTCCGGACCCGGGCGGCGAGTTCCCGCGGTGAGAACGGCTTGGTGACGTAGTCATCGGCTCCGAGCTCGAGCCCGACGATGCGATCGGACTCATCCCCGCGGGCAGTGAGCAGGATGATCGGCAGGTTCGAGCGGGCCCGTATCCAGCGGCACAACTCGAGGCCGTCGATGCCGGGAAGCATGACGTCGAGGACGACCAGCTGGGGGTCGCCGCCCTCGAGCAGGTCGCGCGCGGCCTCACCGTCGGAGGCCTCGAGAGTCTTGTGGCCGTCCCGCTGGAGATAGCCGCACACGATCTCCCGGACGATGGGCTCATCGTCGACGACCAGAACCGTGCTCATGGACCCCATGGAGACAGACCTTTCGGTCCGGTGGAAGCGACGGGACGCAGAAACCGCCGCGACCCATGGTCTCAGAGGAATCTTGCGAGTCCCTTAACCCTCACGTACCGAGGATGACCTCGGCCAGACGCCAGATCAGGGCGCCGGCGACGGCGACGATTATCGCCAGCCGGCCCCAGCCGACGAGCGTGCACGGCAGGGCACCGAGCCGGTCAGCGAGAGATCGCAAGGCGCACGCGCCCACCCTTGGCTTTCACGGGGCGTCGGCCGCCCCTGCGGGAGGGCCCGCCGGAATCATCGGCATCCGGGCCGTCCCCCGACCCGGACGCCGTCCGCCGCTGATTCCAGACGAAGAACGCGAGCGCGCCGAGCATCAGCACGAGCGCCACCCAGAAGTTCACCCGCTGACCGAGGAACTCGTTGGACGGGTCGATGCGCAACTGCTCCCAGAAGAGCCGTCCGAGGGAGTAGCCGGCGACGTAGAGGGCGAACAGGCTCCACGGCCGCATCATGAAGCGACTCCCCAGCCAGATCAGCACGCCTGCCAGCGCGAAGTTCCAGAGCATCTCGTACAGGAACGTGGGGTGGAATCCGGTCGTTTCCGCGTAGCCCAGCGGTCGGAAACGGGGATCGACCTCCAGGGCCCAGGGCAGGTCGGTCGGACCGCCGAACAGCTCCTGGTTGATGTAGTTGCCGAGGCGGCCGATGCCCTGGCCGATCAGCAGGCCGGGAGCGACCGCGTTCGCGAGCTTGCCGACGTTGATCCCCTTGCGCCGGGCGGCCCACGCCACCGCCAGGGATCCGACGGCGACGCCACCCCAGATGCCCAGTCCCCCGCTGCGGATGTTGAACACGGCGTACCACTCGTCGCCGAGCTGATCGTAGCTCGTGATCACATGCCACAGCCGGGCACCGACCAGGCCTCCGCCAACGGCCCAGAGCGTCAGCTCGAGGATGTCGTCCGCCTCGCCGCCCTGGGCCTTCCAGCGCCGGGCACTGATCCAGGCGCCAATCGTGATGCCGAGGAGCATCGTGATCGCGTACCAGCGGATCTCGAGCGGCCCGAGGGCGAACGCGCGAGAGAAATCCGGGGCCGGGATCGCGAGCGTCAGCACGGCGGGACTCTATTCGGCCGAAGCCACGCGTGACGGGACGTCATCCCACGATCTCGGGATCGGCGACGAACGCGGCGACCGCGAACCAGAAGGGGGTGTCGTGCGCGACGGGGGTGAGCGCACCCGAACCGCCCCCGGCCGGACGGCCCGAAACGTCCCAGGTCGCACCTGCGTCATCGACGAGGGTGTCGCCGGATCCGGGCGAGAACTCACGGATCGTGCCGTCGACGGTGCGCGAGTAGACCACGACGCTGCCGACATCACGCCCGTCGGCGATCGTGCTGTCGTCGAGCGCGGACGCCGTCCCCGGGCGCCAGAACACGACGACGGGATCGCCACCGACCGTCAGGTTCTGCACGGGTTCCTCGCGAAGCAGGGAGAACGGCACCGCGGTGAAGTCCTCGGCTCCTCCGAGCGTGACCACCCGCTCCTTGGGGGCGAGCCGATCGTCGCGGGGCACCTCGGCATCGAGCAGGAACGGGTCGGTGTTGAGCTCGTCATAGCCCTGATACGGGTTCATCCCGTAGTTTCGCGCGTTCCCGGTCTCACGGGTCAGCACCTCGCCCTCGGGGAAGCGCTCGATGAAATCGTCCCACGAGATGAGCTGGGAGGGGACGATGTCCAGCATGGTGCCGGTGAGCTCGCCGACGAGGGCCTCGCCGGAGAACTGCTGCCACCAGCTCTCGGTCTGGCGGTCCCACATGACCAGGTCGCTCCGACGTAGGTTGCCGGTGGTGCCGAAGGTCAGCTCGCGACCGTCGACCGCGCGGTCGAAGACGACCGCGGTGTTGCAGAGCGGGCAGAAGGTCACAGCGACGTCCCGTCCTCCGATCGTGTCGTTGACGATCTCGTGCCAGATCAGGATCTGGATCGGATAGGCACGCGGCGTCTCGCCGGCCAGGGCCACGGCCACGACCGGTTCGGCGTCGGAGAGGTTCTCTTCCTGGGAAACGGGTTGGAACCTGGGGTCGTCGACGGGCGGGATGCCGTCGCGCGGTGGGCCACCGGAGAGGAACTCAGTGAGGTCGACGCTGGCACTGGAGAAGTCGGTCTCCCAGCCGGACGGATCGAAGCGAATACCGGTGGGCAGATCGTCGCTCGACGAGTTCTCGGCCGGTCCGTCGCCGTCGGTGCGGTTGAGGCTCTCCCCGCAGGCAGCGGCGAGGAACGATACGGCGATGACCACCGCGAGTCCCGGGAGCGGCCTCACAGGGCGAACCCCACGCCACTCAGACGGGCGGTCAACTCGCTGAGTTCCCCGGTCGCGAGCAGCACGCCGAAGATGATCAGGATCACGGCTCCGATCCGGTTGATGGTCATGATGTTCCGTTTGAGGAACGACATCGCGCCGGTGGCTTCATGCAGAAACAACCCGGTGAGCAGGAACGGGACGCCGAGTCCGAGGGAGTAGACGAACAACAGGCTCGCGCCGGCGCCGGCATTGCCGGCCGATGCCGCGAGGGTGAGCGCGGCGGCGAGGGTCGGCCCGATGCAGGGCGTCCAACCGAGCGCGAAGGCGAACCCGGCGATGACCGCCCCGAACAGGGTGACCGGCCTGTTGCGCAGATGGATGCGTCGATCGCGCATCAGGAACATCGGCAGACCTCTTCCGAGCAGGAGCAGGCCCATCACGATGATCAGGACGCCGGCGGTGATCTCCACCGAGCGACTGCGGATGAACTCACTGAAGGCGCCACCGATCAGCCCGGCGCCCGCGCCGAGCAGCATGAACGTGATGCCGAAGCCCAGGACGAAGGCCGCCGTGGGAATCGCGACGTCCCGGCGGCGGGAGTCCTCGTCGATGCTGACGCCGGAGACGAATCCCAGGTACGCGGGTACGAGCGGCAGGACGCACGGCGAGGCGAACGAGACGAAGCCGGCAGCGAAGACGACGGCGAATGAGGCGAAGTCAACGCCGAGGGTCATGGGGCCTGCATGGGGTCGGTCGGTGATCGGTCACGGATGATGTCCGACTGGGCTACACACCTCCGCCGTCGCCCGGATGCCCGGCGGTTTCTCCGTCGGTGGAATCCGACGTGAGCATGCCATCGGTATCGCAGGTGTTGGTGGCTGCCACGACGGGTTCATTACCGCTCTCGGGCCGTCAGATCCTCCGGCTGATCGGGCCCGGCCTCATCCTCGGACTCGCCGCAGACATGGTCGCGGCGGCGCTGGCCGGGACGGTGATCGGCATCCCCGCCGCTCTGGCGCTCATGTTACGCCTGCCGCGGCTCGCCCGGCTCGTCTCCGCGGAACCCGGCCCGGGCGACGATCCACAGATGCCGGGGCTGTGCTGAGATGGACTCGGCGGTTCCGGGGTGAGCGACCGCCGTTCGCTCCGGACTGTCCGGTGCCGCGGCTGAGCTGACGGCCGCGCCGCGCCCCGGTCCCCCGGGAGCCACGGCGCTGCGACTGGCGTGAGCCTTCTCCCACGCGGGTGGTGAGGCCTCTAGCTGCAGCCACCGATGGACTGGCCGCAGTCCATGCAGGTCTTGCAGGTGCCGGTCTGGGCGACGTTGGTCGAGCCGCAGCCGGGACAGGCCGTGCCGTCGGGGTCCAGGACCACACGTCCGGCCTGTGCCGGCTGCGGCTCGAACAGCGGCGCAGTCTGGAGGATCATGTCGTCCTCCGAGGGCGCATCCGGCTCGGCCGGCGGCGCGGGGGGCGCCTCGATGCCCTGGCGACGAACACCGAGGCTCGCCAACGTCTGTGCGTCGTCGATGAACAAGGACGCCTGGAGGCGCGCGAGGTAGTCCATGAGGCTCTTGGCCATCTGGATCTCGGAGTTCTGGGTGAAGCCTGAGGGCTCAAAGCTCATGCCGACGAATTTGCTGATGATCGTCTCCGGCGGCACTCCGTGCTGGAGGGCCATCGACCAGAGGATCCCGATCGACTCCATCAGACCCGAGACGGTCGATCCCTCTTTGGCGATCTTGATGAAGACCTCGCCGGGGCTGCCGTCCTCGAACAGACCGAAGGTGACGTAGCCCTCCTGCTGGCCGAGCTGGAACTTGTGGGTGATGCTCTGGCGCGTCGCGGGCAGACGGCGACGGACGGCCTTGGCCTCGACGGGCGTATCCGGCCCGGCGGCTTCGTGGGCCTCGTCCTCGGTCGTGCGCAGCGGCTGGGTGCGCTTGGAGCCGTCGCGGTAGATCGCAACGGCCTTGAGACCTTCGCGATGGCCCAGGAGGTAGATCTCCTCGATGTCCTCGACGGTCGCGTCGTTGGGCATGTTGACGGTCTTGGAGATCGCGCCCGACAGGAAGGGCTGCACCGCGCCCATCATGCGGACGTGCCCCTCGGGGGCGATCGAGCGGGTTCCGTTCTGGGCCCGGAAGGCGCAGTCGAAGACCGGCAGATGATCGTCGGCGAGGGCGGACCCCTCGATCGTGTCGTGCTCGGTGATGTGCTCGCTGATCGCGGCGACGGCATCCTCCGAGTAGCCGAGAGCCCGCAGCGCCCGAGGCACGGTTCCGTTGACCAGCTTCATGTTCCCGCCGCCCGCGAGAGTTTTGTAGGAGACCAGGGCGATCCCGGGCTCGATGCCCGTGGTGTCGCAGTCCATGAGAAAACCGATCGTGCCGGTCGGGGCGAGAACGCTCATCTGGGCGTTGCGGTAGCCCCGCGGCTCGTCGCCGAGCTGCCCGAGCGCAACGGCCCGCGCTCCCTCGGCGGCCGCAGCCTCACGGACCTCTGCGGAGCTGGAGAACTCCGCGACCGCCGAAACGGCCTCCGAGTGCATCCGCACGACGCGGTCCTGGCCATCACGGTCGGCGGCGTAGCCGGCGTAGGCACCGCGCCGCGTCGCGATCTCCGCGCTGCGGGCATACGCCCGGTTCTGCATGAGGGCGGTCACCGAGGCGGCGAGCGCGCGTCCCTCGTCCGAGTCGTACGGAATCCCCCGGCTCATCAGGAGCGATCCGAGGTTGGCGTAGCCCAGGCCGAGCTGGCGATAGTCGCGCGCGGTCGCGCCGATCTTGGCCGTCGGGTAGGCGGCAGGGTCCACGGCGATGTCCATCGCGAGGATCATCACGTCGACCGTGTGGCGGAAGTCGTCGACGAGGAAGGTGCCCTCGTCATCGACGAACTTCATCAGGTTGATGCTCGCGAGGTTGCACGCCGAGTCGTCGAGGTGCATGTACTCCGAGCAGGGGTTCGATCCGTTGATTCGGCCCGCGTTCGGCGTCGTGTGCCAGTTCTGGATCGTGCTGTCGTACTGCATGCCGGGATCGCCGCAGGCCCACGCCGCCTCGGAGATCTGGCGCATGAGCTCGCGGGCCTTGACCGTGTCGGTAACGCTGCCGTCGCTCACCGCGCGCAGGTCCCAGTCGCCGTCCTGCTCATACGCCACGAAGAACTCGTCCGTGAGGCGGACGGAGTTGTTGGCGTTCTGGAACTGGACCGAGCGCCAGGCCTCGCCGTTGAAGCCCATGTCGTAGCCCATCTCACCGAGGGCGTAGGCCTTCTTCTCTTCTTCGGCCTTGCAGTTGATGAACTCGCCGACGTCGGGGTGGTCGCCGTTGAGGATCACCATCTTTGCGGCGCGGCGCGTGCCGCCGCCGGACTTGATCGAACCGGCGCCGGAGTCGGCCCAGCGCATGAAGCTGACCGGCCCGGAGGCGCTGCCGCCCGCCGAGAGTTCCTCGCCATCGGCGCGCAGGTGGCTCAGGTTCGTCCCGGCGCCGGATCCTCCGCGGAAGATCTCCGACTCGGTTGCGATCCACTCCTGGATCGACTCCATCGTGTCGTTCACACCGAGGATGAAGCAGGCGCTGACCTGGCCCATCCACGGCTCGCCGGCCTCGATTGGCGGGTGGTCGACGCCGAGCATCCCCGACTCGTCGCGGCTCCGGCGGCGGGCCTCGACGCCCGTGTTGAACCAGACGGGCGAGTTGAAGGCGGCGCGCTGGGTCACCAGGATCGTGCGGAGTTCCTGGGCGAACGTCTCCCCCTGGGCCTCATCGGCGAAATAGCCGAGCCGGCGCCCGTAGTGCGCGTAGGTGTCGACCACACGGTCGATCATGGTCCGCACGCTGCGCTCGCGCCGGGGGGACTCCATCGGGTAGCGGAAGTACTTGGATGCCGCGATCTGAGCCGCCGACTGCGACCAGTCGGCCGGCACCTCGACGCCGGCCTGTGCGAAGGCGATCCCGCCGGTGGCGAAGTCGGGGATCTCGATGTCCCGGGTCTCCCATTCCACGGCGTCCCAAGGGTCGACGGCAGGATCGGAGAAGCGTCGCTCAAGGGGGATCCGGGCGTCGCTCACTTCCTGGTCCCTGCCATCAGCCCGGTCATCGATCGCTTCAGTCGCCATCCGGCGCTCCCTTGCTCTTCGTGGTTGTGGTGGTTGAGGTGAGGGCCCCGCGACCACGGCCGCCCTCAAGTGCGCGGAGACGGGTCGGCCGCGCCGCGGGATCGAGCGCTTCTGCGCCGATCATCGTATCGAACATGTGTTCGTCGAGCGAGGGCTGACCCCGGGTCGGCGCGGGTTCCGTCTCGAGGTCCTTCAACTCACGTGCGAACTCGTCGACGTCGTCGAACTTTCGGTAGACAGACGCGAAACGCACATAGGCGACCGGGTCGATCTGTCGGAGTTGGCGCAGCACGAGATCGCCCAGGTACTGACTGTCCACCTCCCGCCGTAGCGCGTTGCGCAGCTCATCCTCGATCGCGCCGACGGCGACCTCGAGGTCCGCGGTCGGCACCGGGCGCTTGTGGCAGGCCCGCTGCATTCCGTCGAGCAGCTTGTCCCGCGAGAAGGCCTGGCGCTCGCCGGAGCCTTTGATGACCATCACCGGCTGCTCATCGACGCGCTCGTACGTCGTGAAACGCTGGCTGCACTTCTGGCACTCGCGGCGGCGGCGGATCGCGTCCTTGCTGTCCGGAACGCGGGATTCGACGACGCGGTGGTCGTCGCAGCCACAGAATGGGCAATTCACGTGAGTGCGCTATCCCTGGTGTGTCGGTGGGCGGTCAGACCCCATATTCGGGGTCACGAGGCAGCATCCTCCCACCATCCTCAACACCTGCCAAGCATTCGGCAGGTTTCCGCCAGCCACTTCCCCCGCACGGAGCGGAAATCCGTCCACGGCGTCCGATGGGCGTCGCGACCCGAATCGATTGGCCGATCGGGAGGCGATGAGCCACGACTCCCACGCCGACGTGAGGAGCCAGCCGAGGCTGCGGACGCTGTCCGCGCAGGCGCGGTGTACGTCGGAGGGCGCCGACGGGAGGGCTACCTGCACGCTGCGAGCGGGTCAGAGCCCGCTCGCCGGTTCACGAGTTACTCGAGGAACTTCAGGCTGTTCGGAGGCCAATAGGTGACCTCCGCCTGCCCGATCACCTCGTCCTCGGGGACGAAGGGATCGGGGCTCCACTGGTGGGAGTCGCAGGAGCCGGCGCGATTGTCGCCCAGCACCAGGAGCTGCCCCTCGGGCACCTGGCTCCAGCTCATCTCGTAGTTGGGCTCGACGGCCCGCTCGACCACGAACTCCTCGCCGTTGACGAAGGTCTTTTTGTCACGGACCTCGACCCGATCCCCCCCGAGCCCGATGACCCGCTTCACGAACGGGATGTTCCCCTGGGTCTCCCCGCAGCTGCGGCGGGCGGACTCGGTCGGGTTGAAAACGATGATGTCGCCGCGCTCGATGTCGCGGATGCGATAGATCACCCGGTTGGCGATGATCCGGTCATCGTTCTGGATCGTCGGCACCATCGACCCCGTCGGGATCTCATACGGCTTGGCGACCGCGGCCTGGATCACGAACGCCAGGGCCACCGCCACGGCGACCGGGAGGATGGCGTCCTTGAAGAGTCGCCTCACGCGTCGGACCCGCCGCGCGAGCGGGCCCACAGGCCGGCGCCCACGGCGATGATGCCGACCGCGATCAGACCGAACACCCAGGCGGGGACGCCGCCTCCCTCGTCCCCGTCATCGGTCGCGGACGGGATGTCGTCGAGGGGAGCCGCGGTGACCGCGACGCAATCCTCACCAGGGACCTCGACGTTGGTCACCCGCGCCTGGCGGATGACATCGATCGCGGCGCCGTATTGCTCGTCCTCACCGATCAGACCGAGGGCCTCAGTGAAGTCCTCCTGGGCGTAACAGCCGTCGATCTGGCCGTTATCATCGTAGTCGTCGATGACCGACCGACCGTCCGCCAGCGCGACGGCGGGCAGGGCCAGAAGGGCGCATGCGATCAGGACGATGGTGGTGACGCGGCGTCGCATCGGATCTTCCCCAGGGGAGTCAGACGGGGGCGAGAACCCCTGAGCGGTCGGAGGGTAGCGGTACCCCGATGAACGCTCAAGCAACGCGGTGGGCGCCGGGCGCCGCGATCGTCACCGCGGCGGGCTGGGTCCTGCTGGCCTCAGCCGACGGCGGGATCGACGTGGGCGAACGGCCGGGGATCGGCGCGACCGTCGTCGCCCTCATCCTGCTCCTGGCAGCGATCGGAGCAGGCATCGGCCTCTGGTGCACCCGCGAGGACGCGGTCTGGCGATCCGGGCCGACGCGAATGGCCCTCGGCGGCCTCGGCGGGCTCACGCTGCTCGCCGCCCTCTCGATCGGATGGGCGCCCCAGCCCCACATCGCCTGGATCGAAGCCAACCAGGCGGCGCTCTATGTCGCCACGTGCATCATCGCCGTCACCCTCACGGTGCGACTGCGGCCGAGTGCCGAGCGCACAGCGCTGCTCATTGCCGCGGGCGCGGCGGTCCCCGTCGTCGCGGCGCTGCTCATCGAGATCCTCCCCGGCCTCCTGGGGAGCGACCTCGATCCCGGCCGCCTCACGCAGCCCGCCGGCTACCACAACGCGCTCGCACTGATCGCGGTCGCCGGCGTGATCGGAACGGCGTCCTCCGGGCCGCGGGACCGAAGGACCCTCGCTCTGGCCGGTGCCGCGGGCACGCTCTTTCTGACCGCCCTCGCGTTGACCCTCTCACGCGGTGGCGTGATCGCCCTCATCGCCGGACTCGCCCTGCTCTTCCTGCTCCGGGGCCGACGTGGCGTCGCGCTCGGGGCGCTGCTGGCGGGACTCGTCGGCGCGAGCATCCCGGTCGCCTGGGGTCTGTCGCGATCCGCTCTCACCGACGAACGCGTCCCCGTCGCGCTGCGCGAGGACGATGCCCTCATCCTCGGGTTGTGCCTGTTGGCGGGCCTCACGCTCGCGGCCGGGCTCAGCGCCGCGCTCAACGGCCGAACCCCCCGCGGACCGGGGATCGCGGTACTCGCGGCCTCGGCGCTGGCCCTGTCGGCGGCAGCGCTGCCTGCAACCGTCGCGGGAACCGCGGCGGCGCCCGAGTCACCGGGCGCAAGCGCGATCGACAACCGGCCCGGGCGGGCGGTCAGCCTTGCGCCGAACAATCGCGACGCCTGGTGGGAAGAGGCCGTGCGCGGGTTCCGGGACGCGCCTCTGGTCGGCAACGGTGCCGGGAGCTTTCGCATGGTCCATCTGCGCGAGCGACGCGACGACTCATCGTTGTTCATCACCCGTCAGCCGCACCAGATCGTCCTCAAGATGCTCTCGGATCTCGGCCTCGCCGGGCTGGCTCTCCTGATTCTCTGGCCCGCCGGACTGCTCTGGGCCCTGGCCCGCTCGGGCCGCGCGAGCCCGGCAGCGCCCGCAGCGGCGGTACTGGCGGCGTTCTTCTGCCAGGCTCAGTTCGACTGGCTGTTCTCGTTGCCATCGACCGGTGCTCTCGCGGCGGCCTGTGGCGGGGTCGTGCTGGGAGCCGCGGCGCGCGGCCCGCTGCGGGCCGTGCCCGCCGAGGCAATCCGGGCGGGCGGTCTGGCGGCGATCGTGGGCCTGGTCGCGGTGAGTGCGGTGCTTCCGTGGCTCGCGCTGCGCGAGGTTGCGGCGGCAGAGAGGGCGACGTCGGAGGGCGACACTGCCGCGGCGCTCGGGCACGCTGGTCGCGCGGCGGCGCTCAACCCGCTCTCGTCCCGTCCTCTGGAGGAGGAGTCCTTCGCGCACTTCACGGCCGGCGATGTCGCGGCAGCGGCCGCGGCGCGGCGGCGCCTCACCGAGATCCAGCCGGAGAATCCCTTCGCATGGTCCGGCCTGGCGACGCTGCTGGGAGGTGAGGCGGCGAGAGACGCCTGGCTACGCGTGATCGAGCTCGACCCCAACAACCGTGCGGCGCGGCGGGCGCTGGGACGCGACTGATGTGGTTACGCGCGCGGCGCGCGGCGGGCACGCCCCAGGCGCAGGCGCGGCACGAGCACAATGGCTTCAGCGACGATCCCGAGTCCCATCTTGGACTCGCCATCCTGGCGTTCGGTGAAGGTGATCGGTACCTCGCGCACACGGAACCCGGCGCGCAGAGCGCGGTACGTCATCTCGACCTGAAAACCGTAGCCGCGCGAGCTCACCTCGCCGATCGGAAGGGCGGTGAGGACCTCGCGACGGAAGCACTTGAACCCGGAAGTGAGGTCCCGCACCGGCACCCCGAGCACGGTCCGGGCATAGGCGCAGCCGACGCGGCTCACCATGCGACGCACCGATCCCCAGCGCTCGATCGCCCCGCCGGGGACGTAGCGCGATCCGATGACGAGGTCGGCGTCATTGGCGGCTGCGATGAGACCGGGCAGCGCATCGGGGGGATGTGAGAAGTCGCAGTCCATCTCGACGATGAGTTCCGCACCGCCGGCCAGTGCCAACTCGAATCCCGCCCGGTACGCCGGGCCGATGCCGCCGCGCTCCGCCCGACGAAGAACGCGGACCCGCGGGTCTCGCGCGGCCTCGGCATCGGCGAGGCGGCCGGTGCCGTCGGGGGACGCGTCATCAACGACGAGAACGGTCGGGTCCAGCTCGTCGGCCGAAAGGACCGCGAGTACCGCGCGGATCATCCGGGAGACATTCTGCGCCTCGTTGTAGGTCGGCAGGATTACCCAGACCGCCCGGGGCGCGGTCGGTGCGCCAGCCGTCGGTTCCGCCTCGTCCACGGGGCCAGCGTAGCCGGAACGCGCGGCGCCGACGACGCCGGGGCGTTCCGGTTGGTCCGTACCGCGCAGACGTCCGTCCGGCGACTGCAGCCCGGGGGTGGGTCTCCGGGCACGGAAATGTGAAACATCCGGCCGGTGGACGCAACGAAAGAGCAGCGGGTTCACGCGTCGATTGACGGGAGGCAAACAGTCGCCCTATCCTCGCTCCCGCAGTTGAACCTTCCGGCCCCTGAACCGACGAGGTCCGAATCAATGCCATCGCTCCCGCCCGCCATTGAGATCGCCGTTACCGCCCTCGGAGACGGCCCTCCAGTGCTCGCGTTGCATGACATCGGGACCTCCGGAGCGGTCATGGCCGACGCCCTGACGCCACTCGCCGGGGAACACCGGGTCATCGCCCCGGACCTCCGGGGTCACGGCGATTCACCTACCCCCGACGGCCCGTGGAGCGTCGATGACTTCGCCGCGGACGCCGCCCGCCTGGTCTCCGCGGAAGGCGGATCCGCGATCGTAGTGGGCGCCGGACTGGGTGGCGTCGCCGCGCTCGCGCTGACTCTGGGGCACGCCGGACTGGTCGGCGGTCTCGTGCTCACCGGCGTGGGCGCTCTGGCCGAGACACACGCCGGCCAGGAGCGTTGGACCCGGCTCGCGCGAGGCCTGCGCGAGCGAGAGGCACCCGAGGGAATCGCCCTCGCCGCCGAGGCCATGGGCGGACGACCGGACTGGCGGGGGGCGCTTTCCCAGCTCAGCCTGCCGGCCATCGTGCTGGCCGGCGAGCACGATCAGGCGACGCCACCCGAGAAGCAGCGCGAGCTGGCGCTCTCACTGCCCGGCGCGCGGTTCATCTCCGTGCCCGACGCCGGTCACAGCCTCCCGGCCACGGCCCCCGAGCGCCTGGTCGACGCGGTGCGCGCGCTGAGCCCGGACGCGCGCGCCGTCGCCGCCTAGTCCCGCGCGAACCCTGCAACCGCCCGGAGCACGAAACCTCAGGACCCTGCGCCACCGCCTCCGGGCAACTCGCCCGCGGAGACCTGGGAGAGGGCCTGGACGACCCGCGTCGCGAGCGCGTCGCTGACCGCGACCTGAATCTGGCTCCCGTCCTCATCGTCGAACGCCAGGGTCCAGTGCGGGACGATGCCCTCCTCGGCCCGCTGGGGCGGGGTCACTTGGACGCCGATCACAGCAGGGGTCAGAGCCCACACCATGCCGGGCGGGAGTCCGGCGGGCTGCGGCTGCCATCCGCTTGCCTCGGGCATCTCGGGCCGGTGGGGTTCGGCCTCGGTGAACGCGTTCATCAGCGCCTCGGCGTCGGCCGTACCGATCGGGAGGCTCAGCACCAGGTTCGCGCCGCTCTCGAAGGCGAGCAGTGCCGTGGGCAGTTCCTCGTCGTCGGGCATCTCGTCGACGTCCCCGTCGACCTCGACGTCGACCGGTGAGCAGTCGAACTCGGTGGCCTGAAATGCGATCGTCTGGCGCATGGTGTTCCTTCGGAGTGGTGGGTATCGGCCGCGGCCTCACGGGTGTCCGGACCCGGCGGGCTGCGCGGGAGTCGGGGGCGTTGCCCCACTCTTGGTAGCGTCGTGATGTGACGACGCCTCCGGACACCGCAGCGGCGGGCGGCTCGGGGCCCATTGTCACACACCGCAGCCGTACTTCCGCTGAGGTTGTCGCATCCCGTGCCCGGCCGATCGACCTGCTTCGCCTGCTCTCCGGCCACGACCGCCCGGTACTCGTCCGCCACCACGGCCGGACGCTCGTCGCCGCAGACCCGGTCGAAACCGTCACGGGGACCGCCGTCTGGGATGCCGCCGCCATACCCCTGAACACGTCCGCCGGCGCAGGCCACCCCCTCGCCGACACGTGGATCGGACTCCTCGCCTACGACTTCGGGCGCACCCTCGAAACCCTGCCGCCGGCGCGGCCGTTCCCGTCCGGCCCCCCCGCCGCGACGCTGTCGCGCTACCCGATCCTTGCCGTCCACGACGAGCGCGAAGGATGGATGGTGGTCGGCCCGACCCCGGGACGCTCCGAGCTCGCCACCCTCCTGGGCTCGGCGATGCCGGCGGACACACCGGCCCCCCGCGGTGGCCCGGTGACCACCTCGCTCCCCGACTCCGCGTACCTGGATGCCGTCGCACGAGCGCAGGAGCTGATCGCCGCCGGCGACTGCTACCAGGTCAATCTCGCCCAGCGTCTGATGGCCTCGTGGGACGCGGATCCGCTCGCGCTGGCCGCGCAGCTTTGGCACGCCACGGGCGCCACGAGTCACCGGGCCTTCCTGGATCTGCCCGAGGGGCAGCTGGTCTCCGCCTCCCCGGAGCGGCTCGTCAGCGCCGCGGATGGCGTCGCGATGTCCGAGCCGATCAAGGGCACCGCCCGGCGCGGGGCACCATGGCCGGAGATCGCAACGGCCAAGAACCGAGCAGAACACGTGATGATCGTCGACCTCGTCCGGAACGACCTCGGGCGGGTCGCACGGGTCGGCGGGGTCACCGTTCCCGCGCTCATGCGCCGCCTGACGACTCCATATGTGGATCACATGGTCTCGACGGTTCGCGCCGAGCTGAGGCCGGGCTCGACCGCCGCCGACCTGCTGCGCGCCGTGTTCCCCGGCGGCTCGGTCACGGGCGCGCCCAAGATCCGGTCGATGGAGATCATCGATGACCTCGAGCCGGCACCGCGCGGTCCGGCCTACGGAAGCGTGATCAGCATCGCGCGGGACGGGACGCTCGAGGCGAGCGTCGCGATCCGGACCGCATGGTGCTCAGCCGACACGGCGTACTACTGGTGCGGGGGAGCCGTCGTCTGGGACTCTGACCCGCATGAGGAGCAGGCAGAGGCGTGGGCCAAGGGCACCCCGTTCCTACGGGCGCTGGGAGGCGAACGATGATCAGAATGTGGCGATCCGGAGTGGAGACGGACCCCGCGCGGGGACCGGGCGCGGATCACCCGCTGGTCCGCTGGGGCGAAGGGGTCTTCGAGACCATGCGCGCGGTCGGGGCCGATCTCCCGCTCGGAGAGCGACATCTGGACCGCATGCTGTCCTCGCTCGCATCCCTCGCCATCCCGGAACCCCCCGGGAGAGGCGATCTCGAGCGGGCACTGGGGGCGCTGCAGACCGGCGCCGTCGGTCCGACGCGCATCCGGCTGACGGCGGCGGCGGGCCGCACCGTGATCGGCGAACGGGTCCCGGCCGCGGAACTGCCGGCACTACCCGCGTCGTTGAGGGCGGCCCTGATGCTGGGCGAATGGGCGCCCGGACGGACCACGGGCGAGCACAAGACTCTCAGCTACCTCCCGTACCGCGACTGCGCCCGCCGGGCCGTCGAGGGCGGCGCTGACACAGCCATCCTCACCGACTCCCATGGCCGCCTCGGGGAGTCGGACCGGGGGAATCTCATCGCCGTGGTCGACGGTCGGGCCCTCACTCCGCCGGTGCGGGGCATCCTTCCCGGCATCGCACGTTCGTGGGCCCTCGAGGCCCGGGACCTGGTCGAGGAACCGGTCAGGGCCGCGGAGCGTGGGCGGGCCACGGAGGTCGTGATGTGTAACGCGGTCGAGGGCTTCGCCGCCGTGACGACCATCGACGGTGTCGCGGTCGGAGACGGCGCGCCCGGCCCCTGGGTGCGGGCGACACAGGAACGCTTCAGCGCGCTCTTCGCGCCGTGACAGCCGTGGGAGGCCTCAGCCGACACGTCGGCCGGTCGAGGCGTCCTCAGCCCGTTCTGCCGCCGGTGGCGCCGGAATCGGGTGTCCGAGAAGCCGCATGGCCTTGAGGCCGAGCGAGAGCATCTCGCGGTCGTCGGACCGTGAGATGTCGAGGCCGCTGAGAGCGGCGATTCGGTCGAGGCGGTAGCGGACCGTGTGGCGGTGGGTGAACAGACGACCCGCCGTGGCGGCGAGGTTGCCGTCGTTGTCGAGGTAGGTGGCGAGCGTCGCGACGAGATCAGTTTGGCGCGCCGCGTCGTACTCCATCAGTCCGGCGATCGTCTGTTCGTAGAAGCGGATCAGTTCGTCGGGGTGATCGGCGAGCACACGGAACAGAAGCTTGTAGACGCCGGTCTCCTCGAAGGTCACGACCTCCCCGAGACGGCCCAGGCGCTCACCGATCGAGTGCGCGAGGCGGGCCTCCTCGAGGGCTGCCCCGAGGCGCTCCGGCTCCTGCGTGAAACGGGAGAGGGCGAGCGTCAGGGCGATACCGGGGACCGTCTCGCGTGTCGCCCTGAGCAGCCGCTCGGCGAAGCCCACGGCCTCCGCCTCGACGCCCGGCGCGTCCAGGCTGCGGCGACGCGGCAGGAGCAGGTGCACGGTGCCCTCGGACCAGTCGAGAAAGCTCCCCGGCCAGTTCATCTCGATGACCGATCCGGCGCGCTGGAGAAAGCGACGAGTCAGCCGGGGGTCGGTGATCAGGCGACCGGGGTCGTGGGGATCCTGCAGCGTGCCGACGATCGCCAGGGCACCTTCGGCGACGTCCGTGCCCAGGTGGCGGGCCCGGCGTATGACCGACTCTCGCGGAAGTCCGGGCGTGGCGGACAGCTCCTCGAGGAAATCGCCCCGCAGTCGGGCCTCGGTGGCGTTCCGCAGACCGATGCGCGCCAGTTCGTTGACAGCGGCGAGACCCAGTTCGCGCAGGACGGCGTCGTGGGCGGGTCCGATGGCATCGCCGGGCCAGGCGACAAGAACGCCCAGCGTCAGGCGACCGTCCATGATCGGCCGGCGGACGACCCCGGGGAGCTCGTCCTCGAGGAACGGCCCCACCACCGAGGCCGGGCCGTGATCGCGGGCCCGGCGTACCGCCTCGCGCAGGCCTTGGGCGCGGGCATCATCGAGGCCGTCCGAAGCCGCCAGGAGGTCCAGGTACTCGTCAAGGCAGGCCACCGGGCACCCCAGTTGCGCCTCAGCCTCGGCCACGAGCCCGTCGAAACCGCGCCCGTCGAGAACGGGCCGCCGGAAGGCCTCGCGCGCGTCGGACGCGGCCGCGGGCGGCCCCGCCCCCTCGAGCGCGCCACCGATATCCATGAGGATCCGGCCCCAGACGCCGGAGTCGTCGACCTGGATCACGGGAAACGGGGAGGCGTCGCTCGCCCGACCGCGGGCCACCGCCGCGGTGCATCCCGAAGGCAGCTCGTCCGGAGGGGGACCGTCGACCAGAAGCAGCGTCCGGCCCGTCCCGGCGGCCCCGATGCTCACCGAGTCGACGGCCTGCAGAAGGTCGGCCCCGGGCGGTGACATCGTCGCTCCTGCAAGGGCGGGCAGACCGAGTAGGCCGCCGATGGTGGTCCCATGCGGACGGCGACTGCGGACGGGGCGGGGAGCGTTCTCGCTCACAACACGGTCGGCGTTCGGATGACCATGGGTTTCAGGATGCCGTGCGAGGGTCTGCGCTTCGTCTGGTGATATGGAGAAAGACCCTATCTTCTCGTTGGCCGCATGTATAAGACATTGCGGGTTACGCCCGAAGTACTCTGGCGTCGTTCCTGGTCCGATTCCGGTCCCGGGGGGCCCGTCGCCCGCCGGATACCACGCGGGGCCGGGTCCAGCCCGCGAGAGATTCGGCAAGGAGACGAGGATGTCGTTCAGCAAGCTCGAGTACATCTGGCTCGACGGTTACACCCCTACGCAGACCCTGCGCAGCAAGACGCGCGTCGAACACGATTTCGGGGGGACACTCGAGGACTGTCCGATGTGGGCGTTTGACGGCAGCTCGACGGAACAGGCCACCGGTGACAGCTCGGACTGCCTGCTGAAGCCCGTGGCGATCCACCCGGACCCGGCGCGCAAGAACGGCTACCTGGTGATGACCGAGGTCCTCAACGCCGACGGCTCACCGCACGAGTCGAACGGTCGGGCCTTGATCGACGATGATGACGACGACTTCTGGTTCGGCTTCGAGCAGGAGTACTTCCTCTGGGACATCGAGCACAACTGGCCCCTCGGTTTCCCGCCGGGCGGATACCCGGCGCCACAGGGCCCGTACTACACCGGCGTGGGCGCCGGCAAAGCCTACGGCCGCGAGCTCATCGACGAGCACCTCGACATCTGCCTCGAGGCCGGCATCAACGTCGAGGGCATCAACGCCGAGGTCGCCGCGGGCCAATGGGAATTCCAGGTCTTCGCGAAGGGCTCGCAGCAGGCCGGCGACGAGGTCTGGCTGGCGCGGTACGTCCTCGAGCGGACGGGGGAGGCCTACGGGCTGGCCATCAACTGGCACCCGAAGCCTCTGGGCGCGACCGACTGGAACGGCTCGGGCATGCACGCCAACTTCTCCAACGGTGCGATGCGCGACAGCGGCGGCGAGGATCTCATGACGGGCATCTGTGAGCAGTTCGGCAAGAACATCGAACGCCACATCAGCGTGTACGGCGCCGACAACGACCAGCGCCTGACCGGTCTGCACGAGACCCAGGCCATCGATCAGTTCAGCTACGGCGTCTCCGACCGCGGTGCGTCCATCCGGATCCCGGTCGGCACGATCGACGACGGCTGGAAGGGGCGCCTCGAGGACCGGCGGCCGGCATCCAATGCCGACCCCTACAAGGTCGCCGCCGCCATCGTGAAGACCACCAAGGAAGCGCTCTGAGCCGGTAGCGACAGTGCGGGCCCGGTCGAACCCGGGTCCGCACCCTCCGGGCCCGAGATCTCGGTCCGGGTAGGATCGGCCCGATGACCGGCCGGCCCCGCACATGAGTACGAGCCCCGACCACCAGGAGATGCTTCGCGCCAATTGGTGGTCGCACGACGGCCAGTGGTTTCTGAAGGCCGTCGAGGCGGTCGGCGTTGAGACGGCGATGGCGATCAACGAGGAAGCCATCGAGAGCATGGGCCGCATCGAGATGCGCCGGCTCCACAGCGAGATGGGTGGGAACTCGGTCATCCGGGCAGACGATTTCCTGCCGTTGGCGGTCGCCGCGCAGGAGATGATCGGCATCCCCGCCGACGGCGAGATGGACGGCGAGAACAGCTTCACACTGGCGGTCGAGACCTGTCGTGTGTGGGACATGACCGAGGCCGCCAGCCTGACGACGGCCGCCCCGGGCTGCCGCGGGTCGCTCCGGCGGCGCCTGGGCTGGGGCACGGTGTTCTTCGATCCGCACCGGGTCGTGTGGACCCGCGAGGTGGGACGACCCGACGGCGATCCGCGCTGTCGCTACCGCTTCCGACTCCGACCGGCCGACGAGTAGGCCCGGCCGATCTCGTTGCCACGCCACCCTCTGCTCATCGGCGGTCGCCGGGTCGAGACCGGCGACTGGATGCCGGTCGACGACCCGGCGTCGGGGACGGTCGTCGCCGAGGTGGCGGCGGCGGGACGGAGTGAGGTCGATGAGGCGGTCGCGGCGGCGGCCGAGGCCGGCCCGGGATGGGCCGCACTGAGCCCACCCGAGCGCGGCGCCGCCCTCTCCGGCTACGCGCGCCTGCTCGATGAGCACGCCGAGGAACTCGCGTCGATCATGCACCGCGAGATGGGAAAGCCCGCTGGTGAGGCCGCGGCCGAGGTGGCGCGGGCGCTCGAGGTCGTCCACTATTTCGCGGCCGAGGCGGAGCGCCTGGTCGTGACCCAGCTTCCGGGGCCGACGCTGGCGACGGGTAGCTGGACCCGTCCCGCTCCCATCGGCGTGGTGGCGGCGATCGTGCCCTGGAACTTCCCCGTCGCCTTGGTGCTGTGGAAGCTCGCGCCCGCCCTTGCGGCCGGCTGCCC
>JAHEIS010000128.1 GCA_024639225.1 Actinomycetes bacterium | reverse complement strand
CACTTTCGCCGTAGAGCATCGGATCTCCCCGCGTTTCGAAGGTCGAACAGGGTCGCCGTCACGGCCGCAACCGGCTCGCTGATATCGCTCCTGCTGTTCGGCTCGTGATGAGCTCTCTCGCAGCGTCGGGATCCGAGCGGGGTGGCAGGTCCTTTCGGTGGTGCCTCGGCTGCACGGTCGTGGCCGAGGCCTCCGAGCACCGGAGGCGGGGCAACGCCGAGTCCGCTCGATGTTCAGTAGCGGAGGAGGGACTCGAACCCCCGACACGCGGATTATGATTCCGCTGCTCTAACCAGCTGAGCTACTCCGCCCGGGCCCCGGCGACCGCGGTCACCGAAAGCGGCGTCGGATTCTACCCACCTCCGCGCCGAGCGCCAGTCCAGGATCCTGCGCCCCGGTCCGATGTCCCGGTGGCCGGCCGCGGGTTTCCGGAACGCAGATCTCTCGGCTCGGGCGGACCGCCGGGCTCGACGATCGAGGTGTCAGCCATCGCGCTTGGTCGCGACGGCGTACAGCTTGCAGTAGTCGTATTCGAAGCCGTCCGGGCCGGACGCCGCATGGAGGCCCGCTTCTATGCGCTGATCGACCTCGCTGAAGCCACCTGGCGGGTTCCCCAGAAGATGGGCGGCAACCGCGCGGGTACGCGCCATGAACTCATCCGGTGGCGTCACCCGCCGCCGACGCTCCATCCAGACGTCGAGTGGTTCAAGCCCCGCCGCCCGCAGATCGTCGGCGATCTCATCCACGTCGCGATGGTTCTGGTCAAACCATCCGGTCCACTCCGGCGCCGCGCCGGCCGCCACGAGTACTCGCTGCCAGGCTTCCTCGCCGCCGCTCCCCGCGGTCAGGATTCCCATCACGCCGCCGGGGCGGAGGGGCCGGGCCATCGCGACGATCGCCCCCGGCTTGTCCGGAAACCAGTGGAGCGCCATCGCGGAGATCACCGCGTCGAAGGAGTCCGCATCGACGCCCATCTCCATCACGTCTTCCGCCCGGAGCGAGATGTCGACCTCCGGGAATTCGGCGAGCTTCTCGGTGAAGACCTCCAGCATGCCCTCCGCGGGATCGACACCGACGAGGCTCTCGACGGGGAAGCGGCGCAGCATCGCCGCTGCCGAGAATCCCGTCCCGCACCCGACGTCGAGCACCCGGGACCAGTCGCCCGCGGGCAGGGACATCACGAGCCGTTCAGAGCCGGCGATGTTGTGGCGGACGGCGGCGTCGTAGTCCTTGGCGGACTCGCTGAAGCCATCCGGAGCGCTTCTCTCCGACGACATCGGGTTCCCTTCAACGTGAGGTCGAAGCCCAGTCGGGGATTCGAACCCCGGACCCCCTCCTTACCATGGAGGTGCTCTGCCACTGAGCTAACTGGGCGCGCGGCCGGAGCATAGAACGCCGGCCCATGGGGGGAGAAGGATTCGAACCTTCGTAGGCTGAGCCGGCGGATTTACAGTCCGCTCCCTTTGGCCGCTCGGGCATCCCCCCGCGTTTGACGCCGGGGGATCGTAGCCGACTCGTCACCCAGCCCTCAAGAGAGACATTCTGCCGTCCCCATTGATGCTCTCAGTCCGATCTCCGGGTCAGGGCTCGTGACGCCGCGTCCGCTCAGGCGCGTCAACTCCCCAAGCGTCGTTCCCCATCATCCAACCCAGGAGAAAGGGGGCACAGTGAATCCTTCACTCGCAACCCGCTTGCCGGCAGAGGCCGTGGAACGTTCGGCAGCATCACCAGTGGTTCGTTCAACCCCGCACGGCCGATCGCTCCGGCGATCCTGGAAAGCGACGTCATCGACCTCCGGGTCGACATCGTCGGGGCGGTGGAATCTCAGGCCTCGGTATGGCCCGCCGCTGACTCCGGAGCGAAGCGGTAACCGACGCCGTAGTGGGTCTGGATGACCGTCGTCTCCGGCAGCACGGCGTCCAATTTGCGGCGGACCTTGCGGACGAAGACATCGACCGAGCGGTCGCCGTGCGCCATCTCGTAACCCCAGACCTCGCGGTAGAGACGTTCGCGCGGGACGGGTTTGTCGCGCGCCCGGGCCAGGGCCAGGAGGACCTGGAACTCCCGCGGGGTCAGCTCGGCGCTGACACCGGCGCCGTAGGCTTGTACCTGGACGGGATCGATCCGCAGCTCGCCGACCTCGATCGCGGTCGGCTCCACACCGCGATCTGCGTCGAGGCGGCGCAGATGGGCCTGGATGCGGGCCACCAGCTCGCGCATGGAAAACGGCTTGGTGACGTAGTCGTCCGCGCCGATCTCGAGGCCGTGGACGCGGTCGAACTCGCTGGTGCGGGCGCTGCAGACGATGATCGGGACGCGGGGATCCTCGGATCGCACCTCCTCGGTGAACCGCCAGCCGTCGATTCCCGGCAGCATCAGATCGAGCACGACCAGATCCGGGCGGTGGGCCCGGTACATCCGCAGGCCCCGTGCTCCGTCGCCGGCCGTCAGGGTCCGCAGCCCCGCCTTCTCGAGGTGGTAGCTCATGGACTCGGCGATGGCGTCATCGTCTTCGACGATGAGCACCGTGCGCTGGGCTGCCATGACGCGGCGAGGATAGCTGCCGTCTTCGGCACGTGCCTGTCCGATTGTGTCCATGGGGTGAAGCCGGTCTATGATCGCCGCGTGGACGCGCCGCAGGCGGAGTGGCAGAGATGAGCGGCGGCGAGTTCCTCGCGGGCCGATACCGCATCGGCGAGCTGATCGGCCGTGGCGGAATGGCGAGCGTCTGGCGGGGTCAGGACGAGGTTCTCGACCGACCCGTCGCCGTGAAGCGCCTGCATTCAGGGCTCGGATCCGAGGCGGACGGCGCCGACCGCTTCCGGCGCGAGGCCGACACGCTCGCCCGTCTGAGCCACCCCAACCTCGTGCGGCTGTTCGACCGCGGCGAGGACGAGCGCGGACCGTGGCTCGTCATGGAGCTGATCGAGGGCGAGACCCTCCGGGACCGCCTCCGCCGGAGCGGACCGATGCCCGCGGCGGACGCCGTCGAACTCTGCGCCCAGATTGCCGAGGGTCTCTCCGAGGCCCACGCCGCGGGGGTCGTCCACCGTGACATCAAGGCCCGGAACGTGCTGGTGGGAGACGGGGGGATCGCCAAGCTCGCCGATTTCGGCGTCGCTCGTCTGCTCGAGGCCGGGCTCGGCGAAGGCCTCACGGGCACGGGCTCGCTCGTCGGCAGCGGTGACTACATCGCACCCGAGGCGGCACGCGGCGAGGCCGTGGGCCCGGCCGCCGACGTCTACTCGCTGGGCATCGTCCTCTACGAGTGCCTCACCGGACGCGTGCCCTACGTCGCCGACAGCTGGGTCGCAGTGGCCATGTGTCACGTGAACGAGCCACTGCCGGATCCGCGCGACATCTCGCCCGCGGTCCCGGAGGACCTCGTCGCTCTGTTGGGCCGGGCGACGGCCAAGGACCCCGACCAGCGCTACGCGGACGGCGGCGAGATGGCGACCGCTCTCCGGCTGCGGGACTCACCCCAGAAGACGATGGTCCTGCCCCAGGTCAGCGCGGAACCCGCTCCGCGACCCGCACGTCATACGGCGCCACGCCGCCCGCGTCTGGGCAGCGCCCTGCTCGTGCTCGGAGCGGTGAGCCTGGCCGTCGCAGGCGTGGCCCTGCTGACCGACGGCGGTCTTCCCGGCCCCGGCGGCGCGGCATCCGCGGCCGATCTCCGCCCCGGGACGGTCAGCGCCTACGACCCGGAGGGCAACGACGGCATCGAGCGCGACGACATCGTCCCCCTGGCCAGTGACGGCGATCCCACCACCGCCTGGTTCACGTCGAGCTATGCGACCCCCGGCCTGGGCGGCCTCAAGAGCGGGGTCGGCCTGCTCGTGAGCTTCGGGGAGCCGGTGCGTGCCGGCCGTCTGCGCATTACGAGCCCGCTGCCCGGCGCCCGGATCGAACTCCGCGGCCCGCGCAGCGCGGATGGGACCCGGCCTGCCCTCGCCGAGGGGCAGACCGGCACGGACACCGTGGAGTTCCGCGTCGCCGATCACCCGCCGGCGACCGAGTACGTGCTGTGGGTCACCGAGCTCGTCGAGGACCCCGAGATCACCGGCGCGAACCGCTACCGGGCCGGCATCGCGGAGTTCTCGCTGGAGGGCGAACTGACCCCCTGAGCGCCGGTCCGGAAGGGTTTCTCCCCCGGCGGGGAGAAGGGTTTTCGGTGGCCACCACGTTCTCGGCATCGCTGATCGACCTCGCTGACCGTCTCGAACGGGGCGGTGTGGGCGGGCGGCCGCTGGCGGCGTCGACCCGCCGGGCGTACCTCAAGGACGCCCGTCTGCTCGCCGACTGGCTCGAGGACGCCGGGGTGGGCGGCCCGGACCAGGTCTCGTCGGCGGCGCTCGAGGCAGCGCTCCGCGAGCAGGGGTGGTCGAAGGCCACCCGCTCCCGCGCACTGACCGCCGCGCGCCACTGGCTCGCCCCGCATTTCCCACCGAACCGGTCCCCGGCGGATCTGATCGACGCTCCGCGCGTCAGCGCCCCCCCGGTTCCGCGTCTGTCCCAGCAGGATGCCGGCCGGCTACTGGACGCCCCCCGCGCGCCCCGGACCGGGGCGGCGGGAGCGGCGTTGGACCTGCGTGATCAGGCCCTCATCGAGGTCCTGTACGGCAGTGGACTTCGTCGCCAGGAGGCGTGTGATCTCGTCCTCGCGGGCATCGATTTCGACAACGAGAGCATCCGGATCGTGGGCAAGGGTGACCGGGCCCGGACCGTGCCTCTGACCGAACCCGCCGTCGCGGGGCTGTCGGCGTGGCTCGCCGAAGGCCGGCCGGTCCTGGTTCGCGACACGCCGACCGCCGGCCTTTCGGCCGCGGAGGCGCCGGTCTTCGTCTCGCGATCCGGGCGGCCACTCGACGGCAGCTCCGTCTATCGCGTTGTCGCGTCCGCACTCGCGCGCATCGGTCGCGCCGGTGGGCCCCACCTGCTGCGCCACGCGACCGGGACGCATCTCCTCGAGGGGCCCGACGGCGAAGGTGGCGCTCACCTGCGCGTCGTCCAGGAGGTTCTCGGCCACTCCAGCATCGACACGACCCAGCGCTACACCGGCGTCACGACGCGGCGCATGCAGGACGCACTGCGCAAGGGGCACCCGCGCGGATGACCGCACCCACCCCGATCGGCTACTGGACTCTGGTTGACGCCTTTCTCTCGGGGCGCGAAAGCCCCCACACCCGGGCCGCGTACGCCCGTGATCTGGCCGCCCTCGGTGAGGCGCTGGACATCGCGCGCCCGGAGGGCGATCTTCCCCCGGCGTTCGCGGTGGCCGAGAGCGCTCCGGCCCGGGAGGCCGCCGGGGCGCTGTCGGCGATCGACGGGTCCTGGTGGGAGGAGTGGCGAGCCTCCCTCACCGGTCGCCCCGCGAGTCGCCGTCGCCGAGTCGCCGGTGTACGGGCCTTCTGTCGCTGGTGGGCGCGGATCTTCGGGTTGGAGAACCCGGTGAAGGATCTCGCCCTGCCGTCCGCGGCGGCGGGGCAGGACCGCGTGGCTCGCGAGACCGTGTCGCTGACGGCATCGGCGATGCGCCGGCTGTGCGAGGCCGCGGCCCGCCCCGGACCGCTCGGCGCCCGGGACGCGGCTCTGGTCGAGGTGCTCTATGGCTGCGGCCTGCGAGCATCGGAGCTCGCGGGCCTCGACCTGTCAGGGTGCATGCTCGACGACCCGACCGATCCTCACCTGATCGTGCGCGGCAAGGGCGACAAGGTCCGCCCCGTCGCGGTGCCCCGCCAGGCCCTGTCC
>JAHEIS010000127.1 GCA_024639225.1 Actinomycetes bacterium | reverse complement strand
ATGCGGTCGTGAAACGGCCAGAGCCCGTACCAGTAGACCAGCGCAAAGGCTCCGACCGGATCGAAGATGGCCGTCTGGCTCACCCGGGAGCCGGCGGCCTCGGGAGTCACCTCGAACTGGAGCCATCCCCGGCCGGGGAGTTTCATCTCCGACCGGAGCCTGAGCAGGTGTCCCGGCTCATACGCCTCGACGCGCCACGAGTCGACCGCGTCGCCCACCTGGAGATGCTCCGGGTCGCGCCGGCCCCGCCGAAGGCCGGGGCCGCGGAACGCCAGGTCGATCAGGCCACGCAGGCGCCAGAGCGAGTTGGCGTAGTACCAGCCGTTCCGACCCCCGATTCGGCGAATCGGTGCAAAGGCCCGCTCGGGAGGGACGGCGACGAAGGTGCTCCGCGCGTCGACGAGGCGATTGCCGAACCGGACGCCGCCCCACGAGCGCGGGGCCTCACCAGACGACACCGCATCCGACCAACGCGTCTCGGCGAACTCCCGGTCCTCGTTGACCAAGGCCCGCGAAATTGCATCTTCGAGCCCGCGCGGGCGGACCGAGAAAGTGCGGAGGGCCCGGTTGTCCAGCACGATGGTCGAGTTGCGCAGCCCCTCGACGAGCTCTCTGCCCACTCGAGCGTAGATCGGGGTCACCAAGCCGAGCCAGAGTCCTGACAGGTACGGAGTGAGCACCGGCACGGGGATCATGTATCGGCGGAGTCGCCGTTGCCGCGCATACTCCCGCATGATTTCGCCGTAGCTGACTGGCTCGGCCCCTCCGATCTCGAAGACCCCCTCCACCTCGGCGGGGGCGGAGACGGCCGCCAGCAGATAGTCGATGACGTCCTCGATTGCGATCGGCTGGGTGGGGGTGCTCACCCAGCGGGGGGTGACCATCACAGGCAGCCGGTCGGTCAGCGCCCGCACCATCTCCCAGGAGAGGCTTCCCGATCCGAGGATCACCGAGGCGCGAAACTCAATCGTCGGCACGCCGCCGGCGCGGAGGGCGGCACCGACCTCGTGGCGGCTCGCAAGATGCTCTGAGAGGTCGGGCCCAGCGCCGAGGCCGCCGAGGTAGATGATCCGACGGACACCGGCCTGGCGAGCCGCAGCGCCGAAGGCGAGAGCCGCACGGCGATCTGCCGCTCGATAGTCGTGGCCGGCCGCCATGGAATGCACCAGATAGATGGCGCAGTCGACCCCGTCCAGTGCCATGGCGAGATCGGCGTCGTCATTCACGTCGCCGCCCACGACCTCGGTCGTCTCCGCCACCCGGGAGGAAAGCGCCTCCGGCCGGCGTGTCAGACAGCGCAGGGGGACGCCCCTGCTCTCAAGCGGCCCGACGAGCCTGCCCCCGACGTAGCCGGTAGCGCCGGTGAGGAGGACCCTGCCCAACGGCTGCACGGCGCCGACCGCGGCCTGGGCTGGTGACGGTTTTTCCGAGTCGTGGCTTTCCATAATCTAAAACAACTGTAGAGTCTTGCGCCTAAAAGCGCCCACCTTGAGGGCGTTACGTCGTCTCAGATGAGGCCGTCCATTCAGAGAATCTGAACACCGCATCCGTCGACGCGTTCGTCGGTCCGTCCCCGGAGGCACCGCCCTGAAGATCGGAGACCTGAGCACGAGAACCGGTGTGAGCCCGGAGCTGCTCCGCATGTGGGAGCGCCGCTACGGGGTCCTCGCGCCGAAGCGCACACCCGGCGGGTCCAGGATCTACTCGGCCGAGGACGAGCGCCGCGTGAAGGAGATGAACCGCTACCTCGGCGAGGGCTTCTCCGCCGCCGGTGCGGCGCGCCTCGTGCTCGACGGGCTGAATGACCTCGCGACGCCGTCCGGACCCAACCTGCCGACCATGCTCGACGAGCTGACGCGCGCCTCGATCGCCTTTGATGAGGTCGACGCGAATCAGGTTCTCGACCGCGCACTCGAGCGGTTCACCCTGGAGACCGTGATCGGCGATCTGGTCATGCCGTTTCTCTACAACCTCGGTGCGCTCTGGGAGGCCGGCGAGGTTTCGATCGCGCAGGAGCACTTCGCGACCGCACTCATTCGTGGGCGGCTGCTCGGCATCGCCCGCAGCTGGGGCACCGGGTCGGGGCCCCTCGCCCTACTTGCCAACCCGCCGGGCGAGTACCACGACCTCGGCCTGGTGTGCTTCGGGATCGCGCTGAGGGAACGGGGTTGGCGGATCACGCTCCTGGGCGCCAACACGCCGATCTCGACGCTCGCCGAGGCCGCCGGCGCCCTCGAGCCTGCCCTGATTGTGATCTCATCGATGGACCATCGCCGTTTCCGCAAGGAGCTCGACGAGATCAAGGCGCTCGCCCGTGCGCACGAGGTGGCCGTTGCCGGTCCCGGCGCGACGGCGGATCTTGCCGAGCGCACGGGGGCGCAGCTCCTCGCCAGCGCTCCCATCGAGGCCGCGCGGCGGGTCGAGGAGGCCATGGCCGCCTAGGTCGGGGCCTAGTGGAACCGCGCAGTCATATGCGGGCGGTGCGACCCTCACCCCATCGCGCTTCGAACCCTCGGAGGGGTTCTCCGTCGCGACTTCCCCCCCAGCGTCAGCCGTCGGCGCCCAGCCGGATCTCACGAAACGGTTGGTCGACTTCGGCGCGCGAGGCCGATCGAGCGATGGCATGGCCACAGGGCCAGTGCGCGTATCACCGGCGCCGCCAGGACACCCCCAAGGACGAGCGCCGCGCACGCACCGGCGTGCTCGGGCAGCGCCCGTGCGCGACGTCGGTGATCCTCTCGTCCGCACCGCTGAGCAGCTCCGCGCCAACCTGGCGTCGGCGGAGCTGAACCTCACGGGCGGCGAGATGGCCCGCCTCACCGATGTGAGCGCACCGGGCGTTCATCCATCCGCATGGTTTCATGCGAATATCCCGCGGCCGGACGGCCGGGGCCGATCTCGGCACCCGGACTGAACTGCCGCCGATCGGCGGCTGAGGATGAGGAGCACGGTGTGTCTCTGAGCGACGCGGGGGTGCGGGCGACCATCGCCGTTTCCGACATCGGGCGTGCAGCGGAGTTCTATGAGGGCAAGCTCGGTCTCACGCCGCTCGCCGAGGGCTCCACCGGTGCCGCACTGCGCATCTACCCCTGCGGATCAGGCAGCCGTCTGCAGGTCTACGTCTCCAAGCACGCCGGCAGCGGTCGTGCGACGGTGGCGAGCTGGAGCGTGCCCGACTTCGATGAGCTGACGGCTGAGCTTCGCGCCAACGGCGTTGAGTTCGAGCGTTACGAGGGGATGGAGGCCGACGAGCACGGCGTGCATGCGTTCGGCACCCACAAGATGGTGTGGTTCGCCGACCCCGACGGGAACATCATCGGGCTCGACAACGGGCCCGGATGAGGCTGGGCAACCTCATCCGGTGCGCCGCCCGGAGGTGGCGCCAGGGGGCTCGAGGCTAGGGGGCCGGTAGCCCGGCGTCGGAGCGGTTACCGGTGATCGAGACGGTCCCCAGCTGGATGACGTCGCCGAGGAAGTCCGTGCCGAGGGCGGCGTTGAGCGCCACGGCGGCGTCGGCGTCGAGGACCATCGGGGCAACGGCCGTGGAGATGGCGCCGCGCTCGGCGAACTGGACGTCGTTGAGCTCGATGTCGATGGCTTCGAACTCACCCGTCCCCGACCCGTCGAGCGCCGCGTATATCTCGCCCTCGGCGAGCTCGATCCGGAGCCGATCGAAGTTGATGGATCCGGCGTCACTCGCAAACCGGAACCCGCCGCGCATCTCGACGACGCCGGCGCGCAGGTCGCAACGGACGCCCGTGGAGGAGGCGATCTCCGGCGCGACCGAACGCCCCTCGCTCAGGATCTGGCTCGGGGCCACCTCCGAGAAGGTCAGACCGTTTTCGGGCAGTTCCGCTGCGGTCGTGGTGTCCAGCGCCACGATCACCGAGTTGACGTCGATGAAGCAGTCATCGCCCGCGCTACTCGGCGTCGTCGTGGGCTCGGGCCGCGGTCCCGGGGATGCTTCTGGCGCCTCCGCGGACGCGGGCGAGGCGTTGGCTGAACCGTCGTCGTTCATCCCGGAGATCCAGGCCCCGAGGGCGACGCCGCCGCAGGCCAGCGAGAAGGCGATCGCCCCGGCGATGATCTTGTCGTCCGTGCGGGCGAGTCGGTCACGTAGTCCCATGGGTCAGGAGGTCGCGACGTCGGAGCTGCTGCGGCTACCGGAGATGGTGACGGTGCCGAGCTCGATCTCATCCGCGGGGAAGTCGGTTCCGAGAGCGGCGTTCATGGCGACGGCGGCCCCGCTGTCGAGGGTCATCGGAACGACGGCGCTGATGAGTGAGCCCTGCTCGGTGAACTGGGCCTCGTCGACATCGACCTCGATGGCCGCCAGCCCGGCGTTGCCCGTCGACTTCAGGAAAGCGAGCATCTCGCGCTCGTCGATGCTCAGCCGAAACCGGCGGAACTCCACGCGTGCGCGCTCGTTGGCGACGCTGAAGCCGCCACGCATGCCGACATAGCCGTCGCTCAGGTCACAGGTCACGTCCCGGGCCGCGTGGATCCGGGGCGCGATCAGCTGGCCGGTCGTGATCGTCTTCGCCGGGCTGATCGTCGTGAAGTCGAGCCCCTGGCTCATGAAGGCGAGGGAGACCCGCGGATCGAGCGCGAAGGTCACGCTGTCGACCGCGATCATGCACCCCTCGTCGGTCGCGGCGGGGACATCGGCGGCGTTCTCCGTCGGCGTGGCCTCGGCCGCGGTCTCCGGCGCGTTCGCCACCGGCTCGGGATCGTCGTTGTCGCAGCCCACGGCGAACGCCGCGATGGCGATAGCCGCAATTGTCGCGACTGCTCCCAGTCCGATCGCCCGCATGCTCGGCGTCATGTCTTCCCCTCAGTGGATGGCAGTCGCCGCGCGCCCATCAGAACGTCGCGACGCCGGCCCGCGGGGCCCGAAGGCCCTCGCGATATGCCGGATAGCGGGGAAGATACGCCCCGATGTCGCAACCCTGACACCCGTCGAAAGTAGCGATTCGAAACGAGAATGACGGGCCCCGTCGCCTATTCTTCCGATGCGGCCTCACGCCAGGGCGCGTCCCGTTGGCCGAAGCCCTGAAACGTTACAGCGCCCTCTGGACGAGCGAACGGGTGACCCATACCGACGACGGGGAGCAGGCGGGCGTCGTGCCGGCGGCCGCTGATGGCGCTTGGCCTCCGCGCCCTAGACTCCCGGACGCCGGGCCCTGATCAGCCGTCCTTCGTTTCTTGCCCGGTTTGACCCGGGGTATCCATGACTTTCCGTCTGAGCGTTCTGCTGACGATCATCGGTGCGCTCCTGCTCGTGAGCGCCTGCGGCTCTGACGAGCCGGACGCGGCCGAGCTCGCCGCGGAGCCGACCACGAGCACCGCCGCTGAGCCGCCGTCGTCGTCCGCACCGGAACCGTCGGCTGCGGAATCGGGAGAGGTCTGCACGGAAAATGAGGGTCCCAACGGCAACGACTACACCGTGGTCGAGCTTCCGGCCGACGATCCTGACGGTGGTCTGGTCATCCACGCCGACGCGGGGATCGACAGGCCCCAGATCGGTGTCTTTCCCGGTGGCACGGCGGTGATCACGACGAGCGACCCCGCCGACTGCCTGGCGCTCGCCGACGGCTCGGTCTGGTGGCGTGTCTATCCGGTCGGTGACGGTGTGGACGGCTACGTGAACTCGCGCTTTCTGACCCGGTCGCCCGAGCAGGAGGTCGCGGGACGCGCGGAGCTGTGCGCGTCCTACGCCCGCGTCCTCGATTACGAGGATGGCCCCGTCGACGGGGAGAACTTCGCGCCGGCGGCCGAGACCTCGGCGCTCCGCAACCTTCTCAACGGTCCGCCGCCGGGAGTCGCGGACGCCCTCGAGCGGATATCGAGCCCGGCGAACGATGAGGATCTGGCCCTCGCCTACGCGAGCCTCCGGTCCTATGTGGGGCCGCTCTGCCGGTAGCCGGGGCTCCACCCGCCGTGCATCAGGGCGGGTGGTCTGAAGCGAATCAGGCGGCGCCCGCGGGGGTCGCCTTCGGGTCGGGGCCGTACGCGTTGTCTCCGCTGTCACCCTCGATGACGTAGAAGACGATCAGCACGATCGCG
>JAHEIS010000031.1 GCA_024639225.1 Actinomycetes bacterium | reverse complement strand
GCCGCAGAGCGCGCCGCGAGCATCGCGGGCGCCGGCGCACCCCGCAACGCCAGCCTTGCCGCACGGACCCGCAATGACGACGTGCTCGTCGTCTGGGAGGCCGACTCGCCCGAGGGTGGCCGGGAGATCATGGGTCGCCTCCTCGACGGATCCGGCGAACCCCGGACGGAGGCCGTTCCGCTGACGACGACCGGCGTGGCCGGCGACAATGCCGCCGAAGCAGCCGAGCCCGATGTCGTCTACAACGCCGTCGCCGACGAGTACCTGCTGGTGTGGCGCGCCGATCCGGGTATCGCCCCGATGGTCGACAACGAGTTCGAGATCTGGGCCCGGAGAATCGCCCCGACCGGGGTTCCGGTGGGCGCCGCCGTCCGCGTGAGCACCATGGGCACCGATGGCAACGCCGCGCTCGGCGCGCTGACACCGGCCGTCGCGTGGAGCCAGACCGCGGGCCGCTACCTCGTCACGTGGTGGGGCGACGATGACTCCGCCGGCCTCGCCAACGGCGAGTTCGAGATCTACGGCCAGGTCCTGGGCGAGATCCTCGCGCCCGTCGGCACCGCGGTCCGCCTGTCCGACATGGGGGCCGACGGCGACCCGGACTACGACGCGATGCGCCCGGACGTGGCCTGGAGTCCCGCAGGTGATCAGTTCCTCGTGGTCTGGGAGGGGGATGACGACTCCCCCGGGCTGACCAACAACGGGATGGAGATCTTCGCCCAACGGGTCGACACCTCGGGGGCCGAGATCGGTGCCGATGTCCGGGTCTCCCATATGGGACCGGACGCATCCTCCGCGTTTGACGCCACCCACCCGGCGGTCGCGGCCAACCCTGTCGACGACGAGTTCCTGGTTGTCTGGAGCGGCGACGACGACGGCCCCGGGCTGGGGGACGATCACCTCGAGATCTTCGGTCAGCGCCTCAGCGCCGTCGGAGCGGAGATCGGGCCGGACGTCCGGCTGTCGCAGGCGGGCCCGGACGGCGACGGTTCGTTCGCCGCCCGGACGCCGGCCTTGGGGTGGCAGGACGCGGTGGGCGGCTATCTCCTGAGCTGGTCCGGAAACGACGACGCGCCGGCGCTGCTGCCGGGCGAGGTCGAGGTGGTGGGTCGGAGTGTGGCGGCCGATCTCACGGGTGGCCCCGCGGAGGAAGTCCGCATCTCGCGTCACGCCGCGACCGACGGGAGCGACTTCCCGGCCGAGTCTCCGGCAACGGTCGCCGGCCGCGCCGACGGTCGCTTCGTCGTCGCCTGGCATGGCGCGCTCGGTGCAGCGGAGGGCCAGACCGGCGTCTTCTCGCAGCTGATCCAGGTCGCCGTCGGGCAGCCGGGCGGGCCACGCGAGCCGCTGCCGCCCGCCTGCGCGCCGGCGCTCGAGATCAGCAGCGGGGGCGGCGGTGGCACCGTGCGGCTGACCGCAGGGCAGCTCGCCATCAACCAACGCATCGGCCAGGCGGCGGTCCGGCGGGCCAACGCCATCCAGGCGTGGATCGACGCCGGCGTCGTGTCGTCGGATGTCTGCGCCGGAGCGGTCGGGGAGTCCGACCTCGGCGACGGCATCGCCCTCGGGCCGGACAATCGTGAGATCGGGCCCCGGCCGGCGCCACGGCCGTTGGAGATCGCACCGCGGCGGTCCGGCAGGCCCGGGGCGGTGACGTTGACCGCGCGCCAGTTGCTGATCAATCAGCGGATCTACCAGGCGGCCGTCCGCCGCGCGAACGCCCTCAGTGCGCGTCTCGGCGACCTCACCGGAGGAGACATCCGCGACCGCTCCCTCGCGGGAGATCGGCTCGCCACCAACATCACCGTCACGGCCGCCGTCGCGGTGAACGACCCGCCGGCGGCCTCGGTGACGAGGGTGGACGCCCGCGAGCCCGCCAGGGCGGGCGTGCGTCTCGACGTCGCCCAGCTCGCCATCAACCAGAAGATCGCCCAGGCGGCCGTCCGGCGGACGAATGATCTGCGCGTCGCCATCAGCTCCGGGCTGACCGGCGACAACTTCCGCGACGGGTCGATCACCGCGGTTGATCTTCTCGATCCGGGCGGAGGCTAGCTCCGCAATGACCGTCCCGGGGCGGCGCATCGCGCTGGCCAGCTGCGATCCCTTCCCGCCGGTACCGGACGACGAGGAGCCGCTGCGGGCGGCGCTCCGCTCCCGCGGGGTCACGGTGGAGGAGCCCGCCTGGGATGCGCGCACCGACTGGCGCCGGTTCGCCGCCTGCCTGGTCCGAACGACCTGGGACTACATGGAGCGCCGCGAGGAGTATCTGGAGTGGGCCCGGCGCGTCGCCGCGCAGACCCGGATCTTCCACCCGCCCCAGGTCATCGCCTGGAACACGCACAAGAGTTACCTCCGAGCGCTCGAAGCGGCAGGAGTGCCGCTGGCACAATCGGTCTGGCTCGACCGTGGCGCCTCGGTGGATCTCGCGACGCTGCTGCGCGATCGCGACTGGGAGTCCGCCCTCGTGAAGCCCATGGTCGGGGCGACGGCGCGGCGCACCCTGCGCCTCGGGAGGGCCGATGTCGTGTCCGGACAGGCCCAGCTGGACGCCTGGCTGGCCGAGGAGGACATGATCGTCCAGCAGTACCTCCCCGCAGTCGAGACCGAGGGTGAGCTCTCGGTCATCATGGTGGACGGGCAGATCACCCATGGCGTGCGGAAGATCCCGGTTCCCGGCGACTACCGGGTCCAGGACGACTTCGGCGCGCGCGACGAGCCCTGGCCGACCGACGCGCGGTGCCGCCTGCTGGCACGGGACATCGCCACGGCAGCCCAAGGGATACTGCGGACCGACCTGCTGTACGCCCGGGTCGACTTCCTCCGCGACCTCACGGGTGACCTCGTCCTCAACGAACTCGAGCTCGTCGAACCCCAGCTCTTCTTCCGACACGAACCGTTCGCCGGGGACCGCCTGGCAGAAGCCCTACTGGCGCGTCTGGACTGATCGCGGCAGCATGCAGCGCCGGGCTGACGCCCGGTTCGGACCGCGCGCGCGGACGACTGCGCAGCGGCGCGAGCGTGCCCGTGACGAGAGCGTCCCGCGCACCGTGCGGATTCGGGACCGCCCCGGGGCGATGTGGCGGATGCTCCAGATGATGGTCCGGCCACGGCGGCGGCCGCCGGGGTAGGTCCGGGGCCGGAGGCCGAGCGGGAGCCGCAGACGCATGCGCACGCCGGACATCGGGACATCGGAAGGGTTGGTCACGATGACCTGCAGGGCCAGACGACCGCCGGCCCGCGGGTGCCGGGGTGCGATGACCTGGACGCGGAGATCCTGGCTCCCACGAGGCGCCCCGATGACCACCACGGGCTCATCCGCCGCCGCGCGCGACTCGGAAGCAGCCCCGGCCGCGGCGGGCACCGCACAGGCAACGAGCAACGCGACGCAGATTCGAATCATCGGTGGACGGCCTCCCTGCCATTTCCGAGAACAGGGGCATTGTGGTCGGTGCGACGGGACCTGTCACCCGCCGGTCGTCCAGTCCCCGCTGCGCAGCCGGGATAGCATCAGCGGTCCGACGGGAGGGATCAATGGCCAAGGACACAACGGAGCCCGACTTCGCGGGCGAGATGAGCGAGGGCTACGGGTTCGAGGGGCCCGTCGTGGGCATCGGGCGGCCGTTCCCGACCGACGGCGATCCGCTGACCGAGATCGAGGTCGGCATCCCCCTGTCGCTGTTCAACCGTCACGGACTGATCGCCGGCGCGACCGGAACGGGCAAGACCAAGACGCTCCAACTGCTCGCCGAGGCCCTGTCCGATGCGGGGGTGCCGGTCTTCGCCGCGGACATGAAGGGTGACGTCGCGGGCCTCGCCGCCCCGGGTGAACTCTCGGAGCCCGTCATCGAGCGACGCGACGGTCTGCGGACGGCCTGGGAGGCGACCGCCTTTCCGATCGAGCCCCTCGTGCTCGACGAGAGCGACCGCGGAGTTCCCGTGCGGGCGAGCATCGCGGGCTTCGGCCCCGTCCTCCTGAGCAAGGTCCTCGACCTCAACGAGACCCAGGAGTCCAGCCTGGCTCTCGTCTTCCGCTTCTGCGAGGAGAATGGCCTCCCGCTCATCGACCTCGAGGATCTGCGTGCCGCGCTCGCCTGGTTGGTCGGCCCCGGCAAGGAAGACCTCGGCAGCATCGGCGGGGTCTCCAAGGCGACCGTTGGAGTGATCCAGCGCAAGGCCTCGCAGCTGGAGGCCGAGGGCGGCGACATCTTCTTCGGCGAGCCCGCATTTGCGGTGAGCGATCTCATGCGGCACACGCCGGACGGCCGCGGGGTGATCTCCCTCCTGGACCTCGACGGGGTCGCGCAGCAGCCGGCGCTCTTCTCGACTTTCCTCATGTGGCTGCTCGGAGAGATGTTCGAGGAGCTGCCCGAGGTCGGGGACCCAGACAGGCCGACCCTGGTCTTCTTCTTTGACGAGGCCCACCTGCTCTTCAAGGACGCGAGCGACGCCTTCCTGGACGCCGTGGCGCAGACCGTGCGCCTGATCCGCTCCAAGGGCGTCGGCGTGTTCTTCGTCACGCAGTTGCCGACGGACCTGTCAGACGAGGTCCTGTCCCAGCTGGGTCACCGGGTGCAGCACGCCGTGCGCGCGTTCACCAAGCGCGATGTCCGCGCGCTCAAGGCCGCCGTCGACACGTTCCCGATCACCGAGCACTACGACCTCGCTGAGGTGTTGCAGTCGCTCGGCGTCGGCGAGGCGGCGGTGACGGCCCTCGACCCCCGGGGGGTCCCGACCCCGGTCGCGGCCACGCGCGTCTACCCGCCTCGGTCTCGGATGGGGACCATCACTGATGCCGAGCGGGCCGCGATCGTCTCAGGGTCCGACCTCCTGCCGCGATACGGTGAGCGCCTTGACCGCGAAAGCGCCGAGGAGATCTTGAGCGCGCGCCTCGAGGGCGACCGTATCCGGGCCGAGCAGGAGGCCGAGCGGGCGGCGCGAGAGAAGGCCGCGAAGGCATCGGCGCCGAGACCCGGGCGCTCGCGATCCCGCTCGCGCCGCTCGGACGACGATCTCGCGGGCCAGGTCGGCGACTACCTGTCGAGTCGCTCGGGGAAGGCTCTTCAGCGTCGGGTGCTGCGCGATGTTCTCGGCATGCTCCGCCGCTGAAGAGGCGCTCCCGAGAGCCGGCGGTTTCTCGCAGTCCGGAACGCGCAACGCGCGCCCCTGTGTAACGACCCCGCGCGCGCTAATGTTGGCGGCGGAAGATGACCACCAACGGATCGATCGACGTCCCTCTGCCCGACTTGGGCGATTCGGTGACCGAAGGTGTCGTCGTCGAGTGGCGCGTCGCCGTGGGAGACGCCGTCGCCGTCGGGGATGTGCTGCTCGACGTCACGACCGACAAGGTCGATGTCGAGGTTCCGGCCCCCGAAGCCGGCGTGGTCAACGAGATCCTCGCCGCCGAGGGCGAGACGATCGAGGTCGGCCAGGTCCTTGCCCGGTTGGGCGAGGGCGCGGCGAACGGTGGCGATCCCGAGGGGGACGAGTCCGCGGCGGACGGCGACGCGGACGCCGACCCCGAGGCGTCGACCGAGGACGCCGGCTCCGGCGAGATCGTCCCGATCCAGCTCGAAGAAATGGAGTCGATCACCGAGGGCGTGATCGTCGAGTGGGCGGTCGAGGTGGGCGGCGCGGTCAACGCCGGCGACATCGTCGTCGAGATCTCCACCGACAAGGTCGATCTTGAGGTGCCGTCGCCCGCGACGGGCACCCTTACCTCCCAGGCGGTGGGAGCCGGTGACAGCTTCTCGGTGGCCGAGCCGCTCGGCGAGATCACCACGGGCCCCGGATCGGGATCCGCACCGGCTGCCGCACCGGCCGGCGACGCCCCGGCGGAGAAGGCATCCGCTCCAGCGCCGACGGCGCCGACGGGCGCGGTGCCGGAGTGGCCGGCCATCTCACCCCTGGCCCGGTCCGAAGGGCTCAAGAGCGGGGTCGACCTCTCGAAGGTCTCCGGCTCCGGACCCGGAGGAATGATCCGGCGGGGCGATCTGACCAGCTCCGGTGGCGGACGGCCCGCACCCGAGATCCCGGAGATGGACGGCGAGGAGCGGGTGCCGCTCCGCGGACCGGCCAAGGCCCTCGCCGGATACATGGACGACTCCCTGTCCATTCCGACGGCGACGAGCGTCCGCACGCTCGCCGTGAGCGTGCTGGAAGCCCAGCGCAAAGCCATCAACAACGACCTCACGGCCGCGGGGACGGGCATCAAGCTGTCGTTCACGCATCTCATCGCCTGGGCGGTCATCCGGGCCGTCGGCCAGTACCCGTCCATGGGCACCGGTTACACCGTCGAGGACGACACCCCGCAGAAGATCGAACGCGACGGCGTCCACCTCGGCCTCGCCGTCGACGTCGAGCGCAAGGACGGGAGCCGCTCCCTGCTGGTCCCGGTCGTCCGCAACGCGGACAGCCTGGACTTCAAGGGATTCGTCGAGGCCTTCAACGACCTCGTGACCCGGACCCGCGACGGCGGCATCAAGCCCGACGAGCTGCGTGGGGCCAGCGTCACGCTCACGAACCCCGGCGGCCTCGGCACCGTGGCGTCCGTGCCGCGCCTGATGCCCGGCCAGGGCACGATCATCGCGACCGGTTCGATCAGCCGCCCGCCCGGATTCGAGCGGGCGGACGCGGACGCGCTCTCAATCGACAAGGTGATGACGGTCACCAGCACCTACGACCACCGCGTGATCCAGGGCGCGGAGAGCGGTGCCTTCCTCGGAGTGATCGACGGGCTGCTGGCCGGAAGTGACGACTTCTACGCCGAGGTCCGCTCGGCCCTCGGATTGTCGCCGGCCGCCCCGATCACGCTACCCGAGCCGTCGGGGGTCGCGGCGGCGCCGGCCGCTGTCGCCGCGGTCTCGCCCGGCGAATCCGGTGAGATCACGGACGATCTCGTGGACGCCATCTCCGCTGCCATGTCCGTGATCAAGGCCCACCGGACCCACGGCCACCTCGCCGCTTCACTCGACCCACTCGGAGCCGTACCGATCGGCGACCCGGCCCTCGAGCCGGGAAACCTCGGCCTCACGCCCGAGCGGATGCAGACGATCCCGGCGGAGCCGCTGCGGGTCTACGTTCCCGGCGAGACCTTCGCCGAGGCCCTGCCCCGACTGCGCGAGACGTACTGCGGGAGCATCGCCTACGAGATCGAGCAGATCGCCGACCACGAGGACCGGGTCTGGCTCCGTGAGGCGATCGAGTCCGGGCGCTTCCGCGAGCCACAGTCCACACTCCGCCGGATGGAGGTGCTGGAGCGCCTCATCCACGTCGACGCCTTCGAGCGCTTCCTGCGGCGCACCTACCTCGGCCAGAAGACCTTCTCCATCGAGGGCATCGACGCCCTGGTGCCGATGATCGACGAGGTGATCGACCTCTGCGCCGAGGCCGGAGCCGAGGAGATCATGATCGCGATGGCGCATCGTGGGCGGCTCTCGGTCATGAGCCACACGGTCGGCCAGCCGCTCGATACCGCCCTCGCCGAGTTCGAGGGGCACATGGAGTTCGATTACGATGAGAACGACTTCGGCGTCCCCGAGACCGCCGGGGACGTCAAGTACCACCTCGGCGCGGAGGGCATCTACACCACCCGCGACGGGCGGGCGATCCGTGTTCACCTCGCCGCGAACCCCAGCCATCTGGAGCATGTCAACCCGGTGCTCTCGGGCCAGACCCGGGCCCGCCAGACCGATCGCGACCAGGGCGAGGTCCTGTTCGATCACCGCAAGGCGGTGCCCGTGCTGGTACACGGCGACGCCGCCTTCCCGGGCCAGGGCGTGGTCGCCGAGACGCTCAACCTGGCGGATCTCCCGGGCTACACGACCGGCGGAACGATCCATATCATCGCCAACAACCAGATTGGCTTCACGACCGAGCCGAGCAACGCCCGCTCGACCCACCACGCGAGCGACCTGGCCCGCGGCTTCGACTTCCCGATCATCCACGTCAACGCCGACGACATCGATGCCTGCATGAGCGCGATCCGGCTCGCGGTGGCCTGGCGTGAACGTAGCGGCCGGGACGCGCTGATCGATCTCGTCGGCTACCGCCGCTTCGGTCACAACGAACTCGACGAGCCCGCGTACACCCAGCCGGTGATGGCGCGGACGATCAAGCAGCACGAGCCGGTCTCCAAGATCTACGCCGAGAAGCTGATCTCCGAGGGAGCCCTTACACGCCATCGCCTGCACGAGGTCGTCAGCCACACCGAACAGCGGCTGTCGGAGGCACGCACCCGGGTCAAGAAGGCCGTCGCCGATGGCACCTACGAGCAGCCCGAGGATCCGGTCTACGAGCCGGTCCCGCCCGACCGCGGCACGATCAGGACGGCGGTCGACGCCGATACGCTGAACCGCCTCAACGAGGAGCTCCTGACGGTCCCCGAGGGCTTTGAGATCCACCCGAAGCTGGGGCCCCAGCTGGAGCGTCGCCGCGAGGCGATGGAGGATCCCGAGCCGGCTATCGTCTGGGCCCACGCCGAGGCGCTCGCCTTCGCATCGCTGCTTATCGAGGGCGTGCCGATCCGCATGACCGGCCAGGACGTCGAGAGGGGAACCTTCTCCCAGCGGCACATGGTCCTGCACGACATGGCTGACGATGAGACCTGGCGCTCCGGCCCGGGCCCCACCCACACGCCGATGGCAGAACTGCCCGATGCGACCGCCGGGATCGAGATCTACAACAGCCCGCTGAGCGAGGCCGCCGCGGTTGGTTTCGAGTACGGGTACAGCGCGGAGGCACCGGAGGCGCTGGTCCTCTGGGAGGCGCAGTACGGCGATTTCGCCAATGGCGCCCAAGCCCTCATCGACCAGTTCGTCACCTCCGGACAGGTCAAGTGGGGCCAGCGCTCGCGACTCACGATGCTCCTCCCCCACGGCTACGAAGGGAACGGACCCGAGCACTCCTCCGCGCGCATCGAGCGCTTTCTCCAGGCGGCCGGCGAGGACAACATCCGCGTCGCCTATCCATCGACGGCGGGCAACTACTTCCACCTGTTGCGCCAGCAGGCGCTGACGGCCGCCATGCGACCGCTCATCGTCTTCACGCCGAAGAGCCTGCTCCGCCAGCGCAGCGCCGCCTCGACCCTGTCGGAGCTGACCGAGGGCTCATTCTCCGCCGTCTTCGCCGACCCGCGCGCCGCAGGTCGCGAGGATGAGATCACACGCCTGATCCTGGGCAGCGGGAAAATCTGCCACGACATCGGCAACCACGAGGCTCGCCAGGACATGGACCACGTCGCCATGGGCCGGCTGGAGATGCTCTACCCCTTCCCCGAGGAATCCGTCCGGGTCCTGGTGGCGGCCTACCCGAATCTGCGCGAGGTCGTGTGGGCGCAGGAGGAGCCGCGGAACATGGGCGCCTGGTCGTTCGTGGCCCGCCGCATCAACCTGCAACTGCCCGACGGCCTGGCCCTTCAGTACGCCGGGCGGCCGCGCCGGGCCAGCACCAGCGAGGGCTACGCGCAGGCTCATCAGGTCGAGCAGGAGCGTGTCATACACTTCGCACTGGGCATCGATCCGCCCGAATCCGCGTGAGCGCGCCGCGGGTCGTGGTCCTCGGCGGCGGGCCCGCCGGTAACGTCGCCGCCTTCCGGGCAGCACAGCTGGGCGCCTCGGTCACGATGATCGAGCGAGACAACGTCGGCGGCACGTGCCTCAACTGGGGATGCATCCCCACGAAGGCCCTCCTCGCGGCCACCGAGGTCCTGCGCAAGGCGCGCGAGGCCGAGAAGTGGGGCCTCGTGATCCCGGAGGTCGGAGTCGACTTCCCGCGGATGATGGAGCGCAAGGACGAGATCGTCTCCACCCTCCGCAGCCAGGTCGAAGGCGTCGCGGGCGCGAAGAACGTCGAGGTCATCTACGACACCGGACGCGTCGAGGGCGACGTGGTCGTGGTGGGAGAGCAGGAATACCCCTACGACATCCTGTTCGTGGCGGTCGGCACCTCGCCCGCCGGGCTGCCCATGCTCGACATGGATCATCCGGCGATTCTCACTTCTGACGACGTCCTCCAGCTCCAAGAGGTCCCCGAGAGCATGCTCGTGCTCGGCGGGGGCGTGATCGGATGTGAATTCGCCTCGCTCTTCGCGCCTCTGGGCTGCGACGTGACCGTCGTCGAGATCCTTCCTCAGCTGCTCACGGGCGTCGACAAGCGGATCGCGGGCCAGTTCCAGCGCATTCTCGAGGGCGACGGCGTGACCGTCCACCTGGACGTCTCCCTCGAGGAGATCACCGACTACCGCGATGACGGCATCACCGCCCGCCTCGCTGACGGCACGGAGATCGCCGCGGAGAAACTGCTGGTGTCGATCGGACGCCGCTCAGCCGGGGGCAGCGTCGGCCTGGAAACGGCCGGGGTCGAGGTCACCGACCGAGGATTCGTCGTGGTTGACGACTATCTCCAGACCGCGAATCCGAAGATCTACGCGGTCGGCGACTGTATCGGCGGCCTCCAGCTCGCACACCTCGCCGAGGCGGAGGCCCATCGGGCCACGGACAACGCGCTCGGTGAGCACCGCCTACCGATGGATCGCACTGTCGTCCCGAGCTGCATCTACACCCACCCGGAGATCGCGAGCGTCGGGCTGAGTGCCGACGCTGCCAAGGAGGCGGGCTACGCGGCCAAGCGCGGTCAGGCGCGCTACGGCGGCAACGGCAAGGCCCTCGCCGAAGGCGATGAGTCCGGTTTCGTTCAGCTCGTGTTCGATGGCGAGACCGAGCTACTGCTCGGCGCAACGCTCATGGGCACGCACGCGGTCGAGATGATCAGCGAGGTCGGGGTGGCGATCTCCAACGGGCTCACGATCGGTGAATTGGGCGAGATCATCCACCCACACCCGACGATCGCCGAGCTGGTGATGCACGCCGCCCAGCAGGGCGAGGGCGTGGCCCCCTACCTCTCCCCCTGACCGGCGGTCGGGGCGTGCCCGCCCATCGGCGCCTGTCTCACCGGACCGTGAACCCGTCGGAGGCGCTCGCGCGCGGGCCGGCCGTTCTGGACGCCGGAGGCGAGGACGCGATCTCCTTCTGGACCGACGTCACCCGGCCCGCGCTGATCCTCGGCCGGTCCGCCCGCGATCCGGCACTGGACGCCGCGGCGCTCAGCGACGCCCGACTGACCGTCCACCAGCGCGCCTCGGGCGGGGGCGCGGTCCTCTGGGACTCCGGTCTTCTCTCGCTCGACGTGATGCTGCCGTCCGGCCACCCGTTGCTCGCGGACGACGTCGTCGTTGCGTATCGCTGGATCGGAGAAGCCGTGCGCGACGGCCTACGCGATGTGGGAGTCGACGCGGACGCCCTCACCCCCGACGACGCGCGCGGGCGCCCCGCGCCTACGACAGCGGCCGCGAAGGCCGCCTGCTTCGGCACCTTCTCACCGTGGGAGGTCGTCGTCGGGGGCCGAAAGGTCGCCGGTCTCTGCCAGATCCGGCGGTCGACGGGTGGACTGTTGCAGGTGGGCATCGCCCGGAGTCTGGACAACCGCCGGCTCGTGGCGGTCCTGGGAGGTGGGGTCGCCGACGAGCGGGAGCTCGCGGAGCGGACGGGAGGCATCGGGGAGCTCGCAGCGGAGACCATCATCACCGCCGTCGACCGACGGCTGTCCGACGCGCTCGGCCCGGCCAGGACCGATGAGGAGACCGCGTCGGAGGTCTCGGCCGCTGCCGCTCTCGCCGCCGGGCGCTTCGCCGCCCTCTGACCCTCAGGGAGCCGGGGTCTCCTCGGGCAGCGCCACAGCGACGATCGGATCGGTCGTCGGGGCCAGGCGGTTGTCGAGGTCCTCGACGGACACCGCGAGCGCCTCCACGCCGTCGAGGCCGGTGACCAGTGCCTCCGCGCGCCCGGCGCCGGTGAGGGTCAGGAACCCGGCCGACTCTGCCCGCGAGCCGCGCAGGCGCCAGAGCTGATAGCCCTGCCCCGCCTCGGCAGGCGGGAGATCCGTGAGCCGGATGACCGCTGAGCCGTTTTCGAGAAGCAGCGTCTCACCGCTGACCATCGGCGCCGCCGGCGTACCCGAGACGGGGATCTCGACGGCCTCGATGCCGTCGCGACCGGGCGAGAACACGGCGATGCCGACCAGGAGCAGCACCAGCGCGGCGGCGACTCCGGCGGCGATGATGTTGAAGCGCTCTCCGGCCGTCGCCAGACCGAGACGGCTGAGGACACCCTCCCGCGGGACGGGAGCGGGCGCGCTCGCGGCGGCGTCCCCGCGGACCGCATCCAGAACCGAGGCGCGCAGGCGTCGCGGGGCCGAGACCTGCTCGACGTCCAGGGCAAGGCGGCTGACCGCGCCCTGGTTCTCCCGCACGAGCGCCGCGATCCCATCATCGCCGGCGGCGACGCTACGCAGCAGCGCCTCCTCCTCCTCGGTGGCGATGCCCAGCGCGACCGCGTCGATCAGATCCTGCATCGCTTCCTCGCCCGTGCTCACCTGAGCGCCCCGATCCGGTCGCGGAGGCTGCTCATACCGAGCCGGATACGGCTCTTGACGGTCCCGATGGGCACTTCCAGATACTCCGAGATCTCCCGGTGCGTCAGGCCTCCGTAGTACGCGAGGACGATCACCTCCCGTTGTGCGGGCGGCAGCTCCGCGAGGTCCCCGCGCACCGACGCGGCGAGGGCGCGGGTCTCACCGGGCAGTGGCGTGGCGGCTGCGGCTTCCGATGCGGCCCCGGCCTCTCCTTCGAGGGCCTCGCGGCGCCGCTGCTGCGCGGCCCGCGAACGCAGCCGGTCGATGCCCCGGCTGTGGATGATGGTCAGCAGCCAGGTCCGGAACGACCCGCGTGCGGGATCGTACTTCTCGACGCGCTGCCAGACCGCGAGGAAGGCGTCCTGAACGACGTCCTCCGCGGCATCGGAGTCGGCCAGCAGGCGCAGCGCCAGCGAGTACGCGGGGCGCTCGTGCCGGTCGTAGAGGGCCTCAAAGGCCCGGGAGTCGCCGCGCACGACCTTCGCCACCAGTTCTTCATCGGCGAGGGACTGGGAAGGGGTACGAAAGCGGGAAATCATGGTCGGGTCGCGGAGGAGGACGGAACACTATCGCCCCGCGCGATGAGCGCGAGGCGATCGGGGCGTCCCACCGGGAACGGGAGATCGCCCCGTGGGTGCGTCACGGGGCGATCCTGATGGCCGAGCGGACGCCGGCCACGATCAGCCGCCGAGCTTCTCGGGCGACTGCGTGGCGATGCCCCCGGCGAGCGGGTCGCCGGTCTCGAACATGTGGCTGTACGACTCGCGCACCTGCTCGTCGGCAGCGGCGGAGCCCCGCTCCTGGCACGCCTTCAGCGCGCCGGTCGGCCCGTCGTCGTTGCCGCAGGCCGCGACGCCGGTGACCGTGAGGCCCGCGATCGCGAGCAGAACGGCGGCGCGGTTGATCTTGACGTGATTCACGACTCTGTGCCCTTCACGGGTTTGCATCTGTCTACGAACGGACGCCGGATCTGGATCACTCCATTACCGGAGCCCGGTCTCTCAACCCTGAAAGGGATGGGTGTGGGGTCACCCGTCGGCGTCGTGACGAAACGCGTGCCGTGGCGGCATACGCGGATGCGAGCTCTTCCGGGTGAGAGAGGAGCGGGATGTGGCCGGCATCGATCTCGGCCATCTCCGTGGCGTTCTGCGTTCTGAGCCGTTCTCCGCTGCAGATCGGGCGAGAGCACCCGGTCACGGATCGTGTGGCGGGTCGAGGCGTGCTCCCTCTCCCCCGGTGAACCCGGCGATTGTCCGAAGGTTGCGAACTGCTTGACCGCCGTGTTGAGGATCGGCACGGATTCCTCACGCGGCCGCAGATCGCGGATCGCTCGGGCCGTGGTGGATCGGCAGGTGCTCACCACCGGCTCGAGCAACGTCGCCATGACACTGGACCAGATGGCGGCGGCGAGCCACGTCGACCGCTCTCCTCGTCCGGACGACCGGTGGTGGCGCCCGGTGGGCATCACACCGGAAGGGCTCGCGGTCAACGAGAAGACCGCGGCCGGACTCGCTGAGATAGAGACCCGGGTCATGGATACCGGCCCCACGCCGGACGGGCAGGCCCGGGTCGCGGCCCTGGCGCGGATATCCGGCACGCGCTTCGTGAGATGGTGATAGTGGAGCGCCGCAGTCGGCCCGGACCCTGGATGCGGTCCGCCGCACGCGTCGACCGCCACGACCCGAGGAACCACCGCCATGCGTATCGCACTCGTCCGTCACGCCACGCTTCTGATCGAGTTCGCGGGGTCCCGGCTGTTGGTCGACCCGATGCTCGATGACGCCGGCTCCCAGCCGCCGATCCCGGACGCCGCCGACCAGAGTCCCAACCCGCTGGTCGACCTGCCACGCCCGGCCGAGTCGATCGTCTCCGGGCTCGACGCCGTGATCGTCTCGCATCTCCACCCTGACCACATCGACGCCACGGCCATGCGGGTGTTGCCGCGCGACGTACCGGTCTGGGCCCAGGAGGCTCAAGCGCCGGCGCTGACGGCTCAGGGGCTGTCGGCGAGCCCGCTGAACGGACCCGCGACCCTTGGCGGGGCGACTCTCACGCCGGCGGGCGGGCAGCACGGTCCGCCCGAGCTGGCCCGCGAGATGGGGCCGGTGATGGGCATCGTGCTCGACGCCCCGGATGAACCGACGCTCTACATCGCGGGCGACACGGTCTGGTGCGACGAGGTCGAGCAGACGATCGACGCCCATGCGCCCGACGTGATCGTCGTCAACGCGGGAGCCGCGCAGTTCACGGGGAGCCCGCCCATCACCATGGACGCCGACCAGGTCCTCACGCTCGCGCGGCACGCTCCCGAGGCCGTGGTGATCGCCGTTCACATGGAGGCGGTGAACCACTGCGTGCTGACCCGCGCGGAGCTCCGCGCAGCCGCCGACGCCGCCGGCCTCGGCGACAGGGTGATCGCTCCCGGCGACGGGGAGATGCTCGAACTCACGACGGGCTGAGCTGCTCGGCCGACCGACGGGGCGCGCGGTAGCGAGGGCGCCCTGCCGACGGCGGTCTCCGGCGGGGGCGATGAGCGCGCCGACGAGGGCGGCGATCGTGAGGATGCGAGGCGCGCGGGACTCCCGCACGAACACCCCGGCCCCGCCCCCGGAGAGGCGAGGCCGTCCTGGTGAGTTGGTCGGTTCCCTACGGCTGGGCCGGCGGGAACGTGGGCGGACGGGGGTGCTCGGTGTCAAAGCCCGAGATCGGCGTTCCGACATACGGGAACGTGGTGAGGAACGGCTGGTCGTTCTCGTTCACCCCGTCTCCGAGGATCCCCGCCAGAGCGGCGTTTTCACCGTTCGGTGCCGGCAGTCCGAGCGGCTCGGCTAGGGCACCGGCGACGGCGCGCTCGGCAATGTCGACGACATCGTCACCGAGACGACGGCCGTTGGGCCATCCGTCGGCCTGCCCGGCCAGAAGGCCCAGGCGGTTCTGCTCAGCGAACGGCGTCGGCGCCGCGGCGAGGTTCACCCGGAGCAGGTCGACCGGACGGGTCGAGCCGATCTGGGTGGTGGGCGCACCGAGCGGGTTGTTCGGCGGGATGCCGGTCAACAGGATCGCCTTGAGGTCCTGCCGGTTCTCGGTGGGGGCGCCGATCTTGTAGAGCAGGTTGAGGACGCCCGCCAGCTCGGGCTCGGTGTAGTGCTCCTCGAACCGCTTGTCGTCGGCTGGGTTGGACGCGTTCCACTCGTCCTTCTGACCGAGCGGGATCAGCACCTCGTTGACCAGCGGCTGACCGAGGCGGGAGACCTGGGTCCAGCGCTTGGTCGCGTGGCGGACCTTGAACTTCCTGCCGTTGGCCCGGACCTTGCGGTCACGCCAGCGGAGCGTCGGGCGCGACACGGCGGAATAGACGCCGACCACGCTGTCCGGATCGTTCAGGTCGGTCGGCAGCTTGCCGTTGTCGGTGAGGTCGGTGATCGGCACCTGGATGGCGATCGTGTTGACGTTGAACCCGGTCAGGCTGTCGTCGCCGCCCTTCGAGAACGCCTCCGGCGGAGCGGAGCGGAAACCGAGCAGGTCGAACGTGCCGCCGAGGTCGACGAAGAACGGGTCGTCGCGCTGGCCGGCGAAGACCTTCATGTCGCCGTCGACTTCGTGGATCGCCGGGGCCACCAGGCTCTCGTAGTCCGGTGTCGACCGCGGGCCGATGTTGTTGGGTGGCGTGAGCAGGTCCGCGCCCAACTTCTTGTAGGTCCGCTTGCGCCCGTTGTCCCAGACCTTGGTGACGCTGAAGGTCTGGACGGTGTTCAGGTTGGTGTAGCTCTTCGTGTCGGCGTCGTAGCCGATCGGCCCGGTGTTGTAGAGGAAGCTGTCCGGGTTCGTGTGCTCGGTCTCGAAACGAAACACGTAGCGGATGTCGGCGCGACGACCGGCGCTGTTCTCGATGCGGATCTCGTAGCGCGCATCGTCAGAGAAGCGGTGGAAGTTGGGTCCGCCGGCCGGCTCCTGGAACGGTACGAAGTTGGCGATCAGGGTCGCCGTCGTGCTCTCGTCGACGTCGGTTGCCGGGTCGTCCGGCGTGCGAAACGCATAGACGTCCGTGTTGTCAGCGGTGGGATCCTGGGAGATCGCCGGAGCCTCGCGGTGGCTTGAGCCCTCGGAGAAAGCCGGGATCGCAGCGGCGGCGGCCAGCGCGGCGAAAACTGCCAGGCCGGTTGCGCGCGTGCGCGTGGTGGTCACGAGTGTCCTCTCGACAGGCCGACCCCATACGGCCGGCGATGGTTGGGTGGCTGTGGACATGGCTACGCAGCACCCGTCGGCGCGGATCACCGGATGCCGCGGGCGGTTCCCGCCGACCCGCCGGATGGCGGGCGGCACCGGTTTCGGTTGGATGCGCGCGGCCCCGGCCGGCGATAGGCGCCGGGCGGGCAGATCCCCAGTGACCACGAGGGAGGCCCACGATTGGATGACACATCGTCCTGAGTGGCAGCGGGAGCATCGGATCAGAGTTGACCCGGAGGCTCGGAGCGGCCGGCGGCGAGGTCGTCGTGGCGGGCCGGGACGATCGCCGGCTCGACGCCGTGGCCCGGGATATCGATGGGCGTGCGGTAGTGGTCGACGGCCGTGAATCGGACGCGGTCCGTGACCTCGCACGGGACGTCGCCGGGGACGACGGGCTGCAGAGCGTGACGCGCTGCATCGGCGCGATCACTCTCTCCCCCATTGGCGACGTCGGCCGATGCCGGGGATGAGGTCATCGCCAAGGCCGCGGCCGGCGTCGGTGGAGTCCGCAGCAACCGCGACCATGGCCTCGTCGGTGTCGGCCATCAGGGCTCCTGCGGCGATCTCTTCGGCGCGGCGGGCTTCGTCCTCGGCGAGCGATGCCCTGCGGAGCGCCTCGACGCCGACGGCCACGACCGCAACCACGATCAGCACCGTGATCCAGTTCCCCGATGCGCTGAACGGTGACCAGACCAGGGCCGCCAGGACCAGGACGACGAGGCCGATCCATGTCGCGACCTGGTGGTGCCGGAAGCCGGTGGCGACGTGACGCCAGATCGAGGTGGCGTAGCGGGTCGGACCGACGAGGGAGGCCACCCAACGCGACCAGGAGACCGACCAGGATTTCCGACCAAGCCATCTGCCGGAGGAGTGCGGTTCCGATCGCGAGGATCGAACTGAACGCAGCGCGGCCTCCCGACGTTTCGGGTTGGCTGGCCACGAGGTTCGACGTCACAGCAGTGCACCGGTCCTCACGCGCCGTCGGGCTTCACTCAGCGTTCGCGGCACCGACTGCATCGAGTAGTGCGACATCGTTTGGTGCGACGGCGACTTCACGTCGGGACCCGTCGTCGAGCGCGACGAGGCGGCCGACTGCCCCGACCGGCTTCTTCGGGCCGTCCCCGATCTCGAACTCGGACACCATGTCGACGCCGTGCATCTCCGTGCGAAGGAGCGCCACTCCGCGGTTGAGCACGAGGACATCACGTACGAGCCGGCCGTAGCCGATCTGACGCGGCCACTTCGTGGCGTTCTCCGCCCGTATCGCGATCTCGAACACACCCGGTTGTTGCTTGAACGAGCGTCGACTCCACCAAATGGCAGTGAGGATCCCGACAATGAACCAGAGAGGAATCCCGAGGAGTATCAGCAGTGCCCAGATCATGTCCATGCCCTCTCTACACGAGCAGGTGAGGCGCCCAACTCGCGCCGACTCAGATTCGGCGGCGGCGCCGTCCGGGTGTCACCGCTGCCGCGACGACCGCTGTCTTGGCGACGGGTGCCGGTCCGGGAGTGACCGTTTTGGCGACGACGGCGGTCTTGGCGACCGGGTGGCCCACGACGCCCCTTCGTCCTCTGCGTGATGCTCGCACTGGCATGTCAGGCCCTTTCATCGATGGTGTTGGTGTCAGCCTCGATCGAGGCAATGACGGCTTGGATCGGAATTCGACCGTTGGCGATCAACTGACCGCCCGAACGACGCGCGGCCGACGCGAATGGAGCAGCCCACAGGTTTTCCCAGATGAGCACACCGGCAGTGGAGCCTGGCTCCATCCCTGCGGCGAGGTGGGCGACGTCCTCCTCGGCCAGAAGCTCGGCGAGCTCGGCCTCGAGCTCTTGTAGAGGGCCGAGGTCGTCGACGTCTGACAACTCCATCGCGTCGATCTCGCCGTTGTCGTCCTTGAACAGGATCAACACATCGATGACCCGAATGAGACCGCCATCGACCAACGAGAGCAATGCTTCGGCCATCTCTCCCGTGAAGTTCGCGGCATCGGCGGGGAATTCGACGACGAGGTAGTCGATCGGACCCGACGAGTCGAGTGAGACATCAGTCATTGGGGTTCCTCCGATACTTCGCCGACCGTCTCGTCGAGTGCTCAACGGTTGCGGATCCGGCCCACGACCGCGTCGCGCTGCTGGCGACCCTTCTCGGTACCGAGTAGGTAGTCGACCGAGGAGGCCAGTATGAGTAGCAGCAGCAGCGGCACCTTGACCTTCATCGGCGTGCCCCCATGGTGCTCATGATCTCGTCTCCTTGTCACGTGCCAGCGGGCCGACCCATTGGTCTTGACGTTCATGGAGCCACGTAATTGCTGTTCCCGCGATACAGAATCGCCACGAACGGAACTCCCGGCGTGCGAGGTCATGGTCCGCGACGACGCTCAGCAGGAGAATCGGCGAAGACTCCGACAGTTTTTGAGCCCGCGAGTACGACCTCCGGGCGGGCCGGTGACCGGGTGAGTGAGGAACGCAGGGCTGCCGGCCCTCGCAGGTATCGGTGCTACCCTCCCGGTTTGCTCAAGAGGGCGAGCCGACGGTGAAACAGATCGAGGTTATGGAAGTCGATGAACTCTCGACGTCCATCACCGGCCTAGACATCGAGTACATCCGCACCGACCGCGGGGTCGACCCGTGCCGGCTGACGTTCGTCGAGACCGACGACCTGGTGATGAGCCTGGGCAGGATGGGGTTCTCGGCGACCGCCAACACGGAGATCCCCGATGGACTCGTCGTCTTCGGTTTGATCACGCAGGCTGTGTCGGGGGGGGTGTGGTGTGGGACCGAGCTTGCAGCGGGGCAGCTCTTCGTCTTCACGCCCGGTACCACCTTCGTCGCGAATGAACCGTCGGGGCTCGCAGCGACGCTGGTCTGTGTGCCCGTCGACTCCCTTGCGACCGCGGGCCTGGAGCTGGGTGTCGGTGAACCGCTCCTGCGACACAGCACCGAACCAGTGTCGCGTCGACCAGCGACCGATCGATTGGTCGCTGATCTCTGGGCCGCCACTGCGCGACCCGATCTGGTCGCCCACGGGCCAGCGTCGGCGTCGTTGTTGGAGAGCGCCGCCGGGGCATTGGCCGATGTCGCCGGTGGACGGGCTGCGGCGACGCGTCGTCTGGACAGGAGGAAGATCGTGTCGGCCTGCTTGGAGTTCGTCGCGTCGTCGGTGTCGCCCCAGCCCTCGATGAGCGCCTTGTGCCGAGCCGCGAACGCGTCCGAGAGCTGCGTCCGGCAGGCGTTCGTCGAGGTGTTCGACATGCCGCCGACACAGTATTTCCAGTATCGGCTGCTCAACGCGCTGCGCATCGAGCTGCTGCGGGCGGATCCTCGCGAGGAGACCGTCTCGCGGGTCGCCAGTTCACTCGGGGTGACGCACCTTGGTCGCACCTCGGGGCGGTATCGAACTCTGTTCGACGAGCTGCCGAGCCAGACGCTGCTCGCCACCGGCTGACGGTGCCGGCTGGTGTTCGACCTGAACGACTTCGACGAGACGACGCCAGGTCCGTTCGGGTGGGACGTGAAGCGGCTGGCAGCGAGTGTGACGATCGCCGGGCGCAACAACGAACTGACCGGCAAGCAGATCAGATCGGCGACCCGGGCCGCGGTTCGCGGCTATCGCGAGACGCTCGGCCCGACGACGACGCTCAGCCCGCTCGACGTGCACTACTACCGCATCGAGGTCGATTCGTTGGTTGCCAAATGGACGAGAAGCGTCGCAGGCGCTTGAGCGCCGCGATCGCCAAGGCGACCCGCAAGGACAGCGTGCGTGCGTTGGAAGTTGACGGAAGTGGTGGACGGCCAACGCAGGATCGTTGAGAAACCTCCTGTGATCATTCGGGTGGACGAGTTGCTCGAAGGAGTGGAGCGGGAGCCTGTCGTCGAGTTCTTCGGACGGTATGCGGCGACATTGGCGCGCCATTGCGCCGGCGTGCTCCGGCGGTACCGGTTCGTCGACATGGCCCACAAGATCGTTGGTGTCGGCAGCGTGGGAACGCGTTGCATGATCCTGTTGCTCGAGTCCGACCGGGGTGCGCCCTTGTTCATGCGGTTGAAGGAGGCCACCCGTTCGGTTCTCGAGCCGTACGCCGGCGACGCTGGTTTCGATCAGGCCGGCGAGCGCGTCGTCCGCGGTCAGCGCCTGGTGCAGTCGACCGGCGACATCTTGCCGGGATGGTCGCTCTACGAACGTGCGGGCGGCGGCACCGCGGACTCCTACTTCCGGCAACTCTGGGATGGCAAGGGCTCCCTGGAGGTCGGCGAGATGGGGCCCAAGCGACTGAAGAGCTACGCCTGGCACTGTGGGGCGGCGCTCGCCCTTGCCCATGCCAGGGGTGGTGACGCGGCGATGATCCGGGTATCTGGGCGATGACGACACGGCGGATCATGTCTTCGCAGACTTCGCTGATCGCTACGCCGACCTGAACCTCGCCGACCACGGCCGCCCACGAGGCGGCGATCGAGAACGGTCGGGTTCCGGCTGTCGACGGCATGTGAGCGTGTGTGGGCCGACTCATGCGTCGTGCCTGGTCAGGCGGCGTTTCGGTGCTCGTTGATGAGCCCGTTGCATCGGATCGAATCTCACGAAACGAGAGGGGCGCTGGTCCACGGGCTGGCGGCGCCGGCGAAGATCACTCGGCGGGGAGATGTGGATGAAGAACAGGACGTAGAACCGACGGAGCAGGGCGGTGTCGTTCGTATCAAGTCGCAGGCCATCGCGGCTTGCGAGTGCAGGAAGCAGCGCGCGCCGGACGGACAAGGGTCGTGGCGATTCTGGATTGTCCGCCGAGACGGGGGCGACAACGATGGTGTCTGGAGCTGCGAAGCCTGATGTCCAAGCGGCTCTTGGCGCCAAGGAGGCACGAGCTCATGACCCATGGAACCCTCACGAAAGCGGCGACCGATGAGTGACCCCCGCCCCGCCTACAACACTCCGATCCCCGAGTCGATCACCACCCCCGATCGTGTTTCCACCCCCATCGGTGACCTTGAGTTCTTCGACGGGATGCCGGATGCGCCAACCGTCGAGAAGCTGTACGACAACTTGGTCTTCATGCGCGGTGTCGAGGCTTTTCTGAGCGGGATTCCCGCCACCTCGATCGGGGCGATTCGGCTGGGTTGTGTCGATGTCGGCGCGAAGCGGGCAAGCGACGTCATCATCTTCGACAAGTTGATGGACTCGACTCCGCTGTTCCTGACCGGCAACACCGACACCGTCTACGCACTGACGATTCTCGAGTTGGACCGGGACGGGCCGACCGTCGTCGAGATTCCACCGAAGTGCGGCCCCGGAACCGTCGACGATGCCTGGCAGCGTTTCGTGGTCGACATGGGCGCCCCCGGTCTCGACCGCGGCCAGGGCGCGAAGTACCTGATCCTG
>JAHEIS010000030.1 GCA_024639225.1 Actinomycetes bacterium | reverse complement strand
CGCCAGGTCAACACCCTGAGCGGCATCAACGGCGGCGTGGGCGGCATGCTGACCTCGCCCTTCATCAGCACGCTGCTCGTCAGCGAGATCGCGCGACCACGATCCGACCGCTACTACAAGGTCCTGATTCCGAACCTCGTCGCCGCGTTCGCGGGCTTCTTCGTCTTCTTCGGCACGGTGGGTCCAGGCTTTCTGCGCCTGTTCGAGGTGCCTGGCTACGACGTAGAGGAGTGGCACTTCCTCGTGGCAATCGCGCTGGGTGGAGTCGGCGGCCTGCTCGCGGTCCTCCTCGGAACCTCGCTCACGGTCGTTCGCCGTCTCGCGCGGCCCTGGGGCGAGCGACCGGTCCTGCTGACCATGCTCGGCGGCATTGCCCTCGGTGTGATCGGAGTGGCCTTTCCGCTGACACTCGCCTCCGGCAAGGAGCAGCTGAGCGGCGCGATCGAATCGGCCGACTCGCTCGGTGCTGCGCTGCTGGTTGGCATCGTCCTCGCCAAGATCGCGGCGATGGCCATCAGCCTGGGCACGGGCTTCATCGGCGGGCCGGTCATGCCGTCACTTTTCATCGGCGGCTCGGCCGGGCTGGCCGTTGACCAGATGTTCAACGACCTGCCACTTGGGCTCACGTTTTCCTGCCTACTGGTGGCCGTTGCCGGGGCCACTCTCAAGGCCCCATTCAGCCTTGTTCTCCTCGCGGTGTTCACCGTGGGCCTTGGACCGATCGAGGCGGCCCCGGCGGGCGTGGCGGTGCTGACCGCATATCTGCTGACCTCGGGCCTCGGGCTGCTCGGCACACCGTCCCCGGAGCCTGCCCGCCCCGACGACCGGGCCCACATCGCCTTTCGCGACGAGGGGCGACACAGATCGGCGGACTAGGGGCCTCCGCAGGTCGTCCTCTGAGCGGCGAGGCGCGACCGGCTAGAGCCAGGGTTCAGCGAGCGGACCCTCTCCATCGACCTTCGCCGGGGTCGTGGCACTTGCTGCCTTCTCGAAGTCGGCGAAGTCGACCGGTTCGACCTGGGGCAGCGTGAAGCTGTCGTCAAACCATGCCGCGGACGGAGCGTAGAGCCGCACGTAGGGAAACCAGCCCCTCCCGGGGATCGATTTGATCCAGTTCGCCTCCCAGCCGGCTGGGGGCTCCGGGCCGACGAAGATGAAGATCGAGCCGTCGTCGTTGACGGCCATGTCCGGCGTGGCACGCGACCCGATTGTCGCCTTCTTCTGATCCGTGTAGATCAAGGTTCGCGTGTCGGCGTCATAGATGACCATCGACCAGAACAGCTCGGCCGGCACGTTGGGTGGCACCCGCATCACATAGGAGTGCTCTCCGTAGAGGCGGTCTCCGTTGCTGTCGGCGAAGGCCCCGGCATATGCCTGGCCCTTGCCCGGCGCGGGGTTGGCCATCCTCGGCGACGAGGTGCACGCCTCGTAGGTGAAACGCGCCCGAGGGTCGAAGAGATCGTAGTCGCGCATGCGCTGCGTGTGCTCGAACGCATCCGGCAACTCCCCACCGATGATCACGCGCCAGCCGTCGTGACGCAGCACGCCGTTCAGCCGTTCGGAGTAGACCATCGTCTTGGCCATCGTCTCTCCGATGAGCGCCCCCTCCTCGAGGATTCGCTTCTGGCGATCATCTGGCGCGAAGGGTAGGCCACGCTCGATGCCGAGCGTCTTCAGCCAGTACATGAAGAAGCGGTCGCGGTCCTCGACCGGCTCCTCTTGGATGATCTCGTGAAGGAGTTCCCAATACCGGAGACCCCGCGGCTGATAATTCTGCGAGGGCGTGTCCCCGGCGGGAATGACGTGCTGAGACGGCGCGTCGCCGAAGAAGTAGAGCCGCACCCCGTCCTGAAGCTGCCTGACCGGTGGTTGACCTTCGAAATCGAGAAACCGCAACAGCAGCCAGACGTTGTTCGTCTTCGACTCGAGGTAGGTGGCGCCCTTGATGTCGGGGATCGCATCGCGCGCCGTTTCGGGGCCTGACATCACGAAGGTGCCGCCGGTTCCGCCGTTGGGCCCGAACCAGCCGAGGTCGGTGAGCCCGCGCTGCCAGAAGTCGGTCACCAGACCGACGACGACGCCAGCGGGGATCTCGAGAACGGCGGCGCGCTCCTTCACGTTCGTCCAGCCGAAGAAGTACTCCGACGACTGATTGACGGTCAGCACACCGAGGCGCCCCTCATACGACTGTGCCAGCACGAAGCTGTTCACCCGGAACTCGGGGAAATTCTCGCGATAGGCCGATCGCCACTGAGCCTGACCCACGATCGCCAACGACCAGAGGTAGAGCTGACAGGCGCGCTGGAAGTCCATCACCTCGTACATCCGATCGGCGGTCTCCGGTGCGGTGAATCCGTGATCCCAGACGACCTCGCCGATCGACGTGTCGAATCGCTCAACGCCAGACGCCATGGAGCCCCCTCAGAACTTGATTACCGCGTCCCGACGGGGAGTCGTGCTCGCCGCCGGGATGAGCCTATCGGCCCTCGCCGCGGCGTGGAGGATGTAGTCCGCCTCGATGCCTCTCAAGGGAGGGCGCCGCCAGGACCGCCGTCGGTCTCTCGATCGCTTCTGCAGGGCGCCCTCGGCAAGATTCGAACCTGCGTCACCAGGTTCAGGAGCGCAGCTGAGACTCTGGCGCGAGGGGGGATGAACCGTCCGCTGAAGAACCGGCGCCGTCCCCGTCAGCGGGAGGGCGAACAGCCACGAAGGCGCATGGCGGACGGGGAGACCCTTCCAGGTCGCCGCCAGAAAGGGCCGTGGCCCCCGCTGTTCTGCGACCTCCGGCGTGCGGGGGCCGGCGCTCAGGTGTCACGCGGCGTGCGCGTCCGTCGGCTCGGCCGGTCGTAGGTTCGGCGCATGGTGATTCGTCGCCGCTCATCGGGTCAGGCGGCCGTGGAGTTTCTCGCGCTGATCCCGGCTGTCGCGCTGCTCGTGCTGATCCTCCTGCAGGCCGTGCTCCTGGCAGGTGCCTGGTTCTCGGCATCCGCCGCTGCGCGGGCGGGCCTTCGCGCAGACGACGTCGGCGCGCCCGTCGACGAGGCCGTCCGCGCAGCGCTTCCGGATGGCCTGGAGCGCGGGCTCAGGATCACGCGCCGGGACGATGCGCTCACGGTGACGGTGCGTTCCCCCGGAGTCGTGCCCGGGATCGGGCGCATTGATGTCGCGGCGGCGGCACACCAGTGAACGGGCGCCAGGACGGGAGCATCGCCCTGCTGGGGCTCGCTATCGCCGCCGCGACGCTGCTCGGGTTGGGGGCGGTCCTTGCGCTGGCCGGCGCCTACATCGCCAAGGACCAGGCCCGGAGCATCGCCGATGCCACCGCGCTGGCGGCCGCGCGTGAGCTGCCGGCCGCGTCGGCCGCCCGTCGCACGGCTCGTCGTCGGGCGGCCGCGGCCGGCGCCCGGCTCGTCCGCGTCCGGTTTCCTGATCACGGGAGGTCCGTCGAGGTCGGGCTGACGGTCGCCGGGCCGCTCGGCCTACGCGTTCCGGCCCGGGCCCGGGCCGAGCTCGTCGGGCTGCCCCCTGCCGCCGAGGCTGCGACCCTGGCGCGGGGCGGGGGCTACTCGGGCCCTCTGGTCCACCGGGATGGCAAGCCGACGTGCCCCGCCGTGGCCGCGGCATTCGACCTGATGGATGCAGCCGCGGCCCGCGCCGGGCTCGATCTGCGCGTCTACAGTGGCTTTCGCAGCGACGCCGAGCAGGCGGAGCTCTTCCGGCGGCATCCGGATCCTCGTTGGGTCGCCCCGCCGGGCCGGAGTCGGCACCGCGACGCGACCGAGCTGGACATCGACGTCCGCTCGCAGCCCGGCACCCACGCCTGGCTGGTCGCGAACGGCGGGCGCTTCGGCTTCATCCAACGCTATTCCTGGGAGCCCTGGCACTGGGGATATGTCCCGGGTTGCGGTGCGAGCGATCACGGGGTCTCGCGCGGAGGCGTCCCGGGCTGGGTACCCCGCCGTTACCGCCGGCAGGTCGCCGCGTCCGCCGCGGCGGAAGGTGTTCCGGTCGGGGTGCTTGCGGCGCTGCTCCGGACAGAATCCGGATTCGACCCCCGCGCGGTCTCGCCGGTCGGCGCTCAGGGGATCGCCCAGTTCATGCCGGCCACGGCCGCCGCCGTCGGGCTTGGCGACCCCTTCGACCCGGACGCGGCGATCCCCGCCGCCGCGGCGCTACTGGCCGCACACCGCGCGCGGTTCGGCACCATCGAACTCGCCCTGGCTGCGTACAACGCCGGCCCCGGTGCCGTCGTCCGCTACCGCGGCATCCCCCCGTATCGGGAGACCCGGGGCTATGTCGCACGGATCATGGCCCTGGGCGGAGGCACACGGCATGCGCGCCTGGTCCGGGCGGGAGACGCTCTGGTGTGAGGCTCAAGACTCGCCCCGCGCCGCCGATCCCCCGGGTGTGGGATGACGCGCCGCGGACTGCATATCTGGGCCGTTTCGGTCGCTCTGCTGACCCTCCTGGCGCTGCCCGGGGCGCTCGGCGCGGCGTCGACCCCCGACCCGGTCGGGGAGCGCCCGCCCGCGGCCTATACTCGGACTCGGTGAGCGAGCGCCTGCGCGAGCGCCTGGCCGCCCTCCCCGGCGAACCGGGCGTCTACATCTTCCGTGACCGTCGCGGCCGGCCTCTGTACATCGGCAAGGCCAAGAACCTGCGACGGCGCGTCCTGTCGTACTTCGACGCGCCGTTGAGCGGGAACGAGGGCCCGCTCGGGCCCAAGCGCGGCCTTCATCCGAAGGTCGATGAACTCGTCCGTCGCGCCCGCGACGTCGAGGTGATGGTCGTCTCGGGTGAGTCGGAAGCGCTGATTCTCGAGGGCAACCTGGTCAAGCGCCATCGTCCCCCCTTCAACATCAAGCTGCGCGATGACAAGAGCTACCCCTACATCGGTATCAGCCTCGACGAGGACTTCCCCCGCGTCTACTTCACCCGCGAGCGTCACCGGCGGGATCGCCTGTACTTCGGCCCCTACTCCAGCGCGTCCAAGGTGCGCGAGACGATCGGCCTGATCAATCGGCTGTTCCCGAACCGGCCGTGCGAGGGTCCCGAGCCCGGCCGCTCCTCAGGCGTTCCCTGCCTCGACTTCCACATCAAGCGGTGCCTCGCCCCCTGCGTCGGCAACATCAACCGCGAGGAGTACCGCGAGTTGATCGACCAGACGATCGCGTTCCTGTCCGGCAACTACCGGACGCTCGAGGGGGAGCTCGAGGAGCAGATGCGCTCCGCCGCCGCCGCTGAGGAATACGAGCGGGCCGCGGCCGTCCGTGACCGCCTCTCGTCCGTCCGTCACCTGATGGAGAGCCAGGACGCAACGCTCGCCGGCGATGAGAGCGCCGACGTGATCGGCCTGGCCGCCGAGGGTGAGACCGCGAGCGTGCAGGTGCTGCAGGTCCGCGACGGCGTCATGCAGGACCGGCAGTCATTCTTCCTCGACGAGGCGGAGGATCAGGACGAGACGGAGCTGCTGGAACAGTTCGCGCTGGAGTACTATGCCGTCGCCGCCGCCATCCCGCCGCTCGTGCTGATCCCGCGGGGCCTCGGACCGGCTCCACGACTGGCCGAGGCGCTCAGCGACCGGCGCGGATCCGGGGTGGAGGTGCGGAGCCCCGAGCGCGGCGAGAAGCGGCGGCTCGCCGATCTCGCCCAGCGCAACGCCCGCTTCTCTCTCGACAACGATCGTCGCCGGCATGAACAGGCGCGTCGGACCCGGCGGGAGGCGGCGGCCCAGCTCGCCGAAGAACTCGGACTCGAGGCCCCGCCGATCAGGATCGAGGGCTACGACATCTCCAACCTTGGCGCGACCAACGCCGTCGCGTCGATGGTGGTCTTCGAGGATGGCCGACCGCACAGCGCCCACTACCGAAACTTCACGATGCGCTATGCGGGCGGCCCCGACGACTTCGCCCGGATGCGCGAAGCCCTGGCCCGTCGTACCGCCCGCCTCACCGAGGGAGAGGAGGACGATTCCTTCGCCGCGCGGCCGGGCCTGATCCTCATCGACGGTGGCAAAGGGCAGCTGGGGGCGGCCGTCGCCGGCATGCGCGACTCGGATGTCGACGACATCCCCGTCGTGTCGATCTCCAAACAGCAGGAAGAGCTGTGGCTGCCCGGCAGAAGTCGGCCGGTCCTGCTCGCGGAAAACGCCGCCGGCCTCCGACTGCTCCAGCAGGTACGCGACGAGGCTCATCGCGTCGCGCTCCGTCATCACCGGCGGCGGCGGGGGAGCGGCATGACCGCGAGCGTCTTCGACGCACTGCCCGGCGTCGGTCCGGCGCGCCGCAAGGCGATCCTCTCCCACTTCGGCTCGACGGAGGACTTCCTGGCGGCCGGGCCGGAGGAGCTCGCCGCCGTGCCGGGGCTGCCCGGGAAGGTCGCGCGCGAGATCTGGGAGCACCTCCACAAGACGGGCGCTGCGGAAGGCTCGGGGGCGGCATGAGCGAACGTTCTCCGCTCGCGCTGAGCGTGATCACCGGCCTCTCGGGCGGTGGCAAGAGCCAGGCAATGGGCGCCTTCGAGGATGCCGGTTGGTTCTGCGTCGACAATCTGCCGCCGCAGCTGCTGCCCTCGCTTGCGGAGTTGTTCTCGCTGCCATCTTCGGCGGCCGACAAAGTCGCGGTCGCCTGCGATGCCCGCGGCGGGACGGACTTCGGTCTGCTGGAGGAGGAGCTCGACCGCTTCGCCGCCGACCCCGCTATCGACCTGTCGGTGCTCTTTCTCGAAGCCCATGACGACACTCTTCTGCGCCGGTTCAGCGAGAGCCGTCGTCGCCACCCGATGGCGGGCGAGGGGCGATCGCTGCGGAGCGCCATCGATGCGGAGCGCTCGGCGCTCGACCCCTTGCGCGCTCGTGCCGACCTGGTCATCGACACGAGCGACCAGACGATCTGGGATCTGCGGGACACCATCCTGAGCCGGCTGATCGACGGCGGGAGTCCGGCCCAGCTGCAGGTCACGTTCATGTCGTTCGGGTTCAAGAACGGCAGCCCACGCGAGGCCGATCTCGTCTTCGATGTCCGCTTCCTGAGGAACCCCCACTACGACCCGGAGCTACGCCCCCATACCGGCCTCGACCCGCAGGTCGCCGATTTCATCTCGGCCGATCCCGACGTCCGGCAGTTGAAGACCCGCCTGGCCGACCTCCTGCGCTTCCTGCTGCCGCGCTACGCGGGCGAGGGAAAGAGCCACCTCACCGTCGCCATCGGGTGCACCGGCGGCCGTCATCGGAGCGTCTTCATGACGCGTTGGCTCGCCGATCAGTTCTCCGACGACGGGTTCGAGGTCTCGGTCGTCCATCGCGACATCTCGCGTGAGGGAAGTTCGTGAGCGATCTGATCGTGCCGGTCACACCGCTGCCCGAGACCCGCGCTCGTCGGATCGCGGCCCTCGGCGGCGGCACGGGCCTGGCCGCCCTCCTGCGTGGCCTCAAGCAGGGAGCCCGTCACCTCACGGCGATCGTCACGGTGGGCGACGACGGAGGTTCGTCGGGTCGCCTGCGTGAGGAACTGGGCATGCTGCCGCCCGGTGACATCCGCAACTGCCTCGTCGCCCTGGCCGACGACGAGTCGCTCATGGGCCGCCTCTTCCAGTATCGCTTCAGCGGTGGCGATCTTTCAGGGCACTCATTCGGCAACCTCTTCCTCGCGGCGATGACCGAGGTGGCGGGCGGATTCGACACCGCGATCGAGGAGTCGTCCCACGTGCTCAAGATCGGCGGCAACGTGATGCCGTCGACCCTGGAGACCGTGAGGCTCTGGGCAGAGAAGGCCGACGGCGCCCGGGTGTGCGGGGAGACGAGCATCTCCGCCGGTGAGGTCGCGTGCCGGCGAATGTGGCTCGAGCCGATGAGCCCGGAGGCTCATCGCCCGGCGGTCGAGGCCATATCCGGCGCCGACCTGGTGGTGCTCGGACCGGGCAGCCTCTTCACGAGCGTCCTGCCGCACCTGGCGGTTCCGGGGCTCGCCCGCGCGATCACCGAGAGCTCCGGCCGCCGCGTCTACATCTGCAACGTGATGACCCAGCCCGGGGAGACGACCGGGTTTGACGCCGCCGACCATGTGGCGGCCATTCTCGACGCGGCCCCCGGGTCGGTCGATGCCGTGGTCGTCCATGACGGAGACCTGCCGCAGCACGCCATTGACCGGTACGCCCAAGAGGGGCAGGAGCCGGTGGGTGTCGACCGCCGCCGGCTCGAGAAACTGGGCGTCGAGGTGATCGCCGCCGACATCGCCCAGCGCGGCCGGGAAGTCCGCCATGACCCGGCCACGCTCGCAGAAGTCCTGCTCTCCCGCGGATAACGCGTTCCGGCGCCCGTTCGCGGCGCACGCGGGCCGGGCACCCTATACACGTTCTCGGACGAGAAAGTTGCGGTTGCCACGAACTGAGCCTCGGGCATAGACTGCGCCGGACTGAAGGGACCGATCAGGGATGGTCGGCGTTCCCGGATGGCGCACGCAAGTGCCCGTTAGGACACGGGCCGCGCGCGTCGTTTCCCCAAAGTCTTTCATTCATTCAGCCACTCAATGTGGCGTCCGTACTCACTTCTAAGGAGATATCTCTCTCATGGGTGCACGAGTAACAGCGATCGCGCCTCTGGCCATTGTGGTCGGGGTGCTCTCGTTCCTCTGGACCGAGCTTTCGCTCAACTTCACTTTTCACTGGGTGACCGTCCAGGATGAGCTCGCCGGCGACGGCCAGCTTGGTATGCCTGAAGACTTCCACCTGATTCTCCCCACGGCGTTTATTTCGTGGGGCCTGTTCTTTGCCGCCGGTGGTGACAACGCCGCCGCGGGCAAGATCTTCCTCGCCACCGTGTTCGGCTCCGTGGCCGCTCTGATCACGATGCCGCTGGCGTTCGAGACGGCGGATGCGCCGGACTTCTGGGGCATCGCGCTCTGGGTCGGCATCTTCGCCTTCATCCTGGTGATGATCCTCGTCGCCGGTGACTGGTACTACGTTGCCGGTACCTTCCCGTGCTTCGCGGCGGTCTTCCTCTGGTGGATCGCGACCGGCCTCGACGGCTGGATCCCGGGCGGTGGCGGTGACGGCACCGTCGAGGGTCTCGCCGACCCGGCGACTGCTGGTATCGGTGCTGGTGGCGGTCTGATCTCGACCGACTGGCCGTGGGTCTGGTTCAGCACCTGGGTGACGCTGGTTTGCGGCATCATTCTCGGTATTCTCAGCGCCCGCCTCGCGGCCCTTCTCACCCCGAAGCCGGCTGAGTGATCAGTCTGCTTCTCGGCTGAGAGCCGAGTTCTTCGTCGGGGGTCCTTCGGGGCCCCCGACGTCGTTAAGCCCGTCCTCCTCGGAACGCCCCGGACCCGGCGGCTCAGGTGGGCCAGTGAGCGACTCTCGCCGCGATGCCGAACACGGCTCCGTCGTCGGTGGCGAACTCGGCCAGGCGGTCTTCGGCCACCGCGATCAGGTCGGCCAGGCGATCGTCGTCGACTGATGCGCCGAGGGTCCACCCGCGGACCTCGGTCGTGACCCATTGGGCGATCGAGGCAAAGCAGCCGGTGCCCTCGATGGACATGAATCCGGGGCGCTCGATTCCCGCGCTCTGGACGAGGTCCTCGAGAATGCCCGGGCCGCCGAGGGCGAATGGGGCGTCGAGTGAGGACGCGGCCTCATCGCCGAGTTCGTCGCGGAAGAGTTCCTGCATCGCCAGGTAGCCCGGCGAGCGGTCGATGACGTCCCACACGGCGAGGGTTCCGCCCCGGGCGACGCGCGCCATCTCCGCGAGGCAGAGGGCCGGCTCCGGGACGAACATCAGTCCGAACTGGCAGGTCGCGAGCCCGAAAGCATCGTCGTCGAACGGCAGCGCCGCGGCGTTGGCTTCGATCCAGTCGATGTCCGAGCCTCGACGCCCGGCAACCTCGAGCATCGCGGGATTGAGGTCAACGCCGACGACCCGTCCCGAGGTGCGCTCGCGAAGTAGATGGGTGAGGGCTCCGGTGCCGCAGGCCACATCGAGCACATCCTCGCCGGCGTGGGGGTGGGCGACCTCCAGGACCTGCGCCGAAAAGCGTCCGAAGAGGGCGGGGACGAAGAGGCTGTCGTAGATCTCGGCAGCGCTGGTGTCGATCTGGCCTCTGTCGTGGTCACCCAAGCTCGTCGTCCCTTAGCTACACGAGAAGTCCGACGGTCGCTCCGCCCACCACCCTCGCGGCCTCAGCCGGATCGTGTCGAGATGAAGAGGTGGTTCGCCGCGATGCCGCCATCGATCAGGCGGAGGTAGGCTGCGAAGTAGGCGATGTGGTCATCAGCCTGCTGATCCCCCTCCTCGGCCGCGACCGCGGCCCGGTGGGCCAGGTAGGCGTCGTGCCAGCGCGTCATCTGCACGCGGAAGTCGGCGACGTACTCGGTGATCTCCTCGATCACGAAGCCCGTCTCCCCGAGCATTCGCCGGTAGCCGTCGAGCGAGTCGTAGTGCTGAGGGACACGGCCCCCACGGGCCATCGCCGTCCGCGTCGCGTCGTCCATCGGGCCGAACGTGCCGCTGAGAAAGGCCAAGGTGCCACCTGGGCGGAGCACACGGTGAAGGCCGGCGAGCACACGTCGCTTGTCCGGGAAGACATTGAGGACGTTCATGCTCAGGGCGGCGTCCAAACTCGCATCGGCGAAAGGCATCTCGGCGGCGTCGCCACGGTGGAAGTCGACCCGCGCGGCCAGCCCCGCGTTCTCGGCGAGGGCGGTGCCTGCGTCCACTCCGACGGCGTTGACGTCGATCCCGGTGACCCGACACCCGGTGCGACGGGCGATATGCACCGCGGGCCCCCCGGTTCCGCTGCCGACATCGAGCAGGTGGTCGTCGGCTCCGAGGCCGATCCGCCCCGCCAGCTCGTCGAGGTAGCGCGGTGTGACGAACGACTGCTGGCCGACGTCGTTCTCCCGGCCCCAGATCGTGTCGCGGATCAGCCGGTTGGCCGGGCTGTCGAGCCGGTGCAGCGCGGAGTAGCGGGCGGTGACGGCGTCGTCGCTCATGGCTCCTACCGGGCGGCCGGCCGAAAGCCCTCGGCCTCTGCCGCGCGGGCATCAGCGAAGCAGCGTTCGGGGTTGGTCATCTCGTAGCTCTCATCTCCGGGCGAATGGTAGATCGCGCTCGGGAGGTTCCCCTTGATCGGTGCGTCGGCCGGGCAGTCTCTGTCGCTCGCGGGCGCCGCCGCCGGACCCTGCCCGGATCTGCCGCAGGCGCCCCAGAGTCCGAGTCCGTTCGAGCGGGCCTCGTCCTCAGAGCGCCGGAACTCCACGGTCTGGCTGAAGGGGTCGTCGCGAAACACGAACACCTGCGCCATGCCCTCGGCCACGAGCCGCTGGTTGATCGAGATCTCGTCGCCCTGGCGGAACACGTAGCCCAGAAGGCGATCGAACCGGTCGCGAGAGCTCCGTTGCCCCGGGTCGGTCTCGACGCGCACTGCCACGCCGACGGGAAGCAGTTCCCGCAGACGATCCGATGCCCGATCGCCGAAGCAGCCGGGATCGCGATATGGGCCGTCGCTCTCGGGGGCATCGATCCCCACGAGGCGCACGGTCTCGCGCACGCCGTCGATCTCGATGAAGGCCGTGTCGCCGTCGGCCACCCCGACCACCCGCGAGTCGACGGAGATCGTTGCGGTGACCGCCGTCTCGGCGGGCGCCACGGACCCGTCGCCGCCGCAGCCCGCGAACACCAGCGCCGCGCCCACGAGGAGGCTGATCGCCAGCCGTCCGGCCATACGTTCGTGATCAGCCACCGTGCTAGCCTCGACCTCGCCTTCTGCCCGGAGACAATCGAGAGGAAAAGATGAGCGTACGCGTTGGAATCAACGGCTTTGGCCGAATCGGCCGGAACATTTTTCGCGCCGCATTCGACGACCCGGACATCGAGATCGTCGCGGTCAATGATCTGACCGATGCGGCGACGCTCGCACACCTGCTCCAGTACGACTCGAATTACGGCCCGTTCCCCGCCAAGGTCAGCAACACCAGCCGGAGCCTCAAAGTCGACGGCAAGAGCGTCCGGGTCCTTTCCGAGCGCGACCCCGCTGACCTGCCCTGGAAGGACGTCGACGTCGACGTCGTCATCGAGAGCACCGGCTTCTTCGCCTCGGGCGAGGCCGCCCAGGCGCACATCGACGCCGGCGCGAAGAAGGTCATCATCTCCGCCCCGGCCTCCGGTCCCGACCTCACCGTCGTCATGGGCGTCAACGACAAGGACTACCGAAAGTCCAAGCACCACATCATCTCGAACGCATCCTGCACGACGAACTGCCTGGCGCCCGTCGCCAAAGTGCTCGATGACACCTTCGGGCTCAAGAAGGGTCTGATGACGACGACCCACGCGTACACAAACGATCAGGCTGTCCTCGACGCCCCGCACAAGGATCTCCGTCGCGCGCGGTCGGCCGGCGAGTCGATCATCCCGACGTCAACCGGCGCTGCCCGGGCCATCGGCGAGGTCATGCCGCACCTCAAGGGCAAGCTCGACGGCATGGCGATGCGTGTGCCGACCCCCGTCGGGTCGGTCGTGGATCTCACGGCGGAGCTCAAGAAGACCGCGTCGGCCGATGAGGTCAACGCGGCGTTCAAGAAGGCCGCCTCCGGCAAGATGAAGGGCATCCTCGAGTACACCGAGGACCCGATTGTCTCGCGCGACATCGTCGGGAACCCGGCAAGTTCGATCGTCGACTCCCAGCTGACGATGTCCCAGGGCAAGAACGTCAAGGTCATCTCCTGGTACGACAACGAGTGGGGATACTCGAACCGCTGCGTCGATCTCGCCAAGAAGATCGCGTAGGTGGCCCGGCCGCAATCGATCACCGACCCGGGCGTCGACTACTCCAACGCCCGGGTCCTGCTGAGGTCCGACCTCAACGCCCCGCTCGCCGACGGAGCGGTCGCCGACGACTCGCGTCTCCTCGCCTCGATTCCGACGATCCGGCATCTTCTGGATGCGGGTGCGGGCATCGGGATCTGTTCCCATCTCGGTCGCCCGAGGGGCGAGAAGCTCGACGAGCTGTCGCTCGCTCCCGTCGCAAAGCGCCTGTCGACGCTTCTGGGTGAGCCGATCGAGCTCTGCGATGACGTCGTCGGGCCCGCGATCGCGAATGCCGCCGCCCGCCTGGGCTCCGGTCAGGTGATCATGCTCGAGAACGTCCGGTTCGAGGCGGGGGAGGAGGCCAACGATGCTGCCTTCGCCGACGAACTGGCCAAGGGATTCACCCACTACGTCAACGACGCGTTCGGAGCTGCCCATCGCGCGCACGCATCCACCGAAGCGGTTGCGCGGCGTCTGCCCTCGCGCGCGGGGCTGCTCCTGGCGCGTGAGGTCGAGGTGCTCGGCGGGCTCCTCGAAAAGCCCGAGCGCCCGTTCGTCGCCGTGCTCGGTGGGTCGAAGGTCAGCGACAAGCTGCCTCTCATCGAGAGCCTGCTCGAGCAGTGCGACCGCGTCCTGGTCGGCGGGGCGATGTGCTTCACCTTCCTCGCCGCGCTCGGGGACCCTGTCGGCAGGTCGCTCCACGAGGACGAGGCCGGACAACAGATGGCCCGCGAGCTGCTCGATCTCGCCGTCCGCCGCAACTGCATGCTCCAGCTCCCGGCCGACATCCTGTGCGCCGATGACTTCTCCGCTGACGCGCGGCTCGAGGTCGTCCCGAGCGATGCGATACCGGACGACATGATGGGAGTCGACATCGGTCCGCAGGCGGCGGGCTCGTACCGGGAGGTCATCGACAGTGCACGCACCGTGTTCTGGAACGGCCCCATGGGCGCGTTCGAGATCCCGCCATTCGCCGCCGGCACGCACGCCGTCGCCGAGGCCATGGCAGAGTCGGACGGCGCAACCGTCGTCGGTGGCGGTGACTCCGGCGCGGCCGTCGTGCAGATGGGCATGGCCGACCGGTTCACCCATGTCTCCACGGGCGGTGGCGCCGCCCTCGAGATGCTCGAAGGCAAGGCTCTCCCCGGCGTCGCCGCGCTGCCGTCGGCATGAGCGTCCGTCGCCCCCTCATCGCGGGGAACTGGAAGATGCACGTCGTCGGCGACGAGGCTGATGCTTACTGCGCCGAGCTTCTCCGGCTGCTCGACGCCGACGGGGTACCGGCCGCCGAGCTGGCCCTCTTTCCGCCGTTCACGGCGCTCGAGCGTGTCTCCGGCGCGCTTGCGGGATCGGACGTCTGGGTCGGCGGGCAGAACGTCCACGAGGCGGAGTCCGGTGCGCACACCGGCGACATCTCCGTCGCCATGCTTGCCGGCGCCGGTTGCGGAGGCGCTCTTGTCGGCCACTCCGAACGCCGTGCCCTGGGCGAGACCGGTCCTGCGCTGGCTGCTCGGGTGCGCGCCGCTCTGGACGGCGGTCTGCGGGCGATGCTCGCGTGTGGTGAGTCGCTGGAGCAGCGCGAGGCAGGGGAGACCGAGGACTGGGTCACCGGTCAGGTCCGTGAGGGGCTGGCGGAGATCCGTCCGGATGATGTCGAGCGGTTCTCGATCGCCTACGAGCCGATCTGGGCGATCGGCACCGGGGTCGTCGCGACCCCCGAGCAGGCCCAGGACGCCTGCGCCCTCGTGCGCCGGGTCGCAGGTGAGTTTCTCGACCGCGATCAGATCCGTGTGCTCTACGGCGGCAGCGTCAAGCCTGAGAACGCGGCCGAGTTGCTGGGCCAGCCGGACATCGACGGTGCCCTGGTCGGCGGCGCCTCGCTGAAGCCCGCCGACCTGCTCGCCATCGCGCGGGCGGCCTAGCGGCCCGGCCTCAGGGCGCGCGCCGCCCCGGATTCCCGGCTCACCAGCCGGGCAAAGACCTGCGTCTCCATCACCCGGACTGCCGGCAGATGGTGGTTCGCGTGACCGCCGGCGAGATGCTCGCCGGACGCCGTGTCGTAGCTGACCGCCGGGTGACCGCCGCGGAAGATGCCCTCGCCCTCGGGGTCCACGAACGAGATGCGGAAGTCGCGGTCGATCTCAGTGCCGGTCGCCCTCGACATGCGCCGGCTCAAATCTCCGTGTTGTCGAGGGAGCCTGCCCGTTCCGACCATGCGATGGCTCTTCCATCTGCCCAACAGAGCGCGGACCCGGTTCGCCACGGCGTCATGGCTCCGACAGCCCCCGACCCCGCCATGAGGCGGTGTCGGGGGTCAGAGAGAGAGAGGGTGTCTCTCGGCTGGGGCCTACGGTGCCCAGTCGATCGCTGTGATCGACTCGTCCGCGAAGTTCTCCGCGGTCAACCCCCGCGCAAGGGTCTGGCGCAAGTCGTTGGTGCGCCGGACCGCCGCCTGGGCGATCTTCTGGTTGATCCGCAACTGACGGAGCGTGGGCGTGAAGCGGGCGGTTTTCGGCAGAGGCGCCGCCACCTGGGTGGATGAGGCTACGGCGACGCTGACCGCGGGCGTCAGAGTCCCGAGCCGGAGATCTTGCCGGAGCTTGTCCCCCGTGAGCTGGCCGTTGGCAATGTCGCCGCCTGTCAGCCTCCCGTTGATCCGCGCACTCAGCGCGTTCGCCCGACGGACAGCCGCCGAGTAGACGTTCTGGTTGATCTTCAGTTGCGCCGCCGTGAGTGCAAAACGCACGCCCGGTTTCGCTGCCGGCGTGGCGATGTCCAGCGCCCGCGGGCTCGCCGGACCCGGAACCGGCCCGAGCAGCTCCTTGAAGAGCTGGACCCCGGCATCGAGCTGCTCACCCGCGAGCGTTCCGCCGCAGAGGTCGCCGTTCACGATCCCGGCGTCGAGCCACCTCTGGATGGCGTTCGCCCGCCGGACAGCGGCCTGGCCGATGCGTTGGTTGATGCGCAGCTGGCTCGGGCTCAGCGACAGCGTCCCGGTCGCGCCGGCCCCGGTGATCTCGCCGACGTCGAGGCAGTTGGACGCGGACGGTGCGCCGGCCGTGCCGGGCACGCCTCCACCCGGCGGGGTGCCCGGAGGCGGAGGCGTCGGCGCCGGGCCGCCCATCACGCGGCGCCCGTAGACCTCGGATTCATCCTCGACCCGGCCGTCGGCGTCATCGTCGCCGTGCCAGGCGATGAGGAACTCGTTCGGGCCCGGGGCGTGTGACACGGCCGCCGAAGCGGCGTCATAGGCCGGATTGCCGTCGGGGCCCATGCTCGAGATCCGGGTGTCACGCTCGATCTCGAGCCCCGCCGGGCTGATCCGCTGCGCGAAGATCTCGACTTCACCGTCGACGAGGGCGCCGGTGTCGTCGTCGCCCTCCCAGCTCACGAGGTACTCGCGGCCAACGGTGTTGTAGGCGACCGCCGGCTTGGATGCATCGTGGTCGGCGTCGCCGTCCGGTCCCATGTCCGAGATGCGGGTGTCGACCCCGATCCCCGAGGCGTCGCCGCCGAGCCGTTGCGCGAAGATCTCGCTCTCGTTGTTGACCAGCGGCGCAGTGTCGTCGTCGCCGGACCAGACGACGAGGTACTCGTTCTCGTCAGCGTTGTGCACGACCGCCGGGTCGGAGGCCTGGTAGTTGGTGTTGCCATCCGAACCCATGTCGGAGACGCGCACGGCCTTACCCACCGGGGCGGCAGCGGCGCCGCTCAGGCGCTGGGCGTACACCTCGAACTCGTCGTCGACGAGCGCCCCGGCAGCGTCGTCGCCCGCCCAGACGAGCAGGTACTCGTTGGCCGTGGCGTTGTAGGCGAGGTCCGCGGTGGTCGCGGCGTAGTCGGGATCGCCGTCCGGGCCAATCGTCGACACCCGTGTGTCGCCTCCGATCTCGGCTCCGTCGCCGCTCAACCGCTGGACGAAGATCTCGCGCTCGTTGTCGACGAGGGATCCGGAGTTGTCATCGCCGTCCCACGCGACGAGGTACTCATCGTCGTCCGGGTTGTAGGCGACCGCCGCGCCGGCGGCGCCGTAGCTCTCGTCGCCGTCGGGCCCCATGTCCGAGAGCCGCAGGTCCGGTCCGATCTCCGCGCCCGCGGAGTTCAGGCGCTGGGCCCAGACCTCGAGCTCGTTGTTGACGAGAGCGCCGGCGTCGTCGTCCCCGGTCCAGGTGACGAGGTACTCACCGCGGGTCGGATTGAAGGCGACATCCGGCTCTCCTGCACCGTAGTTCGGGTCGCCGTCGGGGCCCATCTCGGAGATACGGGTGGGCGCTCCGACCGGCGATCCGTCTGAGGCGATGAGCCGGGTGAAGATCTCACGCTCGTTGTCGGTGGCCGTCTCGCCGCTCCAGACGACGAGGTACTGATCGGCACCGGGATCGTGGGCGATTGCCGCGTCGGTCGCGTCGAAGGCGGGGTTGCCGGCGGGGAGCTGGTTCGAGATCGGGAACGCGTCGCCGATGGGCTCCGTCGCGGACGCGGTCGCGGCCAGGGCGCCGACGGCGAGGCCGAGGCCGATCGCTGCTCGTCGGACAGGGCGGGCAGTGCGCATGGCGGTTCCTCGTGGAGTGGGAGATTCGATCGTGGCGAGGCCTTCTCGCCTCGATCACCATTTTCCCACTCGGCGGCCGAGCCCTTCGTCCCCGGGCCGATACGAGTCGCCAGAGACCGCAATCCGCCCAGGAGGGGCAACCCCGGCATTCCAGATCGGTGGTTCTCTGAGCTTGTCCCAACGAACACGGCCCCGCCTGGGGCGGGGCCGTGAGGTCGTTGGTCTCTGCCGGTGCGGCCTACGGCATCCAGTCGGCCGCCGAGATCGAGCCGTCGGCGAAGTTCTCGCCCTTGAGCCCGGAGCCGAGCAGGGCCCGCAGCTCATTGGTGCGCTTCACCGCGGCCTGGGCCACGCGCTGGTTGATGCGCAGCTGCTCGAGCGTGAGCGTGAACGTCGCGTTCTTGCTCTGGGGCGGGGCCACGTTCGTCGTCGACGCCGCCGCGACCTGGGCCGCCGGGGCGAGGGCCCCGAGCTTCAGGTCCTGGCGGAGGCGGTCAGCGGTCAGCTGGCCATCGGTGATGTCGCCGCCGGTGAGCTCGCCCTCGATCCGGGCCTTCAGCGCGTTGGCGCGTCGGACCGCGGCCGAGTAGACATTCTGGTTGATTTTCAGCTGTTCGGTCGTCAACTGGAACGTGACCCCGGGCTTCGGTGTCGCGGGCGGGATCGACAGGGGGCGCGGGTCGGCCTTGGACGGCACCGCCTCAAGCAGCCCCTGGGTGTAGCTCACCCCGGGGTCGAGGTCGCCGGGGACCAGGCTGCCACCGCAGAGGTCGTCGTTGACCAGACCGTCGTTGAGCCAGTCGTCGATGGCGTTGGCCCGGCGGACGGCGGCCTGGCCGATCTTCTGATTGATCCGCAGCTGGGTCGTGGTCAGCGTGAGCTGGCCGCTGGCTCCGCCACCGGTGATCGTGGTCACGTCGGCGCAGTTGGCGGCCGATGGGGCCCCGCTCGTGCCCGGAATGCCGCCGCCGGGAGGCGTGCCGGGAGGCGGCTCGCCCGGGGCAGCGGCGCCCTTGACCCGGCGAGCGTAGATCTCCTCCTCGCCCGCGACGAGCGGAGCGACGTTCGTCGTGCCCGCCCACGCCACGAGGAACTCATTGCTCATCGCGTTGTAGGCGGCGGCCACGGACCGTGCGTCGAAACCGGCATCGTCCGCGGGTCCGGACGATGACAGTTTCACGTCGTCCGGACCGATCTGGGCGCCGGCCGGGTTGATCCGCTGGGCGTGGGCCTCGGTCTTGCCGGCCACGTCCTCCATTCCCTCCCAGGCGATCAGGTACTCGTTGGTCGCCGTGCTGTAGGCGGCGGACGGGTTGCGACCGTCGAAGAGGTCATCTCCCGGCACGTGGTTTGAGACCTGGAAGTCGTCGGGGCCGGTCTCGGCACCGGCGGACGTGAGTATCTGGGCGTGCACCTGGTACTTGCCGCCAAAGGGCGCCTGGTCCGTGCGGTTGTCCGACCAGGCGACGAGGTACTGGTTCGTGCTGGTGTTGTGGACGACCGTGGGAGTCTCGCCCCGGTGCGCCGAGCTGTCGTCAGGTCCGACGTCCGAGACCAGGAAGGCCTCGACCCCGATCGGGGTACCAACGCCGTTCACCCGCTGGGCGTGGATCTCTCGCGAGCCCGGGCTGTTCTCATTGGCGGTGAACGCCACCAGGTACTCGTTGCCTACCGCGTTGTACGCGACTGCGGGCTGAAGAGCGTCGTGGGCTTCCGCGCCTGCAGGACCGATGTCCGTGATGGCCGCCTCGCTGCCGATCTCGGCGCCGTCGGCTGTCACCCGCTGACGGAAGATCTCCTGCTCGCCATTCGTGACGAAGAAACCTCCACCGGTGCCCGCGGTGACGTCGTTGCCAGACCAGGTCACGAAGTACTCGTTCGCGGCGGAGTTGTAGGCGACGTCAGGCATCAGGGCGTCGTGGCGCACGTTGCCATCAGGCCCCATGTCGGAGAGGCGCTTGTCGTCTTCGCCGACCTGGATGCCGTCAGCGGAGAGGCGCTGGCCGTGGATCTCGATCTCGCCGTCAGTCAGTGAGCCGAGACCGCCGGGCACGACGTTCAGGTCGTTGCCCTGCCAGACGACGTAGTACTCCTTCGTCATGGGGTTGTAGGTGGCGGCGGGGTTGGAGGCGTCGTGGTTCGGATCTCCGTCGGGTCCCATCGTCGAGATCTGGAACGGGGCGCCGATCGGCGTTCCGTCGGCCTGATGCAGGCGGCCGTAGATCTCGAACTCACCGACGGTGCCGGTGACGCCGTGCCAGACGACGAGGTACTCGTTCTTGTCGGTGTTGTGGGCGACGTGGGGCGCGCGCGCGTCGAAGCTGGCGTTGCCGTCGGGGCCCTGAGCCGAGACGCGGAACTGATCGCCGACCGGTTCGGTGGCGGATGCTCCGGCCGCAAGCAGGCCGGCTCCGGCCAGACAGGCAACGAGTGCACGAAGTTTGGGGCGGGTAATGCGCATTCTGGGGCTCTCCTCTTTTTCTGGGGGTACTGAGTGATGACAGGTCCGGAGGGGAGGAATCCTCTCCGGGAGAGCGATGGTTCCCTGCGCTCTCACCCCCTCAACGGACCGCGGATCGGGTTCATTACGCCATCGGAGAAAAAAGTCTCTCTTCCGCTGACGATCGACTGCGGCTACCGGGGGACTGCTTGTCGGATCACGTGAAAACGGGGCACGACATAGAACCGTCAGAGAAGACCACACACCAAGTGGTCGGGGTCGCGCAAGGGGCAGGAGTATGGGCCGGATCGAGACCATGCGTGGCGACATCACGCGCCAGGACGTCGACGCTATCGTCAACGCCGCAAACGAGATGCTGCTCGGCGGTGGCGGAGTCGACGGCGCGATTCATGCGGCGGCCGGGCCCGGCCTGCTCGCCGAGTGTCGGGCAATCGGCGGTTGCCCGACGGGCGAGGCCGTGATCACCGCCGCCCACGACCTGCCCGCACGGCACGTGATTCACACCGTCGGCCCCGTGTGGCGCGGTGGAGAGGACGGGGAGGCGGAGATGCTCGCCGCCTGCCATCGCAACGCGCTGGCTCTCGCTGCCCACACTGGACTGGCCTCGGTCGCCTTCCCGGCGATCTCGACCGGCGCCTACGGCTATCCCGTGGAGGCGGCCGCGATGATCGCCGTCGCCAGCGTCCGGCAGTCAGCGGGGAGTCTCGCGCTGATTCGGTTCGTGCTCTTTTCGGATGAGCATGAGGCGGCTTTCGTCGCCGCGCTCGGGCGCTAGATCGTCTCGACCAGGGCGGTCCACTCGCCGTCGGCTTCGGTGATCCGGACCAGCCGGCTGCCCGTGCGGTGGCACCATGCGGGCAGATCCACCTCGATCATCGGGTCGTCGGCCAGCACCAGAAACAGGGTCCCCGACCGAGCCTCCGCGGAGGCCTGCTCCAGCAGGTGGATGGGTACCGGGCAGTAAGTACCCAGAGCGTCGATCGTACGGGTGCCCGTCATGCCGGGGGCAGCGGGCTCATGCCCCTGAGGCGCTCCACGACCCCGGCGAAGATCTCCCCCGCCCGGTCGACCTCGCCAGCGGTCGTCCCCGGGCCCAGCGTGAACAGAACCGCCGAATGGGTCCACGGCGGCTCGAGACCGATCGCCTCGAGCGCCGGTGCCGCCTTGCCCGCATGGGCGGTGCACGCTGAGCCCGGTGAGCAGGCCACCCCCTCGGCGGCCAGGGCGAGGGCGAGCGTCTCGCCCTCGACCTGATCGACGGACACCTGGACGTGGCCGGGGATGCGCAGCCCGCGGGCACCGTTCACGCGGACGTTCTCGACGGCGCACAGGCCAGCGATGAGCCGCTCCCCGCGCTCGGCCATCGCGGCCGCACGGGCGGGGCCGTCGGCCATGGCGATGCCCGCCGCCGCCCCGAGCGCGGCAACTCCGGGCAGCGCGGGAGAGCCGGCGCGCTTGCCGCCCTCCTCGATACCGCCTTCGATGATGGGGAGCAGACGTGCCCCCTCCCGCACCCAGAGCGCGCCGGTCCACGGAGGAGCGCCCAGCGGAGGTCCCCCGATCGTCACCGCGTCGACGCCCAGGTCAACGGCGTCGAGCGGCGCCAGGCCGACGGAGCTGCCGGCGTCGACGTGGATCCGCGCCTCGGATCCGGTGCGCCGCACCGCCGCCACCAGCGCGGGCAGGTCCTGGAGCGTGCCGATGTCGCCTTGGCCGTGAGGGATGCAGACGAGAGCGGTGGTCTCGGTGATCGCCGCCTCGAGCTGCCGGGAATCGACGAACCCCTCGCCGTCGACGGGCACATCGAGGACCGTCGCCGCTTCGCGGGCCCCGAGCGTCCTCAGCGCTGCGCGGACGGCGGGGTCCTCGATCGTTGTGGCCAGGAGGTCGTCACCGAGGCGCCGGTTGGCTCGGGCGAGCCCCTTGACGGCGAGGTTGCGGGCTTCGGTCGCGCCCGCGGTGAAGATGATCTCGGGAGCCGCGCCGCCGACCAGTGCCGCCACGGCTTCTCGGGCCGCTTCGAGCATCTCCGCCGGACCGCGGGCGGCGTCGTGGAGACCTGACGGGCCCGCCGCCTCGAGCCAGGGCTCCATCGCGCCGCGCACGCGGGGATCGAGTGGCCCGCCCGCGGCATGATCGAGGAAGATCTCGGGGGCGGTCACCGGCCGTCGCTCAGCCGGCTCGCGAGCATCGGCGGCAGGCCGGCGGCCAGGATCGCGTTCTGCGCCGCCGCCACGTCGTAGGGGGTGCGCTGGAAGGTGATCGTCGCCGTGTCCGTGTCCCAGAGCAGCCAGGCCGCCCGCGGATCGCCGTCGCGGGGTTGGCCGACCGAACCGGGATTGATCAGACAGCGCAGGCCGGCCACCTCGAGCGTGTCGCCGTGGCCCGTCTTCCGAGCGACGATGCGATCGAACTCGGGCTCGTAGATCCACGCGCCCGGAAGGTGGGTGTGCCCGACCATGACCATTGGCGCGT
>JAHEIS010000029.1 GCA_024639225.1 Actinomycetes bacterium | reverse complement strand
CGGCTGTTGAGCACGATGCCCGCGACCGCCGGGTCGTCGAGGAGGTCCTGGGCCAAGGTTTCGACGTCCCGCCAGCCGCCGTCCTTGTGGGCGAGCCTCCACGACACCGTCTCGGGAGCCTCGTCGCCGCCGGATCGACCCGCGAAGATCTGCGCGAGGCTCGCCTGGTCGTCCGGATGTACAAGCTTCCCGAAGTGCCACCCTGCCAGCGTCGATTCCGGCCAGCCGAGCAGCCGGGGGGCCGACTGGGAGCAGTAGGTGATCCTCCCGTCCAGGTCGACGACCATGACGATGTCGCTCGCGTTGCGGGCGAGCGAGTCGAATCGGCGCGTCTGGGCCCACGCCTCGGACAGGGCGACGCGACGCGCCCCCTCGATGCGGATCCACACGAGCACGAAGATCGCGCTCATGAGTACGACCAGCGCCAGGACCACAGCCGCGATCCGGGCGATCAGCTCGTCCTGTGCCCGCCGAGCGAGGCTCAGAGTGCGGGAGTTCTCGTTGGCCCAGGCATCAAAGCGCCGGATTGAGTCGGTCGCGAGCTGCTCACCGACGGGCCCGTTGAGGATCTCGTCGAAGGACCGGGTTCCTTCGTTGCCGCGGAGGTTGGAGAACTGCGCATAGATGCCGACGACCGCGTCACGAGCGGCGCGTTCGCCCGGTTGGGTCGGCTCGTAGGAGTTCGCCAGTCGGATCGCGCGCAGCGCCAGGGTGCTGAATCGGAGCAGCTCCTGGACGTCGACCGGCTCGTCGGTCGCCGCCGCGCCGACGCGGGCGTCGACGAGTTCCTGGATGAAGTCCGCGCGCAGGTCCCGGATGGACTCGCCGCGGGCCTCATCCGCGCGTTGCGCCTCGGCCGCGTTGAACGCGATGGCACCGCCGACGGAGATGCTCAGCACGATCAGCGCGCCGGCGATGAGCAGGAGGGCGAGCTGAATTCGCTGTAGCTGCCGGACACGGTCCGTCGCCTCCTGCCACAGGGGGAGGGGCGATTCTCTCGGGCCATCCGTGGCCGGTGCTGAATCCGTCGTCATGGTCGAGGGACGTTGGATGTCCCCCGCTACTCACATCGACATCCCTCACGGGCGACTTGACGCCGCCGCTCTCACATCCGCCGCCGTCGGCGGACCTGTTCATCCCGGGCTCGACACGTCCCGGCGAGGTGGCTAGCCCTCGACCTGCCGCACGACCCGGTCCTTTTTGGCGCGAATCGACTTCTCGATGAACTGGACGATCTGGCCGGCGACGTCGACCTTGCTCGCGGCTTCGATCCCCTCGAGTCCCGGTGACGAGTTGACCTCGAGCACGACCGGCCCGTGGTTCGAGCGCATGATGTCCACGCCCGCAACGCTGAGGCGCATGGTCTTGGCGGCGCGCACCGCAGTGGCCCGTTCCTCGGGACGCAGCCGGATCTTCTCGATGGATCCTCCCTGGTGGACGTTAGAACGGAACTCGCCCTCGGCGGCGGTCCTCATCATGCTGGCGACGACGCGCCCCCCGACGACGAAAGCGCGGATGTCCGAGCCCCCGGCCTCCTTGATGAACTCCTGGACGAGGATGTTGGCGTCGAGTCCGCGGAAGGCCTCCAACAACGACTCCGCCGCCTTTCGCGTTTCGGCGAGGACGACGCCTTTACCCTGGGTGCCCTCGAGCAGTTTCACGACCAGGGGCGCCCCGTTGACGATGTCGATCACGCCCGACATGTCCTTGGTCGAGTGGGCGAAACCGGTGACCGGCAGGCCGATCCCGGCGCGGGCGAGCAACTGAAGCGACCGGAGCTTGTCGCGCGAGCGCTGGATCGCGACCGACTCCGCCACCGAGAAGACGCCCGTCATTTCGAATTGGCGCACGACAGCCGTGCCGTAGAACGTCTGGCTCGCGCCGATGCGGGGGATGATCGCGTCGAAGCCCTCCAGTCGCTCACCGCGGTAGATGACCGCGGGGCGGTTCGAGGTGATGTCCATCGAGCAGCGCAGGTAGTTGACGACATGGCCCTCGTGACCAGCGGCCTCGATGGCCTCGACCAGGCGGCGCGTCGAGTAGAGCTTCGGGCCGCGGGACAGAACTGCGATCTTCATCCTCGTCCTCCGGGTTTCGGGCTGCGGGAGCTGAGATAGGACCGGCCGGGATCGATCAGGAAACGGCGACGCACATCGACGCGTCCGAGCAGCATCCGGAAGCCCATGTCGCGCCGGTCGGTCAGGTTCAACTCGATGGGGAAGATCCGCTCACCGATCACAATCCTCGTCTCGACGAACGGGCGCAACTCCCGGGTGCCCGAGGAGCTGACAACGGGCCGCCGATCGACGAGCGGGGCCTCCGCCCGGATCCGCCCCTTGGCGCTCCGCTGCGCGGGTCGGATGGCGAAACTCACCCAGTCGTGCCCGTCCCGCGTGACGTACTCGAGATCGGTCGCGTGCAGCGAGGAGGAGCGCGCCCCCGTGTCGATCTTGGCTTTGATCCGCTCGACCCCGAGGTCGGGTAGACCGACCCATTCCCGCCAGCCCAGGACCGGTCGGGTACGTGCTCTGCGTGCGGGGGCCATCGCCGGACACAATGGCAGGCGCCCGGCCAGACTGCGCAGGCCCCCCTTTGTGGAGGGCGAAAGGTGTTGCGTGACTGATTCGCAGCTGCCCGACCTCGCCGTGGCCGGCGAGAGCATCGGCGCCGGCGAGCGCCGGGACCTCGAGGTCTCCGCCGCGCGCCTGCCGTCCGGCGCGATGGTGGCGATGCCGGTCACGGTGCTGCGGGGCGCGGAGACGGGTCCGGGCTTCTGGCTCACGGCCGCGGTTCACGGCGACGAGATCATCGGCACCGAGGTGATCCGTCAGGTGATCTCGCGGCTCGACCCCGTCGCCCTCCGCGGGCACGTGGTCGCCGCGCCCGTCGTGAACGTCCACGGATTCGCGGTCGGCAGCCGCTACCTGCCGGACCGGCGGGACCTCAACCGATCGTTTCCGGGCTCCTCCCGCGGTTCTCTCGCTTCGCGTCTGGCGCGCCTGGTTCTCGACACGTGCGTCGAACCGTGCGACCTCGGGATCGATCTCCACACCGGCTCGGACAACCGCACCAACCTCCCTCAGGTCCGCGGAGACCTCGACGACGCGTCGACCCGCGATCTGGCCGTCGTCTTCGGCGCTCCGGCGATGATCCACTCAGGGGTCCGCGACGGTTCCCTGCGAGGGGCCGCTGTGCGGGCGGGCAAGACCGCCCTCGTCTTCGAGGGGGGAGAGGCGCTCCGCTTTGACGAGGGCGTGATCGATGTAGCGGTCGCGGGGGTCATGCGCGCCCTCGCGCACGTCGGGATGATCGACGGCATCACACCGGCCGCGGACACCCCTTTCGAGGCGCAGGAGTCGTCATGGGTCCGGGCTCCGGCGAGCGGCCTACTGCGTCCGCGGGCGGCACTGGGGGAGCGCGTGGTCAGCGGCGAGGTGCTCGGCACCGTTGCCGACGCTTTCGGCGGCACGGAACGACCGGTCCGCGCACGGCTCCCCGGCTTGGTCATCGGCCGGACAGAGAACCCCGTCGTCTATCGGGGCGACGCCCTGTTCCATATCGCGGTCGTCCGCGCGGCGACCGACGGCGCCTAGCGAGCGCGATCCGGCGACGGATCGCGCAGGCGGTGCTCGCGCGCCAGACTGGCGAACAGGAGGGTGTCCCGCAGCTCACCGTCCCGGCCACGGCTGTCCTCCCGGAACTGGCCCTCGAGCCGCATGCCGCACTTCTCAGCCACCCGCCGGCTCCCGTCGTTGTGGAGGTCGCAGCGCCAGATGATCCGGCGCCAGCCCCACCCGGTGAACGCCCACTCGAGCATCGCCCGAAGCGCGGCGGTCCCGAGGCCGGTCCCGGCTCGGTCCGCTCGGATCCACATGCCGATCTCCGCCTGATCGCCGAGTGGCATGTTGCGTAGGTGGAAACCCGTGCCTCCCAACGCGCTGCGGTCGTCCGAGCTGACGATCCCCAGTACGAAGTCGGTCTGGGCGCGCCACTCGGCGGTGAACCGATCGATCACGGCGGCGGAGGCCGCCTCGTCCTGGTCCCGCGACGCCCAGTCGAGCCAGGGGCACAGGTGCTCGTACGAGTCGACGACGGCCTCTGACATGGACGCGGCGTCGCGCGGCTCCCACGGCCGCAAGACGAAGCCTTCAGCCTCGAAGCGGGTCTGCGGGGTCGCCGTCATCCGGCCGCCTCATCGGCTGGCAGCGGCCAACCGGCTTCGCGGCCCTCGGCGATCTCGACGATGCGCTCGGCAAGCGGTCGGAAGATCAGGGCGTGCGCCGGCGCCGTGGCGTACCAGTAGGCCCGTCCGCTCAGCCCGCGCGGGGCGAAGACCGCGCGCTGGGTGAGTACGGACCCGGTTCCGTCGGTCTCCGCGCTCCACTCGAGCCATGCCTCGCCCGGCACCTTCATCTCGGCGCGAAGGCGCAGGAGCTCCCCCGGGATGAGCTTCTCCACTCGGAAGAAGTCAAGAGATTCGCCCACGTGCACGAGGTCCGGATGGCGCCGCCCCCGTCGCATCCCGACGCCCCCGATGAGTTTGTCGGCGATCCCCCGCAGCTCCCAGAGCGCGTTGCCGACGAGCCATCCCCGCTTGCCGCCGATGGCCGATGCGATCTGGATCAGCCGCTCGGGGGACGCGGTGCTCGGGACGCGGCGCGTGTCGCCCAGGACGGTTCCTCCAGCCCAGCCGGGATCGGCAGGATGCGGCTCCTCGGGCAGTCGCCGGGGGCTCGCCCCGGACCAGCGCGTCGGTACGTCGCTCCCCGCCAGTCTGGTCAGCGCAAGCTCGATCGTCATGTCGAGCGACATCGTCTCCCGGGGAATGATCTCCTCGATCGACCGATCGCGTACGACCACGTCGTTGATGAGGCTCCCCACCAGAGGCTTCACGAGGTCAATGGGCAGCGGCGTGACGAGGTTGATCCAGTGCCGCGAGAGCACCGGGCTCAGGGGTTTCACGCCGAATATCAGTCGACGGGGGAGCCCGGCCACCTCGGCGTAGCGGTCCATCATCTCCCGGTAGGTCACGATGTCCGGACCGCCGATCTCGAAGATGCGGCCTCGGGCCCGCTCCTCGCCGACTACCGCGACGAGGTAAGCCAGCACGTCGCGAATCCCGATCGGCTGGCAGCGGGTCCGGTTGACCCAGCCAGGCGTGACCATGACGGGGAGGAGCTCGACGAGCGCCCGGAGCATCTCGAATGACGCGCTGCCGGAGCCGATGATCACCGCGGCCCGCAGCTCCGTGACCGGCGTTGGTCCCGCCGCCAGAATCCTGCCCACTTCCTGGCGGCTGGCCAGATGTGGTGAGAGCCCGGGTCCGTCTTCGCCCAGACCACCCAGGTAGATGATCTGGCCGACCCCGGCGGACTCGCACGCCTTCCGGAACGCCTCCGCCGCGGCCGCGTCGGCCCGGGCGAAGTCCTGGTCGCTTCCCATCGAGTGCACGAGGTAGTAGGTCGCCTCGATCCCATCCAGCGCGGCGGCCGTACCCGCGGCATCGGCGACATCTCCGCCGATGACGCGTACGTCGTCGTACCAGGATTCGTCGGCGAGCTTCGCCGGTGTGCGCGCCAGGCAGGTGACGTCGTGTCCCGCCTCGAGCAGTTGGGGAACCAGGCGGCCGCCGATGTAGCCGGTGGCGCCGGTGACGAGGACTCTCATTCGGCGCGCGCGCCGATCAGCTCGGTGACGTGATTCACCGATCGAGCATAGAGCGCCGACAGAGAATGCCGCCGCCGGTCCGGACACCTCCGGAAGCGCCCATTTCGTCGAATTTGCCGAGTTCATCGGCCCGGGCCCGACAGTGGTGCCTGACAAACCCACGGTTGGCGGCTCCTATTGGGCAATGGCGCGCCGCCCACAGCCGCTGCTGCTCGACTCGGAGCTGCTCACCGCCGCACGTGACGTTGCGGCCTGGGGAGCGACCCGCGCCGCCGCGGGGGACTCCGGGCCCGGTACGGGTGAAGTCCTCACCCTCATCGCCCTGTTGCACTCGATGCCGCGGGCGGGCCGGGTCGAGCATCTGCTGCCCGCCGCCCAGGCCGGGCTCCTGGCCGACCTCAGCGACGCCCTGCTGGAGTCGACAGGAGGTGAGTGGGAGTCCGACGACAGCCTTCTGGCCGCGGCCGGACTCCTGATCGCGGCCCGCTCGGCGCGCGCGGCCGGTTCCCGCTAGCGGCGCACCGCGTCGCGGATGTCGGTGAGCAGGTCGATCTCGCTCGGACCGTCGTCCTCCTCGGGCTTGCGAATCGTGTTGACGAACTTCACCACGAGGAACACGGCGAACGCGACGATGATGAATGCCGCCAGGACGGTCAGGAAGTTGCCGTAGCGGATTTCGGCACCGTTCAGGCCGAACGACAGTGCGCTGAAGTTGGGCTCCCCTCCGATCGCGGCGACGACCTGCAGCAGGATGTCGTCGACGAATGACGTGATGACGTTCAGGAACGCCCCCGCGATGACGACGGCCACGGCCAGCGCGACGACGTCGCCCTGGCTGATGAACTCCTTGAACTCCTTGAGCACGGTCCCCCCTCGTCGTGAGTCCGGGGGAATGCGCCCCCTCCCCGCAGGGGATTCGCACTCGCGCCCCACGGACCTCCCGACCCGAAACGGGAATTGCGGGATGCGATCGGCGGGGAGTTCTAGCGGGCGGCGTAGGCGCCGACGGCCGGCGGGTTGGAGCGCGCGATGCCGGAGATGCCGCGCTTGGCGGCTCCGGCGAGGCGCCCGGCGCCGGCGACGGGGCTGTTGGGGGCCGGCCGCAGATCGATGCGGGCCGGATCGGCGACGGCCTGCACGAGCCCGGCGTCCGGGATGACCCGCTCGCCGCTCATCAGCTCCAGCGGCTTGCCACCGACGAACAGATTGTTGAACCGGCGGACGTCTGCCGACTTGTAGGCGTTGATCGCGTACGCGGGAGTCGACGGCATCACCAGGTTGTTCTGGATCCGCACGTCCCCCGAGTAGGTGGCCTGGATCTCGGCGTAGACGATGTCGGGTGAGAGCGTGTTGTTGAAGACGGTGTTGTTGACGATGTCGACGTTGTCCGACAGATGCACGTTGACGCCGTGCGCGCCGTTGTCGAAGCAGACGTTGTTCTCGATCAAGGTCCGGCCCGTGTACGGCCCGTTGGTACTGCCCCGCTGCGTGTTGCGGCTGTCGTCGACGATGATGCAGTTGCCGTCGGTGATCTTGGTCTGGCCCTTGGGGGGGACCTCGTTGTAGTTCCCCCAGCCGATGTTGCCGCGGATGATGTTGTGGTAGCCGGCGCCGTTGTCCGAGGCCTTGAGCTGGTACAGGCTGATCGCGCTCATCTGCAGGGGTGAGCGACGGGTGTTGTTCCAGACCCGGTTGGCCTCGATGTGGAGGTAGTCGGAGTGCAGGGTGGCGATCGCCCCGCCGGGGTAGTCATGGATGTCGTTGCCGATGAGCCGGATGTGGTCGGTCTCGTACACGCCGATGCCGGAACTCGACTGGCCGGTCATCGCGCTCGGCTGGCCGGCGAGGTCGAGGCCGCGGACCTCGACGAAGGAGACCCCCGGGGCGATCCGGACCGTTGCCCAGGCCTTCGAGGTGATCACGGGGTGCTCGCCCGGGTAGTTGCGGATGACGACCCAGCGGCTCGGGGTGCCGCCGCGGGTGACGTCGATGCCGGCGCCGTCGTGAGTGTGGACGTCGTAGCGGCCCTCGCGCACGTAGAGCGTGTCGCCGGGGTTGAGCGAGTCGACGGCGCGCTGGATCGTCTTCCACGGATCGCCGAGCCGGCCGGAGCCCGCGTCGTTGCCTGAGGGTGAAACGAACTTGGCTCCCGCGGCCGCGGGGTCGGCGACGGAGCCGGGGGCGTGGGTCAGACCGCGGGGCAGCGGCGCCAACGCGTCCTTGGCGGGGGAGACGCCGAGTGCGTCCGCCCCGGCGGACGGGCCCGGCGTGGTGGATCCGACGCGGATGCGCTTGCGGGTCGCGGCCGAGCGCCGACGGCCACCACAGCTGAAGGTGACGCGCGCGCCGATCGGGCCGCGGGCGCTCCCGGCGACCTTGCGGCCCCGCACGCGGACCTTGATCTTCCGGACCCGCTTGCGGCCGACGCTTCCGACCGGGCCGGTCTGCTTGCGGCCCTTGGCGAGGAGCCGCATGCGGCCTGTCGGGAAGGCGAATCGGAGAGAGCGGGTGAGCGACAGGGTGGCCCGCACGCGCTTCAGTGGACGGCGACCGCGGTTGACCACCATCACGCGGTAGGTCGCGGCCTTCCCCGGCTGCACGCTGGCCGGGCCCTTGACCAGGACCTTCGCCTTGCACATGGGGCGCGGCTTGGCCTCAGCGGTCGCCACTCCGGCAGAGAGGGCGGCCACGACAGCCAGGAACATGAGGACGAGGAGACGTCCCGGGAGCACGATCGGGGACACGAGGGGGGATTGAAGCGCCGTTTCCCGGCTCGTCCTGCCCTGATCACGCACACAACCCAGCGTCCTAACATCCTCATAATTGTTTGCGCGAACTAAGAGGCCCGCGCCGTGGGGCGCGCCTGATTGACTACCGACCCGGTCGGCGAGATCGCCGCCGGGCGGAGGTTGGTGGGGCCGTCTCACTGAATGAGAAATGCGGCCGACTGAGCGGCCGGGAGGCTCGATGTGAGCGCATTTCTGCTGGTTCTGGGGATACTGATCGTCGCGATCGTGGCTCTGGCGATCTGGGACCTCATGCAGACCCGCCACGCGATCCTCCGGAACTTTCCGGTGATAGGACATCTCCGTTTCGCGATCGAGAAAATCGGACCGGAGCTTCGCCAGTACGTCGTCGCCGGCAACGAGGAAGAGCGACCGTTCAGCCGTAACCAGCGGCGGTGGATCTACAGCAGCGCGAAGCGCGAGAACACGACGTTCGGTTTCGGGACCGATCAGCACTACCACGAGTCCGGCGGCTATCTGCTCATCAAGCAGGCCGGATTCACCCATCGCCTCGGCGCGCCCGCCGGGGACGCGCGACTGCCCTGCGCGAAGGTCCTCGGTGAGGCCCGGGGCCGGCAGGGCGCTTTTCGCCCGACGTCGGCCGTGATGATCTCGGGCATGAGCTTCGGCTCCCTCAGCGCCGCCGCCGTCCGAGCCCTCAACGCCGGTGCAGCGCGGTCACAGTGCCTCCACAACACCGGCGAAGGCGGCCTCTCCGACCACCACAAGCAGGGCGGCGATCTCGTGTTCCAGGTCGGCACGGGCTACTACGGCGCGCGGGACGCGGACGGGAGCTTCTCGCTCGATCGCCTGGCGGAGGTCTGCGCCGCCAACCCCGTGCGGGCGATTGAGATCAAGATCAGCCAGGGCGCGAAGCCGGGGGTCGGCGGCGTGCTGCCGGCGGCCAAGGTGACTCCGGAGATCGCTGAGGCCCGCGGCATCCCCGAGGGGCAGACGTGTTACAGCCCCGCCCGGCACACCGCCTTCGCGGACGTCGAGAGCCTCATCGAGTTCTGCGAGACCGTCGCCGACCGGACGGGCCTCCCGGTCGGGATCAAGTCGGCCGTGGGCGATCTGAGCTTCTGGACGTCCCTGGCCGCCGAGATGCGCCGCCGGCAGGCAGGCCCCGATTTCGTGGCCGTCGACGGCGGCGAGGGCGGCACCGGCGCCGCGCCGCTCGTCTTCGCAGACCGGGTCGGGCTCCCGTTCTTTCTCGCCCAGTCCCGCGTGCACGCCGCCTTCGTCCGGGAGGGGATCGCGGACGATGTCGTGTTCGTTGGCAGCGGCAAGCTCGGGATGCCCGAGAACGCGCTGCTCGCGTTCGCGCTGGGTGTAGACATCGTCGCGGTCGGTCGCGAGGCGATGCTCGCCGTCGGGTGCGTCCAGGCTCAGAAATGCCACACCGACCATTGCCCGACCGGCGTCGCAACCCAGTCCCGCTGGCTGCAACGGGGCCTCGACGTCGAGGAGAAAGCGGAGCGTGCGGCCGCGTACCTGACGGCCCTGCGACGCGAGGTCCTCGCTCTCGCACGTGTCTGCGGCAAGGCCCACCCGGCCCTTGTCACCACCGACTACTTCGAGATCCTCGACGGAAACGTCGCCCTCGATGTCGGCGATGTCTACAGCTATCAGCCGGAGTGGGGCCTGCCGGGTCCCGCGATGACCTCCCGGGTCGAGGAGCTGATGCTCACGTCATGAGCACGAGGGCGGTGCCGACGATCGCCGCAGGCGATCTCCCCTGGCTGTCGGTCGCTCAGATGATCGAGGTCGACCGGATCATGATCGAGGACCTCGGGATCACGCTCGCACGGATGATGGAGAACGCCGGTCGCGGGTTGGCGGAGTTGACGCGACGGCTCGCCGGCGGCACGGACGGGCTGTCTGTGGCCGTCCTGGCCGGAGGCGGCGGCAACGGCGGGGGAGGGATGGTGGCCGCTCGTCACCTGATCAACGCCGGCGCACGGGTCGTCGTGCACCCGGCTGTCGATCGCCCACGAATGTCGCCCGTCGCCGCCCAACAGGCCCAGATCCTGATGACGATGGGCGCCTCGTTCGCTGATCCTACGTCGGAGCCGCTCGCTGCCGACTGGGTGCTCGACGCGCTGCTCGGCTACTCGGGCCGCGGCGCACCGCGCGGTACCGTCGCCGACCTCATCCGGTCGGCGAAAGGTCGACGGGTCATTGCGCTCGACGTGCCGAGTGGCTTGGACCTGGGGAGCGGCGAGCTCCATGAGCCCCACCTCTGCGCCGAGGCGACCCTTACCCTGGCGGCGCCCAAGGAGGGCTTGGTCGCAGCCGCCCGGGCCACCGGCCCGCTGTGGCTGGCCGACATCTCGGTGCCTGCGGTCGTCTGGACGAGAATCGGCGTACCACCCGTGCCCGCGTTCCGGGCCGGACCCGTGGTGCCGATCAGGTCGGCTGGCCGTCCCGGATCGTCGGAGGGTCGGCAAGGCGCGATTCCGAGCTCCGCCGATTGTTCGATGTGATCCCAAGATCGTCTGCGGCGGTGGATGTGAAGGAGCGGCACGGTGGGATCGACGGGGAAGGTCGTTAGCCGACCCGGCGAAGCCGGGCCGGTTAACGGGGCAGGACGCCGGTGCCCGCGGCGCCCTGCCAGCGAGGCACTGAATCCAGCACGCCGGTGCCCGCGGCGAACTGAGGCCTCTGCCGGAGAACGGGACAACGCCCGATCTCGTGAGAGAAGCATCGGGCCTCTCGCCGTGCCCGGCTATGGGTACTGTCTCTACCGCGCCCGCCCTCCGACGCCCGACGCCCCCCCCGCTAGCCTCGGCGCATGGCACGCGAACGCATCAACGTCGGCGACGTCCGGCTCTCGGTGGAGTCCGCCGGATCGGGGCCGCCGGTCGTCCTGCTCCACGGCTTCCCGGAGAACTCCCACTCCTGGCGCCACCAGCTCCCCGTCCTCGCCGACGCGGGCTTTCGCGCCATCGCTCCGGACCTGCGCGGCTACGGGCGCTCGGATCGACCCGACCGCGTGGAGGACTATGCGATCGCTCATCTCGCCGGGGACGTCTGGGGCCTGATCGACGCTCTCGACGCCGGGCCCGTGCACCTCGTCGGCCACGACTGGGGGGGAAGCCTCGGGTGGATGACGGCCATGCGCCGGCCAAACCTGCTCCGGAGCCTGACCATCCTCAACTCGCCCCATCCCGCGGCCTCCGCCCATGCGCGCCTGACGCTGCCGGACCAGATGGCCAAGAGCTGGTACATGCTCCTCTTCCAGTTCCCCGGCGTCGCGGAGGCCTGGCTGAGCAACGACGACTTCGCCAACTTCCGGAACTTCGTCTTCGGTACGGCCGCCGCGGGCACTTTCTCCGAGGAGGACCGCGAGGCGTTCCTCGAGCCCCTGCGCCGGGATGGGGCCCTCACCGCCGCCCTCAACTACTACCGGGCGAACATCCCGCCCGCGAGCTGGATCGGAAGCGCTCCGGACACGCCTCCGGTCGAGGTGCCGACGATGATCATCTGGGGGCTCGAGGACGCCTACATGGGGCGCGTGCTGCTCGATCTGTCGATCGAGCGCGTCGGCGGACGGCTCCGGGTCGAGGAGCTGCCCGGCGTCGGCCACTGGGTTCAACAGGAGGCCCCCGGCGAGGTCAACACCCTCCTCCGGGACTTTCTGTCCGGGCCGTCCGCCCCCTAGCCCGGGCCGACCACCACCACGACATCGGCCCCGGTCCCCGGCGCCAGATCGTCGGGCCGCCGCCGGATCGCGCTCAGGCCGAGGTCGCGGGCGAGGCGGTCGGCCAGCCGCGGGGCGCCGAGGTGGTAGACGGTGCTGGGGTCCGTGGTCCGCTCCGTGTCGCCGACTTCGATGTCCGTGTAGCCGGCATCAGCCGCCGTCTCGGCGAGCGCCGAGGCCGCACCCGCCACGCCGAGCCCGTTGAGCACGACCACGCGCGTCTCCGAACGATCAGCGAGCGGCGCGGGCCGTTCGGGCGCGGCCTCCGGCGCTGCTGGGGCATCCGTGCTCTCGCCGATCGGCGGTGCGTCCGTGATCGGGAACCCGCCTCCGTCGCTGCGTAGCATCCAGCCCGCGGCGAAGCCGATGACCAGTGCCGCGAGAGCCACCGCCGCGACGGCGAGCCATCCACGGATGGCGCCGTCGTTCTCGGTGCCTGGGGGCGAGGTCGAGGTCATCGGCGGGGATCCTAGATCTGCCGTCCGATGCCGCCGCGACCGGGGGGCTGGTATAGTCCCCCCGCTTCACAAGACTGCCCGGCCACGGCATCGGCCGCGCAGTGTGTTTGCAGCGAAGTACGGATGGTGCCGATTCTCGCGTGGCCATCCGCTCGCCCCTCGCCCATACCCGGGCTCTTGACAGGTGTCAGATCTCGAACCCACAACGATGATTGAGCCGGCCTCCGTCGCCGGCACGACCGATCCCGACGCGGAGACCGCGTCCCGGGGCGACCGGGTCGACGCCGCCGCCCGTCTCCACTCCGCCCTGGAGGACCCGGGCGCGTCGTGGAGAGGGGTCGAGCTCCGTGAGCACCAGCTCGAGGCTCTCGACGAGCTCGCGGTCCGGCTCGGCAACGGGGCCACGCGGACCTGGGTGGACGCGCCGACCGGTTCCGGCAAGACCATCATGTTCAGCGCGATCACCGAGGCGATCGGGGGCAGCGCCCTCGTGCTCGTGCCCCGGCGCAACCTCGCCGAGCAGACCGCGAACGCCTTCGAGCGGTTCTTCCCCCAGGTCAAGGTCCACCTCGACGGCCCCGCCGCTGCCGGGCTGCCCGGCGTGACCATCACGACCTACCAGGCGACTCTGCGTCACGCCGACGCGATGAACTGGGAGGCGCTGGATCTGGTCATCTGCGACGAGGCCCACACGGCGCTCGGTGCCCAGACCCGCCGGCTTCTCGATCTGGCGAGCAACGCGGTCATCGTCGGTTTCACCGCAACCGGCTCGACGACCACCGGCCACGTCGAGCAGGTGTTCGGCCCGGTGGCCACCACTCTCGACCGTCAGTCGGCCATGGAGCGCGGCATCCTCTCGCCCTTGCGCTCGCTGCGCGTCGAGCGGGCGGTCGACCTGTCCGACGTTGTGATCACGCGCGGCGACTTCGACCAGGCCAGCCTGGGCCGGGCGCTCGACAAGGCCCGGTGGCACCGGGCCTGCGCTGACGTCTGGGAGGAGCACTTCGTCGAGCTCGGACTCGCGGGCGTCGCCTACACGGCAACCGTCGCCCAGGCGCACGCCCTCGCCGACGAGCTCACCGCGCGGGGCGTTCGGGCTGCCGCGGTCAGCGGGCAGACCCCCAAACGCGAGCTCCGCCAGATCCTCAGCGACTTCGGCAACGACCGGATCGACGTCCTCTGCAACGCCGACCTGCTGACCGAGGGCTGGGATGAGACGCGGGCGGCCGTTGTCCTCCACCTCGCCCCCACCACGTCCGAGCGCGTCTTCGTCCAGCGCCTCGGGCGCGTCATGCGACCGGCCGAGGGCAAGGAGGCGGTCTCCGTCGAGTTCCTGCCGGCCGGCGAGAAGATGGGGGTCCAGACCAGCCACGAGGTCTTCGGCAGCGGGTGGTACAAGCCGCTCGGCCGCGTCGCGGGCCCGCCCGCGGCGAGCGGCGAGGCAACCGCCCTCGCACGCGCTGCGGAGATGCTCTCCGAGGACGAGGACGGGCCCCTGCTGGTGAACCCGGCGGCCCCGGCGTCCCACATTGCCGAGGGGCTTGCCGACGGCGGCTGGCGGGCGGCCGATCCCGGCGATCTTCCCGCGACGCTCCTCGAGGAGTGGGTCGTGTACGCCTCCGAGGACGTCACCTGCGATGAAATCGCCGAGGCCGTCGCCGGTGGGCTCCGGCCCGAGAGCGCGCCGGCCTGGTTCGCCCTCTCCGGACTTGTCGCCCGCGACGCGAAGGACGGCGCTGACCAACCGATGTGGCGCGCCTGGGCCATGGCCCTCATCGCCCAGATCGATCTCCGGGCAGCGCTGCCCGACGACGTCGGCCGGCGGGTACTCGACCGTCTGAGGATGACGGCTCGGGAACGGCTCCGGGCGCTCTGGTCCCACGTCGACCGGGCCGGCAAATGGGACCGCGTCGCCGCGCTCGAGCAGATGAGCCGATCCGGGGACCGGCGGCGGTGGAACGCCCTGTCGGAGGCATCCTCATGGGCGCCGGCCTGGGCCTGGGAGGTCTCACGTCCGCTCGCCGACGGCAACCGGCCGGGGCGGAACCAGGAGATGGCCCGGATCGCGGCCTGGGAGGCGAACCACTTGATCTCCCACGGAGGAGACCTCGCACTCATCGGTCTCTGGATGCGGGCCGCCGGCGCCGAGCCGCCCGAGCCGGAGACACCGGCGGAGGATGTCCCCTTGCGCCTCGGTCAGGCCGCTCGGCTCCTCGTCTCGCTCGGCCCGGGGGACATACCGACTCGGAGCGAGCATCTGCGCCTTGCCGCGCGGGCCGCGGGCGCCTGTGGAGGTTGGGCTGCCCTGCGCGGCTTCCTGGATGCGATCGACTTCACCACGCCCGACGCGCGCCGCTCGCTGCGCGCCGCCATCGGCGCTCTCCACCCCCGGGCCCTCCATTCGCCCCGTGCCTGGGCCGCTCTGCGCAAGCGTCATCCCCGCCTGCCCGACGCCGAGGTCGTGGGCGTGGGCGACAACAAGAATCGCCGCCGGGGTTCCGAGGCGCGTCGTCGCCGACGTCGGCGCAAGGTGAGCTCGGAGAACGGCGCCACGGCCACTGCTGACGCCTCGTCGGCGGCGAAGCCGGACGGGGAGGGTGCGGCCTCAGCGGGCGGGCCATCGCCTTCGGGTGACGGGGCCCCGCGCCGACGCCGGCGCCGACGCCGGCGGCGTAGCGGCGGCAACGGTGGCGCCCCCAAGCCCGACGCCGGCGAGTAGCGATGACGGGGGCCGACAGTGTCGCCGATGCGCTCTGGGAGCGCGTGCGGGACCTGTCGGAACGCGCGGACGAGTTGCTGCGCGCCGAGGCCGAAGGACGGTTGGATCGCAACGGCGAGGCCCACCTCGACCGCATCCGGATTCGCCTGGCGCGCGCCGCGCAGCGGGCGGAACTCGCCGATCAGCTGGGAGATCAGCTCGCGGCGATCGACCGCGCGCGCGCCCGTCGACTGAGCGCACGTCCCCCTCATGGGCGCCGAGCGGGTTAACGGAAGCACACCCGGCCTTAACGACGGCTTTCGGCCCCGACCGCTAAACACACACCATGAACGCCCGCGACGCCCATAGCGACTCCGACGATGCTCCGCGCGGGCTGCCGCACCTCGATGCGCGGGTGACCCCTGACGGACTTCCGGCCCTGCCCGGGGGCAGTCGCCCGGCGCGGCCGGAGAACCTGCCCGCCCTCCCCGGTGCGCACCGGTCCGAGACAGAGCCCACTGACGATCCCCCGGATGACGGGACCGAGTCGACCAGCCCCGGGTGGGGGCGGAGGCTCCTCAGGCCGGTCGCGCCGGTGATCGCCCTGCTCCTCGTGGCGGGCGGCGTCGGCGCCGGAGTTGCCACGCTCCTCGATGACGATCCCGACACGACGTCGACGGCGTCAGTCGACGACGCGGCCGAGGATCCCGATTCACCCGAGCTCACCCTCCAACAGGCGATCTCGCGCACCGAGCCGTCGGTGGTCGGCGTCCGCGTGCAGGGCGGCCAGGGCAGCGGTGTCATCGTCTGGCCCGACAATCTCATCGTGACCAACTTCCACGTCGTCTCCGGAGGGCGCGCTGGAGCGGAGGCCGTCAGCGCCCCGCTGCCGGAGACGGTCACCGTGATCACGGCTGACGACCGTCGGCTCGCCGCCCGCATCGTGACCAGTGATGCCCGCGCCGACCTCGCCATCCTCGAGACGATCACCGACGCCGGACTCGGGGGCGTGCGCCTGGCGGAGGGCGCCGACGCCGGCCTGGTCCAGGGCGATCAGGTCTTCGCCATCGGTACTCCGTTCGGGCTGCAGAACAGCGTGACCGCCGGCATCGTCAGCGCCGTCGGCCGGCCCAACCCGGAGGGCATCCCCACCATTCAGACCGACGCTCCCATCAACCCCGGCAACTCGGGCGGCGGGCTCTTCGACCTGTCCGGCCGCCTCGTCGGGGTCCCGACCTCGATCGGCAGCCCGATCCCCGGCAATGTCGGCATCGGGTTCGCCGTCCCCGCCAACCGTGTAGCCGAACTCCTGGAGACCGTACCGTGAGCGAGCCCACCGAGAATTCCAACCCGAGCCCCGTTCCGAGCCGGGCCGCCCCGCCCCGTGAGCGCCTCGAATCGGTCCTCTACGAGCTACGACGCGTGATCGTCGGCCAGGATCACCTGCTCGACCGGCTTCTTGTCTCGCTGCTGTCGCGTGGCCATGTCCTGCTCGAGGGCGTGCCGGGCCTGGCCAAGACGCTCACCCTGGAGACGGTCTCGCGCGTGGCCGGCGGTCGTTTCTCCCGTATCCAGTTCACCCCCGACCTCGTCCCGTCGGATGTGGTCGGCGGCCAGGTGCTCAACCAGCGCGGCGAGTTCACGACGCGCCTCGGACCCGTTTTCGCCAACTTCGTCCTCGCCGACGAGATCAACCGCGCGCCGGCCAAGGTCCAGTCGGCGCTGCTCGAGGTCATGGCCGAGGGGCACGCGAGCATCGCCGGGGAGACGCATCAGGTGCCGGACCCGTTCTTCGTGCTCGCGACCCAGAACCCGATCGAGAGCGAAGGGGTCTATGCCCTGCCAGAGGCCCAGGTCGACCGCTTCGCCATGAAGCTGATCGTCGGGTACCCCTCGGCCGTCGATGAGGAGGAGATCGTGCGTCGGATGGCGTCGGACCCGCCGCGCCCCCGGCAGCTGCTCGATCCGGAGCAGATCCGCGAGCTGCAGGAGACCACTGACCAGGTCTTCGTCGACCACCGCGTCCGTTCGTACGCGGTGCGCCTGGTCAACGCGACCCGGCGTCCCGCGGCTGAGGGGCTCGCGGAGCTCGACCCCTATCTCGACCTCGGTGGCTCACCCCGGGCGTCGCTGTCGCTCGTGCGCGGGGCGCGTGCTCTGGCGGTGATCCGCGGCCGGAACTACGTCATGCCCGAGGATGTGCAGGCGCTCTTCCACGACTGTGTTCGCCACCGGATCGTGCTCAGCTACGAAGCCCTCGCGGCCGACGTGAAGCCCGACCAGGTGCTCGACGAGGTGGCTCGCGCGATCCCCATGCCGGAAGTCGAACTGGGCGGGCGGGGTGCAGTCGCCTGAGCTTCTCCTGCGCCGCGTCGAGCTCACGATCGCGCGGCGCCTCGACGGCGTGCTCCAGGGCGAGCGCCGCGGCCGGAGGCCGGGTCCGGGCTCTGAGCCCTCCGTCACCCGCGCCTACGAGGCCGGCGACGACGTCCGCTGGGTGGACTGGCCGCTGTCGGCACGCACCGGCGGACCGATGGTGCGCGTTCCTGAGATCGAACCGGTGCTGACCGCCTGGGCCCTGCTCGACCGCTCACCGTCCATGGGGTTCGGCTCCACGGTGCGGACGAAGATCGACGCCGCCGAGGAGGTGCTCGCCGGGGTCGGCACCGTGCTGCGTTCGCGTGGCGACCGCTTCGGGCTGATCGCCACCGGCAGCGGCGACCTCGACCTGATCCATCCGCCCCGCGGCGACCGCCGCGGGCTGGCATCGGCGCTGTCGGCCCTCGCCGGGCTGCCGCCGGCCCGCGAGGCCGCCACCGATCTCGCCCGGGCCGTCCGGAGCCTCGGTCGCATGGCTCGGCACCGGGGTCTGGTCGTCGTGATCTCCGACTTCCCCGATCAGCCGGATCTCGAGAATGCGCTCGGGGTACTCGCCCGTCGCCACGAAGTGATTGCCGTGGAGATCCGCGACGCGCGCGAAAGCGACCTCCCGTCGGTCGGGCCGATCTACCTGCGCGACGTGGAGACGGGCCGACGCCGCCGGGTCGACACGAGCAGTAGCGCCTTCCGCGCACGCTTCGCCGACGTCGTGGCCGAGGATCGTGCGCGACGGGTTTCGATGATGGCCCGGGTCGGCGCGCGCCACGTCATCCTCCGCGCCGATGAGGACTGGGTCATCGCCCTCGCACGCGCCCTCGCGCGTCCGCTCGCCCGACGGGTCGGCACGTGAGCTTCGACTGGCCCCTCGCGTTGCTTCTTGCGCCGGTGCTCGCGCTGGCGCTGGTGTTCTGGCTCCGTCGGGGCGCGGGCCGGTCAGATGCCTTTCCCCATCCCGACCTCGCCCTGATCGAGAAGGCGCTGGCCGGATCGCGGAGCGCCATGCGTCACCTGCCTCTCGCCCTGGCCGCGCTTGCAGCCCTCGCGCTCGTCCTTGCCCTGGCGCGTCCTCACGCCTGGCGTGATCAGCCGCGTGAGCAGGCCACGATCATGCTCGCGATCGACGTCTCGCGCTCGATGGAGGCGACCGATGTCGAGCCCTACCGCCTCCGGGCGGCCCAGGATGCGGCCATCCGGTTCGCCGAGACGGTGCCGCGTCAGTACCAGGTCGGCCTCGTGGGCTTCTCGGACCGCGCCGACGTGCTCCACGCGCCGTCCACGGACCGTGACGGCCTCACCCGTGCGATCGAGTCGCTCTTCCCGATCCGCGGGACCGCGATAGGCGAGGCGGTCTATGCGTCGATTGACGCCGTTCGCCAGACCCAGGGCGCCGACGAGACCGGAGCCCTCAGCGATGAGCTGACAGCGGGCCGCATCCTGCTGCTCTCCGACGGCGAGAGCACGCTGGGCCGGAGCGTCGACGGCGCGGCGCGCGAGGCCGAGCGGGTGGGCATCCCGGTCTTCACTGTGGCCCTGGGCACCGACGACGGGATCCTCTCCGACGGCTATCGCGTCCCTCCCAACCCCGAGGCGTTGCAGGCGCTGAGCGAGGCGACCGGTGGGCAGAGCTTCGAGAGTCGCGACGCCGAGTCGGTGAGTGCCGTCTATCAGGAACTGGGCTCGTTCATCGGCACCGTGCGGGTCCGCGAGGAGATCACCGCGTGGCCCGCTGGACTGGCGGCGCTGCTTCTGCTGGCCGCTCTGGGTAGCGGTTGGTGGCTGGGGGCTCGTCCCCGATGAACATCGGCTGGCTCTCTCCCGGCTGGCTCTGGGCCCTGCTCGCCGTGCCCGTGGCGGTCGCGCTCCTGGTGCTCTGGTGGCGGGGACGGACCGGAGCCGCCGTCCGCTACGCGGACCCGGGGTTGCTCGACGTGCGCCCGACCGCCGCGCAGCGCGGTGCCTGGATCCTCGCCTCGGCCCTGGGGACGCTCGCGCTCGTCGGCGGGATCCTGGCTCTGGCCCGACCCGTGCTCGACGTCGATGACGAGACGGCTCGCGGCGCGGTCATCGTCGCTGTCGACAACTCGAACTCGATGCTCAAAGAGGACCTCGCGCCCGACCGGCTGAGCGCGGCGTTCGATGCGGCCCGGGTCCTGGTCGACACCGCCCCCGAGGACCTCAGCATCGGGCTCGTGACGTTCGCCGATCAGGCCGTCGTCCGCGTGAACCCGACCGTGGATCGCGACCAGATGCTGGCGGCTCTCGCCGAGCCCGGTGCCACCCGGGAGGGGACGTCGATGAGCGCGGCGGTCGACGCGTCGCTCAGCGCGTTGCGCGGGGCAGGGGTCATCGGCCTGCCGCCGGCGGCAGACACGGAGCCCGATGCCCCCGCCTCGGCGCGGATCATCATCATCACTGACGGCGCCAACTCGATCCGCCCCTGCCCCGACGTGGCCGCCGCGACCGCCCGCGCGGCCCGTGTGCCGGTTTACACGGTCCTCCTCGGTGACGACCCCGGCCACCCGCGATGCGGCGATCCCGGGGAGAATCTCTCACTGGTCGCGTCGCAGACCGGCGGCGTTTACACCCAGTCGACCGACAGCGCGGACCTCGCCCTGGTCTTCGAGGATATCGGCCGGAGCCTCACCACCGAGACCGCCCAACGGGAGGTCACGGTCTGGGTCGCCGCGGCCGCCCTGGCCCTTCTCGTGTTCGCGGCCCTGGCTCTCGGCGGTGCGCCTGCGCGCGCCTCCCGGCGAGCCTGACCCGGCTCAGTCCATCTCGTCGAGCAGTTCGACGGGGTGGGCCACCCGGACCGTCGCGTCGACGTCCGCGAGGGCCGCGGCGATCTGGACCGCACATCCGGGGTTGGCGACGGCGACCACCGGGGCGCCGGTCGCCACGATCGCCGCGGCCTTCTCGCGGGCGAGGGCCTGTGACATCTCCGGTTGGGTCACGCTGTAGATCCCGGCCGCGCCGCAGCACCGCCCTCCGTCGGAGAGGTGCCGCAGGTCGGCGCCGGCCTCGGCGAGCAGGCGATGCGCCCCACCGGCGACCGCCTGGCCGTTGAGGTGGTGGCAGGCGTCGTGAACGGCGACGGGGCCCGTCACGCGTCCGCCGGTGAGGTCGAGCTCGATGACGTCGCGGACTCGCCCGGCGACGGCGGCGGCGCGCGGCCCCCAGTCGGGATCGTCCGCCAGTAGTGCGCCCCAGTCCTTCATGTGGGCGCTGCACCCGGCGCTGTTCACCACGATGACATCCGCGCTCTCGAGCGCCGCGATCCGGGCCCGCGCCATCTCTCGGGCCGCCTCCGGTTGCCCGTTGTGCATCGCCAGCGCACCGCAGCATCCCGGGTCGTCGGGCACCACGGCGCGGTATCCGGAGCGGGCCAGCAGCCGAAGCGTCGCCCGGTGCACCGGGCGGAAGGCGACGTCCATGATGCACCCGGTCAGCAGGGCGGCCACCGGCCCCGTCCCCTGGCTGCGGGGTAGTGGACGTCTCAGCTCGTCCAGGGAGACGCGCGGCGAGGACCGGCGCAATCTCCGGGGCACGAGACGATCGGCGCCGATCGTCTGGGCGAGCCCGAGCCCGGTGGCGAGAGCGAACATCAGACGGCGCCGGGGGAAGACCCCGGCCAGACCCAGGCGCCGCGTCGCGCGAAGCGCGGCCGGCCGTCGTGGCTCGACCTGGGCGCGCGCCGCTTCGACCATCCGTCCGAAGGGAACGCCGCTCGGGCAGGCCGTCTCGCAGGCCCGGCACGCCAGACACTCGTCCATCATCGCCGCGAAGATCCCATCCGGCTCGGCCTCCCCCTCGGCCACGGCGCGCATGGCGGCGATGCGCCCCCGGGGTGATGCCGTCTCGCGACCCGTGAGACGAAACGTTGGGCAGTGGGGCAGGCACAGGCCGCAGGCGACGCAGGAGGCGATGTCCTCATCGGCGGGCGCGTCGCGTTCCGGGTCCCAGCCGGATGCCATCAGATCTCCTCCCCGAGCAGGCCGGCGTTGAGGATCCCGGCGGGATCGAACGCCTCCTTCAACCGCTTCATGATGGCCAGCCCGGCCGGCGGCGGCGGATGGACGGCGCGTAGCTCCGGCGCAGCGTCGATCACCTCGGCGTGGCCCCCGAGCGCGCGGGCGTAATCGCCGACCGCCCGCGCCGTTGCGAGGTCGTTCACCGCGGCCGTGAAGCTCCCGACACCGGCCTGCGCCTCATAGGCGATGCCGCTCTCTTCCGCCCAGTGAGCCAGCTCGAGCACGGCGGCTGGGGGCACGCCTCCGCGCAGCAGGGCCGCGCCTGAGGGCTCCCCGGGTACCGCGGACGCCACCGTGCCGTCGGGCGCGATGACATCGGCCGGCTGGCCCTCGCAGCTGATCGCGATCCGGCCGGGCATCAGCAGCACGGCGGCGGACGCGCGGCCGGCCAGCGCGTCGGCCGCGATCCGCTTGCGTGTCTCGAGCGGCCCGTCCGCATCGAACCACGCCCGTTCCGCGGGCAGGGGCCAGAGCTTCAGCGTGACCTGGGTCAGAGCCCCGAGCACGCCCCAGGACCCGACCGCCAGTCGGGGCAGGTCATACCCGCTGACGTTCTTCACGGTGCGCCCGCCCGCGCGCACGAGCCGGCCGTCGCCGGTGGCGAGGATCACCTCCAACAGGGAGTCACGCACCGGTCCGTGCGCCAGCCGCCGCCGCCCGCTGGCCGCGGTCGCGAGGACGCCGCCCACGCTCGCGCCGGATGGCCCGCCTCCCTGGGCCCACTCCTGGCCGTGCGCGGCCAGGTGG
>JAHEIS010000126.1 GCA_024639225.1 Actinomycetes bacterium | reverse complement strand
CCGGCGGGGAGTTCTTGCCGCATCACAGACCGGCTTACGCTCGATCGCGTTCGTCGGCCTGCCGGCCGGAGTGCGACCGGCGTTCAACCGGTGGCGCAACGGGCCCGGCGTCGTCCGGATTGCGCAGACCGCGGCGGGTGCATCCCGCCGACCTCGAACGCCTGGGTACCCCCGCGGGGGCGGTGCTGCCGGTGCGGGACCTGCGCACGCTCCCGGCGGCGCGCTGGTCTCCGCTGTCGACGCGGAGCGTTGCCGGCGTGCCGCCCGCGCGGCGCGCGAAGACCCGCGCCCGCCGCGAGACTCGCGATCGCGGCGCGCGGACTCTGAGCCCCTCGGCGTTGGTGAGGCGACGGCCTGCCCCTAAGATCCCGCTGCGCCCGGCGCACCGCATCTGATGTCACAGAGCACGACCATCACCATCATGGCGACGACCGCCGTACTCATGGGCGTCGCGGGCGTCGTCCTGCTCATCGCCGCTTTCCTTCGCCGGCGGAGCGGGGGCGGTCCGGCCGCGATCGTCGACCGGTTCGCGTTGCCGGCGGCGGCGGTCGTGGCCGTCCTCGCCATGGCCTCGAGTCTGTGGCTCAGCGAGTCCGCAGAGTTCGTGCCCTGCGATCTCTGTTGGTACCAGCGGATCGCGATGTATCCCTTGGCGGTCCTCCTGCCGATCGCGGCCATCCGCCGCGACATCGGTGTCCGCTGGTATGCGCTTCCGCTGGCGATCATCGGCGGTGTGATTGCGCTCTTCCATCACATCGAGCAGCGCCTGCCCACCGACGAGCTGCTCAGTTGCAGCTCGGCTGCCCCCTGCACGACACGCTGGGTCAACGAGTTCGACGGAATGGTCTCGATCCCCACGATGGCGCTCGGGGCCTTCCTGCTCATCACGGGCCTGCTCGTCCTGTCCGGCCGCGCGCGCGGCTGACCGGTCTATCCCCGGCGCCGCCGGGGATAGACATCGAGCAGCAACGAGGCGACCCGATCCAGGATCAGGATGCCGTCGAGATGGTCCATCTCGTGCAGGATCACCCGGGCCTCGAAGCCTTCTGAGCTGATCTGCCGTCGCTCGCCGTCCAGCTCGGTGGTCTCGACGGTCACCGTGACCGGCCGCTCGACGTTGGCCGTGATGTCGGGCAGGGACAGGCACCCCTCGCGTCCGACTTCCGCGCCGCTGCTCGCGACGAGGACCGGGTCGATCAGGACCAGAGGACCCAGGGGGTCCGGTACGCGCGGGTTGTCCGTGCAGTCGATCCACGCCATTCGCCAGAGGCGACCGATCTGGGGTGCGGCGATGCCGACGGTCCGGGGGAAGCTACCGGCGGTCTCCTCGAGGTCCTGCGCCAGGGCCCGGGCCGCGGGGCCGGGCGCGCCGATGGGGACGCACGGCGTCTTGAGCCGCGCGTCCGGATACCGGACGACGGGCTGGATCATGCCGCGGCCGCGCCGCCGCTCACAGGACGTCGTCACCCATGGCCTGGAGCGACAACTCGACCCCGTGCTGGTCGGCGACGGGTCCGAGGGCCTGCTCGAGCGCCTCCGGGCTGAGGCCGGAGGGGAGCTCGGCCTCGATCCCGAGGACGTAGATCGACGGATCGCCGACGAGCCGTGATGACAGATCGAGGATGTTGACCTGCCGCTCAGCGAGCGCCGCGGCCATGCCGCTGACGATGCCGGGCCGGTCGGCCCCGTAGACCGAGATCATGCACGCGTCTCCGGGGGGGGCGGTGGCGGGCGGCTCGGCAGGGCCGACCCAGATGCCCATGCCGAGTTCGCGCGCCGTGGGCTCCAACGCCGCCTCGAGGTCGGCCGCGCTGATCTCATCGGGCACCGCGACTACCAGGACGATGGCGAACGAGCCGCGCAGCAGGGCGGCCCGAACGTCGGCGAGATTCCCCCCGACGGCGAGCAGTCGCTCGGTCAGCGCGGCGACGATTCCGGGCCGGTCGGCCCCGACTGCGGTGACGGCGAAATCGGCCATGGCTCCAATCTACCGCCGCACGGCCGATAACGATGGGGAACCCGCACGTCAGAGGATGCGGGAACCCGACCGGAACGCCTGCCTGTGGACCACGCCACCACGCCACCTGAATGGTCTGAGAATCCGCTACTCGCTGAGCTGGAGCGCAGTCTGATCTGGAATCAGGCGCAGGCGATGGCGAATCACGCCGAGGTGCTCCGGCGCACCGCCGACCAGCTGGGCACGCGATCGTCACTCGCCGACCTCCTGGCCGCCGAGGCCGAGCGCGTCCTGCGCACCATCGAGCAGGACACCGCCCAGCTCAGCCGGGAGCGGGTCACCGGCTGATCCGGCGACTGTTCCCGGGATACCCCGGACGATGGCCGATCTCGGCCCTCCTGGGATCATTCTCCGCGAGCCCACGACCACGTGCGCCACGCATCGGCCGATCCGGGCCCCCCGGTTCCCGGCGGAACGCCTCCATGACCGTCACCTCGTCCCCGATCCTGACGACCGCCCGCCTCTCGTGGATCCTGGCGACCGTTGCACTGGGAATCATCCTCACCGGCTGCGGCGGCGAGAACAGCGAGGGCCTGCCGCCCTCCCCGGAGCCGATCTCGTTCTTCGCCGACGACTCCGTCTGGAATGCCCCGCTCGCGGAAGACGCCGCGATCGACCCCGGATCGGAAGCCCGGGTCGCCGAGCTCGTGCGCCAGGTGGATGAGTTCGGGGGGTGGATCAACACCGACCAGTTCTCGACCCCCCTGTACGTCGTCCCGGAGGATCAGGAGCGGGTGCGGGTCCGCCTCAACCGTCCGGGCTGCTGCCCGCAGGTCGAGGCGGACTTCCGGGAGGTCCCGCTGCCGGCCGACGCGGTCCCCGCCGACGGGACCGATGCCCACCTGACGGTCTGGCAGCCGTCCACGGACACGCTCTGGGAGTTCTGGCAGCTGGGGCGCGTCGGCGACGGTTGGGAAGCGTCGTACGGAGGGAGGCTCCAGGACGTGTCGACGTCCGACGGCGTCGTGCCCGTCGGTGGCGCGACCGCATCGTCGCTGCCGATCATCGCCGGTACGATGCTCGTCGACGAGGCCCGGGCCGGCGAGATCCCCCACGCGCTGGCGATGGCGATCCCGTTTCCCCAACGCGACGCCTTCGTGCGGCCGGCGCTGAGGACCGACGGCGATGGCGCCGACGGCGCGCCCGAGGAGGCACAGATCCCCGAAGGGGCGCGTTTCCGGCTGCCGGCCGATCTCGACATCGCCGCGAAGCGATGGAGCCCGTTCACCAAGATGCTCGCCCGCGCGGCCCAGCGCCACGGCATCGTCCTGCGCGACAAGGCCGGGGCGGTCGTCTTCTTCGGTGAGGACCCGCGCGGCCGCGGCGGCGACCCCTGGCCCGGGCTCATCGGACTGCCGAAGAACGAGATCATGGACGAGTTCCCCTGGGAGGAACTGCAGCTGCTCGAGCTCGGGGAGATCATCCGCCAGTAGGGGCCCCTAGGCTCCCGCGGGTGCAGACGACCGCAGCCACGCCGGGGTCCGGCCCCGGGCGTCGATGATCGCGATCCTCCTGGGGCTGACCGCCGGCATCGGGTGGGGCGTGTCCGACTTCATGGCCGGGCTCGCCGGCCGCCGCGCCTCCCCGCTGACCGTCGGCATGTTCACGCAGTTCGCGGGCCTCGCCGTCGTGATCGGGGCGCTGGTGGTCGTCGCGCCCGCCGGCCCGACGATGCATCAGCTGGCGTGGGGCGGGCTGGCCGGTATCTGCGTCGGAGTCGGGACGATCGGGCTCTATCACGGGCTGAGCGCCGGAAGCATGAGCCTGATCGCCCCGATCTCCTCTGTCGGGGTCCTCGTACCCGTCCTCGCCGGATTCCTGGCCGGCGAACGGCCGTCGTCGATCGCGATCGGCGGCATGGTTCTCGTCATCGGCGGGTTGGTGGTTTCCGGTGGTGCTCAGGGGCCGGCCGGGCGCGAAGGCTTTGCCTGGGCGGGGCTCGGCGCCCTCGGGTTCGGCTTCTTCTTCGTCGCCCTCGACCGGGCGAGCGTCGACGGGCCCCTCTGGGCGACGACCGCATCGTGGACGGCGTCGATGATCTTTCTCGCGGCGCTCGTGCTCATCACCCGGCCCGGGAATCCGCTCCGCCCCGGACGTGGACTCGCGCTGGCCATGGGTGCCGGTGTGCTGGCGGCGGTTGCGACGCTCGGCTTCGCGGTGGCCACCGAGCGCGGGCTGCTGAGCCTCATCGCCGTGTTGTCATCCCTGTATCCGGCGGTCACGCTGGCCCTCGCGCAGGCGATGCTCGGCGAGCGGCTCGGGCGGTTCCAGTGGGCGGGTGTCCTGACGGTGCTCGCGGGGGTCGGCGCGATCATCGGTGGCGCCTGAGCGATGCGGGATCCTCCGGGCCAGCATCTATCCTTCGCGCCGGTGCCCGATCCGACTCCGGCCATATTCGCGGTGACCTCCGTCCTCGACGCGAGCAGCTGGCCCAACCCGGCGAACATCAGCTCGACTGTGCTCATAGTCGTGCTCGCGGCGGTGGGCTTCTGGCTCCTGATGCGGGTCGTCCGCGCGGGCTTCTCGTTGCTCGCCCTGGTCCTGCTCTGGCTCGTGGCCGCGTGGCTCTTCGGTCTGCCTCCGATCGGCGGCGACGGCGTTCTCTCCTAGCTCCGCTCGGGCCTCCTGCGGGGCGCTCGACGGTGCCGCCGTCGGTCGTCTTGTGACGTCCGAGCGCGCGACGTAGCCTGCGGTCGATGGGCGCCTCACCCGACTTCGTGCATCTGCACGTCCACTCGGACTACTCGATACTCGACGGTGCCTGCAAGATCGACCGGCTGCTCGACCGGGTCGCCGACCTCGACATGCCGGCCGTGGCCCTCACCGATCACGGCGTGATGAGCGGTGCAGTCCAGCTCTACCGCCAGGCGCACAAGCGCGGCCTCATCCCGGTCATCGGCCTCGAGGCCTACCTGGTACCCGATCGCAACGAACGGCCGTCGAAGGAGAAGCGCAGCCACCTCACCCTGCTCGCCGAGACCACCGAGGGCTACTACAACCTCATCAAGATCTGCTCACGGGCCTTCACCGAGGGGTATCACCGCAAGCCCCGGGCCGACTACGAGCTGCTCGCGGCCCATGCCGACGGCGTCATCTGCCTGACCGGTTGCCTGTCGGGGGTGATGTGCAACTCGCTGATGGAGGGCGACGTCGCCGCCGCCCGGGCGGAGCTCGACCAGCTGATCCAGATCTTCGGCGCCGATGACGTCTACATCGAGATCCAGCATGCCGGGCTCGACATCCAGACCCCGGTGAATGACCACCTCACCAAGATCGCGGCCGACAGCGGTCAGACGATGGTGGCAACGTGCGACGCCCACTACCCGTGCCGCGAGGACGCCGAGCCCCATGAGGCGCTCCTGGCGATCCAGACCCGCGACGTGCTGTCCAACCCGAAGCGCTTCCGCTTCGATACGCAGGAGTTCTACCTCAAAGACGGCGCCGAGATGGCCAAGGCCTTGCCGGGCTATCTCGACGCGATCCCGGTCTCGATGGAGATCGCCGAGCGGTGCCGCGGCCTCGAGCTGCCCATCGGCGAGCACAAGCTGCCGACCTTCCCGGTGCCCGACGGCGAGACGCCGGTCACCTACCTCGAGAAGCTCTGCCGCGACGGCATGGATGCCCGCTATCCCGACGGCATCTCGGCCGAAGCCGAGGAGCGTCTGACGTTCGAGCTGAACGTCATCGAGGAGATGGGCTTTTCGAGCTACTTCCTCATCGTCTGGGACTACATCCGCTGGGCCCGTGATAACGGCGTCGCCGTCGGCCCCGGCCGTGGGTCGGCCGCCGGTTCGCTCGTGGCCTACACGCTGCGCATCACCGATCTCGATCCGCTGGCCCACGGGCTTCTGTTCGAGCGGTTCCTGAACCCCGGCCGCAACGACATGCCGGACATCGACACCGATTTCTCGGTGGGCGGTCGCGACCGCGTCGTGCGCTACGTCACCGAGAAGTACGGGGCCAACGCCGTCGCCCGGATCGGCACCTTCGGCAAGCTCCTGGCCCGCGCGGTCGTGCGCGACGCGGGCCGGGTCCTGGGCTTCAGCTACGGACAGGTCGACCGCATCGCCAAGATGGTCCCGGAGCGTCCGATCGGCATCCGTCTCGAAGAGGCGATGAAGCCGGGCAGCGAGTTGGCCGCCGCCTACGAGGCGGACGAGGGAACCCGCCGGATCATCGACACCGCCCGCCCGCTCGAGGGGCTGGTCCGCAACGAGGGCGTCCACGCGGC
>JAHEIS010000028.1 GCA_024639225.1 Actinomycetes bacterium | reverse complement strand
GGAGAAAGGCACCGGCCGGATCCTGGGCGCCGAGATTCTCGGCTACCACGCCGCCGATCTCCTGCACCCGGTGGTCGTCGCGATGCAGGCGCCGGGCGCTCCCGCGTCGCTCATCGCCGACACCTTCCACATCCATCCGACTCTCGGCGAGGTCGTCCAGGGTGCCGCCGCCCAGTTGACCTGAGCCCGATCATCAGCGGCCCGCGCCGACGCCGGTCGATTCGCGTTTTTGCCCGATTTGCAGGCTGTGCAACGCTCTCTAGAGAGATTCCCCCCTGGCGCACATGCGCTGATCCACCGGGAGCGACGACATGGATTCATCTTCTGAGGACCGCCGCGAGCATCCGCGACTCAACGTCGACCTCCCGGCGCGCATCAGGAGGGACGGGGAGAAACTGGTCACCGGGCGAGCCGTTGATCTCTCCGAGGGTGGCATCCGCATCGCCGGGGCGGAACTTCCGACCGACTCCCAGGTCACGGTCGAGATCGAGCTGGAGGAGCTCGGCTGGCAGCGTCTCACGGCCGAGGTGGTCCGCGGCGAGCCCGGCGAGGGCGAGATGGCGGCCCGTTTCGCCGCCGCCGCGGCCTCCGGCGGACGGCAGGCCCTCAAGGACTTCATCGACCGCTACATCGGTTCCTCGGCACGGCTTCCCTAGTCGGTACGGGGCGAATGACTCGTCAGTGTCAATAGCGCCCCGGCGAGTCGCTAGAATCTCGATCCTCAGATGGGTCGGCACTGTTGCTGAACGCGGTCCTCATCGCGGCCGCGCTTTTTCTCGTCCTGCTCAACGGATTCTTCGTTGCGGCGGAGTTCGCCCTTGCCCGGGCCCGGATCACGCGCCTGGAGTCTCTCGCCGAGGACGGCAGCCGTGCCGCCGCCCTCGGCGCCCGACAGGTCGCGGACATCGACCGCTACCTGGCTGCCTGTCAGCTCGGGATTACCCTGGCCAGCCTCGGCCTGGGGTGGATCGCTGAGCCGGCATTCGGTCACGTGATCGAACCGCTCCTCGTCGCGATCGGTGTCGGCGACGCCCCCTCGGTGCTCGTCGCGGGCTTCTTCGCCTTCCTGATCATCACCTTCCTTCATGTCGTCGTCGGCGAGCTCGCACCCAAGACCCTGGCGATCCGTCGACCCGAGGGCGCGACGCTCGCGCTCGCCCGTCCGCTCGAGGGGTTCGGCCGGCTCTTCCAGCCGGCGATCTACGTGCTCAACGGCGCCGGGAACTGGCTCGTCCGGCGTCTCGGCGTGGAGCCCGCCAGCGAACTGGAGCTCGCCTCGACCCCGGAAGACCTCCAACGCCTGATCCTCCAGAGCGAGGAGGGGGGCGCCCTCGATGCGGACGAGGCCGAGATGCTCAAAGGCGTGTTCGGGCTCGAGGACAGCATCGCCCGCGACGTCATGACCCCGCGCCCGGAGGTCGCCTATCTGACGGCCGACGTGCCGGTCGACGAGTCGCTCCGTATGGCGCTCGACACGCGCCACAGTCGCTTCCCGGTCCTTGATCACGAGGACCAGAATGTGATCGGTGTCGTCCATCTGAGCGACCTGGCCCGGGGGATGATCGGTGACACCCCGGCGCTGAAGGTCGCCGACGTGACCGGTCCGACGGTTTTCGTCCCGGAGACCCGCACGTTGGATGAGGTCCTCGCCGAGCTCCAGCGCCGGCGCACCTCGCTCGCCTGCGTGCTCGACGAGTACGGGGACCTCGCCGGCCTCGTGAGCGTCGAGGATGTCATCGAGGAGATCGTGGGCGAGATCCACGATGAGCGCGATCGTCTTCCGCCCGTGGACGTCCGACCTGACGGACGGCTGATCGTTGGCGGCCACGTGCCCCTGGAGGACCTGCGCGACCACGGCGTCGAGATCATCGACGACGACGTGACGAGCATCGGCGGCCTGGTCTTCTCCCGCCTCGGTCGTCTTCCGCGCACCGGCGACACGATCGTTCTCGACGACTACAGCCTCATCGTCGAGGCCACCCGCGGCACCCGGATCCTGCTCGTCGCGATCGAGGAGCGCGCCGAGGACCCGGACGCGGTCCTCGAACCCGACGCGGACTCCGACACCCCCTAGCAGGCGGCGCCGGACCGGGCGCCCCGGCGCCCGAACGCTCGGCAGACGAGGTTCTGCCGCCAGAATCATCAGATCCGACCGGGGGGCTCAAGTTTCTCCGAGGGGGTGCCGAGAGGCCGGGTACGCACGCCTGCGGTCTGACACGGGCCGCACGTGGGTGGACAACATGGCCCAGCCGTTCGTGGCCCAAAACGACGGAGGATGTCGAACCGGTACCTCTTTTCCGGTAAGCGGCACCGCCCCGGTGGCCGGGGACCTGAACCCGGCCACGGGAATCACCCCAATGATCTCCTTCTCCACAGAGAACCGTCGCGCCACAGGTCCGTCAGCTCACGGTCGCCGCTGATGTACGTACCGGTGCCACAACCCGAGAAGATCGCCCGGCATCCCCGTCTCGGGCCGCTGATTGTCGCCAGCCTCATCCTGCTCGTCGCCGCGGGCGCCGGCTTCTGGGCCCTGGCCGGCGAGCGCGAGCGCGTCGCCGAGCGTGACCGCGCCACGGCGGCGGAGGTCAGCGCGGAGATCGAGTCCGTTCTGGGCGGCACCGTCGGAGGCCTGCGCGGCCTGCGTGGCTTCCTCGACGCATCCGGGGACATCGACCCCCGGAGCTTCTCCGTCCTCAGCACCCAGCTGCTCACCGACAAGACCCTCATCGGCACCCAGTGGGTCTCCTGGGTCCCCAGTAGCAGGCGGGCGGAGTTCGAGAAGCGGATGGGCATCACCATCACCGCACCCGGTGGAGCGCCGGCACCCGCTCAGCCGTCGGCGGGCGGTTTCGGCGTGGTCAGCCACGTCGCACCCCAAGAGCTGCACAAGGATGCCATCGGGGTCGATCACCTCTCCGATCCGGGCCGCCGACGGGCCCTGATCTCCGCCGCCCGGCGGGACGTCCCCCTGTTCTCACCGCCGACGCCGCTGGCCTTGGAGGACAACCCGCTCGGCATCCTCGTCTCGCTCCCCGTGTACCGGGGTGAGATGCCCCCCAAGACCCGCGAGGCCCGCCAGGCGGCGCTGCGCGGCTGGGTGGCCGGTGTGTACGAGCTGGACGGTCTGGCCACCGCCGTGGAGCGCCGGGTGGCGTCCCAGGCGACCTACCGCGTCACCGACGGGACCAACGTGATCTTCTCATCGGGGGAGGTCCCGGACGGAGGCGCGGTTCAGGCGCTCTCGGTCGGGGGGCGTCAGTGGAGGATCCAGGCGCGCTCCGACGCCCGCGTCGACTGGACCGCGACCATCGCCGTACTCCTCTGCGGCGCGCTCGTCGCGCTGCTGTCGGCGCTGATCCTCCGCGAGGCCCGTCGACGTGAGATGGCGGCGCTCGCCACGGCCGCCGCGCAGCGCGAACGCGCGGCGGCCGAGGAACGCCTGCGGGTCAACGAGCGCCACTACCACGACCTCCTCGACAGCGCGCCGGACGGCGTGATCGCGATCGATGACGACGGGAGCATCATCTCGGCGAACCCCGCCGCTCACGGGATCTTCGACCGCTCCCCAGGCACCCTTGTGGGGCTCCACCTCTCCGCGGTGGTCACCGGTCCTGGCATCTCGACCTCGCCCCCGAAGGTCGCGCGCGACGCCCTCGGGACCGCCGACCTCACCGGCGTTCGGGCCGACGGCACGGAGCTGACGATCCAGGCCACCATCGCCTCCGATCCCACGCCCGGGCGGGAGGCGTACACGGTGAGCCTGCGCGATGTCAGCCATGAGCGGCGCGCCGCCGCCGAGGAGCAGGCCCTTCGCGCCGTCGCGACCGCCGTCGCGTCCGAGGGGGACCCGCGCGAGATCTTCGACCTCGTGGCGCGGAGAGCATGCGAGCTCGAGCGCGCCGATTCGGCCTGCGTGACGCGCATGGAATCGGGTGCCGGCCGTGTGGTCGGCAACTGGGGCTCGCCCGCCGACGATCCGCGGGGACGTGGCGCGGCCGGCCGCGCGTGGCGCATCGGTGATCCGGTGATCATCTTCGACCATGTCGTCGAGACCGAGAACGGTAAAGCCTTCGCCCGGACCACCGGCATCCGCTCCGAGGTCGCCGTCCCGGTCCGCGTCGGGGGACGGCTCTGGGGCGTCCTGTCCCTCCGCTCCGCCGAGCCGTACGCCTTCCGCTCAGGCGCCGAGGGCCGGCTCGAACGCTTCACCGAACTCATCGGCATGGCGATCGCCAACGCCGACGCCCGCGCCCAGCTCACGGCGATGGCGTCGACCGATTCGCTGACCGGTATCCCGAACCAGCGGGCGTTCAACGCCCGGCTCGTCGAGGAGGCCGCTGCGGCGGAGAACGGAGGCGAAGGTCTCTGCCTGGCCGTCTTCGACGTCGACCATTTCAAGCGGGTCAACGACACCCTCGGTCATCAGGTGGGAGACGCGGTACTGGTCGAGATCGCTGCCCGTCTGAGCGCCCTGCTGCCCGAGCGGGACATGCTCGCCCGTGTCGGCGGGGAGGAGTTCGCATGGATCATGGTCGGTGTCGACCCCGACCGGGCGCTTGAGCAGGCCGAACAGGCGCGTCGGGCGATCTGTGACACGGAGATCACGGGTGTCGGTCGGGTCACCATCTCCGCCGGCGTCGCCCGGTTCGATGCCGGCCTGCCCGCCGGGGATCTCTTCCGTCATGCCGACCTGGCCCTCTACCTGGCCAAGTCCCGTGGGCGCGACCGCTGCGTCCCCTATGTGGCGGACGAGGTCGAGGGCCTTCCCGGGCGCGGGGCGACCGACGCCGAGGAGCGCCGCCGCCGGGCCGCGAGCATCCATGTCCTGGCGCGGGCGGTCGACGCGAAGGACGGTGGTCGCCCACGCCACTCCGAGCGCGTCGCGGCCGTGTCCGAGGCCATTGGCCGAGAGTTGGGCTGGTCCGCGGACCCGCTCGCCCGTTTGCGCGAGGCGGCGCTGGTCCACGATGTCGGCAAGATCGGCGTGCCCGATCAGATCCTGACCCGTGTCGGCGAACTCGAGCCCGACGAGTTCCGCCAGGTCATGGTTCACGCCGAGCTGGGCGCGCGCATCGTCGAGGGTGCGCTGTCGGGCGAGCAGGCTTCGTGGGTCCGCTGCCATCACGAACGCTTCGACGGGGCCGGCTATCCCGATGGTCTCTCCGGTACCGCAATCCCCGCCGGCGCCCGGATCATCGCCGTCGCCGACGCCTGGGACGCCATGACGCGGGGCCGGTTCTATCGGCCCGCGCGCTCCGTTGAGGACGTGCTGCGCGAGATCCGTCGGGAGTCCGGGCGCCAGTTCTGCCCCGAGGCCGTGGACTCCCTGGTGAGCCTCCACGAGCAGGGGAAGCTGCCCCACCGCACGCGGGCCGGGATGCTCGCCGAGCACGACATCCCGGACACGCCCATCAGCGGATCAGTCTCCGAGCAGCCCGACGATGTGCCCGAGCTCGGGGACCAGCAGGTGCTCGAGACCGAGACGCACCGCGTCGGGTGATCCCGGCAGGGAGGCGATGAGCATGCGCCCTCGGATCCCGGCGACTGCGCGCGACAGCATCGCGGCGCTCCCGATCTCCGCATAGGAGAGACTTCGGAAGAGCTCCCCGAAGCCGGGCAGCTCGCGCTCGATGATCTCCGCCACCGCTTCATACGTCCGATCGCGGGGGGCGATGCCCGTCCCGCCCGTGATGATCGCTGCGCGGACGCCCCGCGCATCCATGTCCGAGACGGCGGCCCGGATCGCGGCCGGATCGTCGGCGACGATCGTGCGGTCCACGACCCGATGATCGGCCTCCTCGAGAAGGTGGGCGGCGAGGTCGCCGCTGATGTCGTCATCCGCGGTGCGGGTGTCGCTGGCGGTGATGACGCCACAGGAGACGGGCGTCTTTGTCCGGTGATGAGCGTGTGTCACCACGCCAGCGTAGCCGGGGCGCGCGCGGCATGAGCACCTCCCGCCGGGCCGCCGAGGAGGAGCACCGGACGAGCGTCGAGCGCACCCTGCGGCCCGAGGGCGCGGGCGAGGCGGACCGGGATCACGGGCTCGAGGAGGCCTGGCGTCGCCACCTCGCCGGCCGCGCGCTGGAGGGCGACGACCGGCATCTGTACCTCGCCGCCGAGGGGACCTACCGCGCCCGGTTTCCCGACGGGATGGAGAATGGGACCTGGAGCATCGCCAGCTGCGTCGGCCGGGCGTCGCTGATGCTGACGCCGGACGGCGGCACGCCGTACGGCTACATCCTCACGCGCGAGGCGGGAGCGGTCGGACTGAACGGCCGCGTCCACGCCTGCCGCGACCGCTGAGGTCTAGCGCGCCTCCGCGCGGTCCGCGGCCTCGGTCAGCATCGCGCCGATCCGTCGGGCTTCGTCGGGCGTGAGGCGCATGTAGGACGGGCGCAGACCCTCGTGCCAGAGGACATCCACCTTCGGCCGGTCGCGGAAGGCCGGCCCCGCGCGGACCGCCTGGATGACGACCGCACACTCCCCGACCCCGTAGCGCAGCGACTGCGGATCGGGTACATGGGCGGTGCGGCTCTCGGCCAGCACCTCGGCATCGGTGTCGCCGTGGCCGAGGCCATCCTCCCAGATCGACCCCTTCGGGCTGACCGGTGAGGAATCCTCAGGCTCGCTCACGGCGGCACCGAGCCCCCAAGGGGGCTCAGCCGTTCTTGACCAGGTCCTCGACCTCGGTCACGAGCGACTTCAGTGACTTCTTCGCGTCGCCGAAGAGCATCGATGTCTGATCGAGGTAGAAGAGGTCGTTGTCGATTCCCGAGAAACCGGATGCCATCGAACGCTTCATGACGATCACGTTCGCCGCCTTGTCGACGTCGATGATCGGCATGCCGTAGATCGGCGACCCCGGGTTGCTGCGCGCCTGCGGGTTCACGACGTCGTTGGCGCCGATCACCACGGCGATCTCCGCGTTCTCGAGTTCGCGGTTGATCTCCTCGATGTCGTAGAGCTGGTCGTACGGCACATCGGCCTCGGCCAGCAGCACGTTCATGTGGCCGGGCATGCGACCGGCGACGGGGTGGATGCCGTACTTCACGTCACACCCCTTGTTGGTCATGATGTCGGCCAGAGCCCGCAGGTCGTGCTGGGCTTGGGCGACGGCGAGGCCGTAGCCGACCACGAACACGGCGCTGTTTGCGTAGGCCAGCATCACGCCGGCGTCGTCGGCGTTGACCGACCGGTAGGGACGCTGCTCCCCGTCGCCGCTGGTCACGTCCGCCCCGGACTGGCCGAAGCCGCCGAACATCACGTTCGTCACCGAGCGGTTCATCGCCCGGGTCATGATGCTCGTGAGGATCAGACCTGACGCCCCGACGAGCGCTCCGGTGATGATCAGGACGTCGTTGCCGATCACGAAACCGGCTGCGGCAGCCGCGAGGCCCGAGTAGGAGTTGAAGAGCGCGACGAGCACCGGCATGTCCGCGCCACCGATCGGGATGGCGACCAGGTAGCCCAGCAGCAGCGCGGCCGCGGCGAGGGCGATGTACCAGACGGTGGCGTCCGGATCGACGATCAGCAGGACCCCGAACGCCAGGACCGCGGCTGCGACGACGAGGCTGACGATGTTGCGCGCCGGGATCAGGATCGGGTTCGTGTTCATCGTGCCATGGAGCTTGGCCGCGGCGACGATGCTGCCGCTCAGCGTCAGTGCGCCGATGGCGGTCGACAGGGCGATCGTGATCACGATGTCGAGGTCGATGTCCGCGTCGAGGTCGTTGAGGCGGATCAGCTCCGCGCCGGCGACCAGGGCCGAGGCAAGGCCACCGAAGCCATTGAAGACGGCGACCATCTCCGGCATCTGGGTCATCTCGACCGTACGGGCGAGGAACGCGCCGATGATCGCGCCCGAGAGGATTCCCGCGGCGATCCAGATGAAGGCGGAGCCGCCGTCGATGCCCGGGTTGAAGAGGGTCGCGCCGACGGCGATGGCCATGCCGACCGCGGCGTACTGGTTGCCCCTGCGGGCCGTCGAGGGCCGACGCAGCTGCGCCATACCCCAGATGAAGAGCACCGCCGCGACGACGTAGGCCGCGTTGATGAGGTTGATCAGGTCTTCGTCGCTCACGCGGGCGGCTCCTCACGCCGGAACATCTTGAGCATGCGGTCGGTCACGAGGAACCCACCGAACACGTTGATCGCCGCGAGCACGATTGCGGCCACGGCCATTCCCAGCACGACCCCGTTGTCGGCGAGGCCGGTGACGATGATCGCTCCCACGAGCACGATGCCCGAGATCGCGTTGGTACCCGACATCAGCGGCGTGTGCAGCGTCGGCGGGATCTTGGTGATCACGAAGTATCCGATGAACGTCGCGAGGACGAAGATCGTGATTGCGGTGATGAGTTCTTCCATGCTCCCGTTCCTCAGCCGGCCAGCGGGCCGACGAGACTGCCGCTGTGGGCGACGATGGTCCCCTCGAGAACCTCGTCCTCGAGATCAATCTTGAGCGAGCCGTCCTCGTCGGTGACCAGCTCGAGCAGGCCGACGAGGTTGCGTGAATAGAGAACGCTGGCCTCGGCGGGCATCATCGCCGGCACGTTGAGCGGGGCGTGGATCGTGACGCCGTGGGCGGTGACCTCGTTGCCCGGGTCGGACAGTTCGCAGTTACCTCCGCTCTCTCCCGCCAAGTCGACGATGACACTGCCCGGGCGCATGGCCTCGACCATCGCCGCCGTGACCAGCGTCGGCGCCTTCCGCCCGGGGACGTTCGCGGTGGTGATCACGACATCGGAGCCGGCGATGTGGCCGGTCATGGCTTCGCGCTGGCGGGCCTGTTCGGCCTCGCTCTGCTCCTTGGCGTATCCGCCGGCGTCCTCGGCGTCCTCGCCCTGCTCGATCTCGATGAACTTGCCGCCGAGGCTCTCGACCTGCTCGCGCACGGCGGAGCGCACGTCGTAGGCGCTCACGACGGCGCCGAGGCGCTTCGCCGTCGCGATCGCCTGGAGGCCGGCGACCCCGGCGCCCAGCACGAGGACGTTCGCCGGCGGGATGGTCCCCGCGGCCGTCATCATCAGTGGGAAGAAGCGGCCGATCGTGTTGGCGCCGATGAGCACGGACTTGTAGCCCGCGAGTGATGCCTGCGAGCTGAGTACGTCGAGGCGCTGGGCCCGGGCGATCCGCGGGACCATCTCCATCGCCGCGGCCGAGGCGCCGCTTGCGGCGATGCTCGCCATGAGTTCGGGCTCGGTGCGCGCGCCGAGGACTCCGACCATGAGCTGTCCGCCCGACAGAGCGGCGATCTCGTCGGCCGTCGGCGGGCCGACTTTGCAGATGACGTCGGCGCCGTCGATCGCCTCGGTCGCGCCGGGGGCGATGGTCGCGCCGGCCTCGGTGAAGTCGGCGTCGCGGAAGCCGGCGGCGTCGCCGGCGCCGGTCTGGACGACCACGGCGTGCTCGTCACGCGTCAGGCGGGCGACGGTCTCGGGGACGAGGGCGACGCGGGTCTCCCCGGGTGTGCTCTCTGCGGGTACGGCGATCTTCATACGGTGCGCAGCGGTTCCGGGACGGTCGATGGTCGGGACGCGGGTTCAACCCCACTCACTGACCGCGAAACAATACGCATCTGAGAGCGTGGGGTCGAGTTCAGATCTCATTGTCGGTGACGACCATCCCCTTCGGGCCGTCCGCGTGTGGACCTCAGGGGGGAGAGGTGGGCCGATCCGTCGGCGCCGCACAACGCACTAGTCTGCGGTCCAGAACGACCCGGAAGAGCAATGTCGCCATCCACGCACCGCCCCGTCTCCCTGACCGGAATCAAGCCGACCGGACTGCCGCATCTCGGCAACTATCTCGGGATGATCCGGCCCGCCCTGGCGCTCACCGAGGAGTACCGGGTCCTCTACTTCATCGCCGACTATCACGCGCTGACGACGGTCCACGACGGCCCGGAGCTGTCGACCCTGACCCACGAACTCGCTGCCACCTGGCTCGCGCTCGGCCTGGAGCCCGGCCCCGAGGCGACGATCTACCGGCAGTCCGACGTGCCGGAGATCTTCGAGATCTGCTGGATCCTGTCGTGCTTCGCTCCCAAGGGGCTCTTGAACCGCGCCCATGCCTACAAGGCCATGGTCGACGCGAACGCCGAGGCGGGGACGACCGATGACGACGGCGTCTCCGCGGGCCTGTTCAGCTACCCGGTGCTCATGGCGGCCGACATCCTCGCCTACGACGCCGACGTTGTGCCGGTCGGCCTCGACCAGAAGCAGCACCTGGAGATCACCCGCGACATCGCCGACGTGTTCAACCAGAACTACGGCGAGGTCCTCCGGCTTCCCGAGCCGCGGATCGATGAGAACGTTGAGACCATCCCCGGCCTCGACGGGCGCAAGATGAGCAAGAGCTACGGAAACACGATCCCGATCTTCCTCGAGCCAAAGAAACTGCGCAAAGCGGTGCGCCGGATCGTCACCGACTCGCGGCCGCCCGAGGAGCCCAAGGACCCCGAGGGCGACACCCTGTTCGCGCTCTACTCCCTGATCGCGTCGCCGGATGCCACGACGGAGCTCGCCACGGCGTACCGCGAAGGGGGGATCGGCTACGGACAGGTCAAGGATGATCTGGCCGATCGCCTCATCGATCTCTTCGGTGAGCCGCGTCGGCGTTTCGAGGAGCTGACGGCCGACCGCGCGGCGGTCAACGCGATCCTCGACGAGGGTGCCGCCCACGCCCGGAGTATCGCGGGCCCGGTCCTGTCCCGTCTGCGTGAGGCGGTCGGTACCGCCCGCTGAGCGACGTCAACGGACGACGAAGCGCACGGACACCTGACGGCGCCCACCCGCGCCGACGCCCACCGCGATAGCGGTGTACCGCCCACGCTTGAGGTCCTTCGGGCGGCGGATCTTGCGGGTCCGGGGGCCGGTGACCTTGGCGATGGCCCGATCCCGTCCGCGCGGCGGCGCGATGCGGAGCACCGCGCGTACGCCGCGCGGAACGGTCAGCGTGAAAAGGCCGCGCGCGTGCCGCAGCCGCAGCGGCGGACGCCTCACGGTGGTCGTCAGACGCTTGCGGTCGGTCAGACCGTTGCCCTGGAGGACGACCTGGACCTCATACGTGCCGGGGCGCACGCCGGCCGGTAGGCGTACCAGCACGGGGCTGCGTGTGGGGCCGCTGAGTTTGTGGATCGCCCGGCGTGCGCCGGAGGGCTTGCGCCGGATGCTCACCACCGCGCGCCCGGCGCGTCCCAGGCCGACCCGCACCGCCTTCTGTCCGGCGCGCGCGAGGGTGAGGCCGCCGGGTCGTGGGACCGCAACATCGCCACCCGGCGGTGGGGTCCTGGGCGCGCGCCGGTGCGCGCGGTATTGCGCGGCCCACGCCCGTCCGGCGGAGCTGCTCCGCAGGCCGTAGGCGCCCGGCGCGTTCTGCAGGAGCTTCCGGCCCGCGGGACTCGCGCGCACGCGGTTCCACAAGGCCTTCTGGCCGATTCCGCCATCCGGGCCGATCAGCAGATGCAGGCTGCCGCGGCCGTTCGGCCAGCGCGCCATCCAGCGGGTCGGGTGGGTCGCCATCTCCCGGGCGGGGAGGGGCTGCAGGTTGCCGCGGTAGGTCTGGAGGTAGGTGGAGCGCGCTCGGCTCATGGCGTCGACCAGCGCGGCCAGCTTCGGGCTGAGAGCTCTCCGAGGATCGGTCCGGCCGACCTGCTCGACCATCGAGGATGCGGCGTAGAAGCTGACGCGCCGTGCGTCCGGCCCCAGCAGCTCCATGGCGCGCCGCAGCCGTGCGGCCTCACCGGCGCTCCACTGGGCGGGACTGATCTCGTCAACCGCAACCCGGCCCCCGCTGAAGTCGGCCGACCAGGCGCGACGAAGAATCGCGGCGATCTGCGGTGCCGACCGGCCGCTCAGCTCCCGCCCGCTCGCCTTGCCCAGCCGCGCCGACCGCGGCCAGCGTCCGTCCCGGGCCGCCGGCCCCTGGCGCACGGTCGCGGATGTGCCCCGAAGGCCGTCGTGGGCGGCCTTGGCGCCCTTGGCGGGGGCGTAGAGGATCACCGGATCGGCGGCGGCCGCGGGCACCGCGGCAGCAGCGAGAACCAGGATTCCCGCACAGATACGGAACATGGGCATCGCGGCGAGGCTATCTCGCGTCCGTCAGGGAGAGACCGGGCAGGTGTAAAAGAATGGCTCCCGATTCGGTCGTTCGGTGCCCCCGATCCGCCGAAAACCCGCGTCGGCGAGGGGGCACGACACCGTCCGGGGCACCCGCAGGGTGTCTGGACGGACATCGCGGGGAACCTCAAGTAGCGGTCAGGCCTGCCGATTCAGGAGAGGACGCCGGTTTCCTCAGCCGGAGACCCACTACTGCACAGGGCCTGCCACATGCCAAACAGACTCCGCCGCTCGTCCTTGCGCACGCGCATGACAGCACTTGCCGCGCTCGCGCTCGTCGCCCTTCCGGCGACGGCTTCGGCCTCGGTGTCGGGGACCGTCTACGAGGACTTCAACGGGAACGGCGCCCGGGACACGGCATCCGGCGCGGCGGTTGACACCGGAGTCGGCGGCGTGAGCGTTCGCGCCACCTCCGACGACCGGGTCTGGGGCCCGGTCACCACCTCGGCATCAGGTGCGTGGACGCTTCCGATCCCCGACGGCGTGACCGCGCGCATCGAGGTCACACCGCCGGGCGGCTGGTGGCCCGCCAGGGCGACGACCGCCGGATCCGCTCCTGTCACGTTCTTCACGACGGCGCCGACGCCGAGCATCGAGACGGGTATCCAGGTCCCGGGTCGCCACTGCTCCGACAACCCTCTGATCGGGACCCCCTGCTTCGTCATCGGCCCGTCGGAGGGCTCCTCGTCGGATTCCAAGGTTCAACAGCTCGCCGATGACCCGGCTCTGGTCGCCGTGCCCTACGACACGGCAGACGGCGCCGAGGCGGCCACCGCCCCGGGCAAGCAGGTGCTCGCGACCTGGGGCCAGATCGGCTCGACCTACGGCATCGCCACCAACCCCGCCAGCGGCGACTACTACGCCGGCGCGTACATCAAGCGTCACACCGGCCTGAAGGAGGGCACGGGAACGATCTTCCGCGTGCCGCGCACCGCGGGCGGGTGGGGCACTCCGGCCCTCTGGGCGACGGTCCCCGACACGGGATCCGACCCCCACACGAACTCGAGCGCCTTCAACCCGTGGATCTTCGACTCGGTCGAGGCCTTCGACGCGGTCGGCAAGGCCGGCCTCGGTGATGTCGACATCTCTCCGCTGGGCAACGAGCTCTACGCGGTCAACCTCAACACGCGCTCACTCCACGTCGTCAGCACGGCGGACGCGGCCGTATCCGCCGGCACTCCCGTGCCCGCGCCGGCCGGCTACCCCGCCGGCGACTGGCGCCCCTTCGGCCTCGGAGTCAACCCGGACACCGGCATGGTCTATGTCGGTGGCGTCGTCAGCGGCGAGTCGACGGTCGGCTCCTCGGGTCCGCCGTTCGGTGACCGGGACGGCCTCGCCCTCGCGGTCTACCGCTTCGATCCCCAGACCCGCAGGTTCGACCCGACGCCGGTGCTCCTGCACCGGGACCTCGGCTTCGGTCGCAAGTGCGCCCGTCTGTCGGAGAACACGTCGGCCCATGACATCACCAACGATCCGTTCAGCTGCGTCGGCGAAAACGACGCCCGCTGGAACCCCTGGATCGACGCCGAGCAGTTCAACGACATCCGCCACTCGACCTACCCCCAGCCGATGCTCACCGACATCTCGTTCCAGGACGGCGAGATGATCCTCGGGCTGCGCGATCGCATCGGCGACCAGCTGGGCAACGCGGCGTACGGCCCGCAGCGGTTCTCCCACGGGGACACCGAGCTCTACCAGGGCCAGCCCGCGGGTGCGCTCTACCGCGCGTTCCCGGCCGGCGACGGCACCTTCGCCCTCGAGGACAACGCGGCCAATCCCTTCGGGGGCCCCGCGACCGGCGGTGCCGGGAGCGCCGAGGGTCCCGGTGGAGGCAGCTGGTACTTCGGCGACAACCACTACTGGCACGACCACGTCTCGCTCGGCAGCGCCGCGGCGATCCCCGGCTTCAAGGATGTCCCCGCCACGGTCGTGAACCCGTTCGAGGGCCGCTCCAACAGCTACGACGGTGGCTTCGGGTGGTTCTCCGGCTCGAGCTCCGACGTCGGGCGCCGGACCAAGTCCGTTCGCCTGTTCGACGGCACGAACACCTCACCCGATCTCCTCGGCAAGGCCAACGGCCTCGGCGACACCGCCCCCTTCTGCCCGCTGGCGCCCGTCCAGATCGGAAACCGCATCTGGGTGGACCTCGACAAGGACGGCGTCCAGGACGGCTCCGAGCCCCCCATCCCCGGCGTGCGCGTCGAGCTGATGTGTGGGAGCACCAGGGCGGAGACGGTCACCGACAAGGACGGGCACTGGTACTTCGACTCGTCGAACGTCGTCGGCGGCCTGCCCTTCGCAACCCCGTGCATGGTCACCGTCCCGCCCAACCAGGCGCCGCTCGACCCGTATGAACTCACCACCAAGGATGCCGGTGGCAATGACGAGCACGACTCAGACGCCATGCCTCTCCCCGGCAACGGCGCGAAGATCAACCTGACGACCGGCACCGCGGGCCAGAACAACCACGGCTACGACATCGGCTGGATCCAGCCGACCGGCACCCCGCCCCCGCCGCCCCCGCCGCCCCCGGCCACGCCGCCGGAGGCGACCCCGCCGCCGAAATCGACCCCGGCGCCCGCCAAGCGCGGACCGCAGACCCGCCTCGGTATCCGTAAGGACGCGGTCCGGGACCGCGTCCAGGCGGGTGGCCCGGTCGTGTGGACCGTCACGGTCCGCAACCTCGGCGGCGTTGCCGCCGACAGGGTCGTCGTCACCGACACGGTGCCGCCGGGGATGGTCTTCGTCCGGAGTCAGCGCCGGGCCAGGGCCGCCAACGGCAAGCTGGTCTGGAAGAAGCTGCCTTTCCGTCTGTCGAGCGGTCGCGTGATCTGGGGCCTTGGCACCATCCCGGCCAAGGGCAGCGTCAAGATCCGCGTGTTCATGCGGGCGGACTCGAACGTCGTCGGCACCCGCGTCAACCGCGTGGCCGTCACGGCCGAGAACGCACCCGGCGCGAAGGACACGGCCGACGTCCAGGTGCGCCCGGCACCCACGATCGCGGTCCTCCCAGCTGTCACGGGGTAGACGCCGACTCAAGTGTGGGGTCCAGCAGCCGATGTTTGACGAAATCGGCTGCCTCCTCGTGGCCGCCGGATCATCAGGAGGCGACGTGCCCGCCCAGAATCTGAGTTCGACCCCCCGATCCCGGCAGCGCCTGCGCGCCGGTCTCGTCGCGCTGGCGCTGCCGGCCGCGATGATCACCGGAGCCGGATCCGCCGCCGCCGCCGTGTCCGGAAACGTCTTCCAGGACCTCAACTCCAATGGCGTGCGGGACGCGGGCGGTCTCAACTCGGGCGCTGACACTCCCGTCGCCGGCGTTACGGTCCGGGCGTTCACATCCACCGGTCGGCGCATCGGCCCCGTGACCACGGACGCCGAAGGGAACTACTCCCTGAACGTTCCCCGCAACAAGGTCGTGCGCGTCGAGTTCTCCGGTTTGCCGGACGGTCTTGCGCCCGGTTTCGTGGGCGACGGGGCCGGTCCGGCCGTGCAGATCGCCAAGGAGCCGGCGGGCGACGTGAACTTCGCGGTGAACCGACCCGGCGACTACTGCCAGGACAATCCGACCCTCGCCACCAACTGCTTCGTCTACGGCAAGCAGTTCGGCGACGGTCAGTTCGCCGACGACGGCGCCCTCGTCAGCTTCGCCTACGGCGCGACCGGTTCCGACACCCCGACCAAGCTGGCCAAGGCGCGCGACATCGGCACGACCTGGGGCCTCGCCTGGGACCGCAACCGCTCCCGCCTCTACTCCGCCGCTTACGCCAAGCGCCACACCGGCTTCGGGCCGAACGGCACGGGCGCCATCTACTCGACCGACACGGCGAGCGGGACGACCTCATTGCTGTTCGATGCCAACACGATCGCGCCGAACCACGCCGGGGCGGACCCGCACCCGACGTCCGCCTCTCTCGCCGCCGGCACGGGCGTCAATACCTGGCACCACGACGTCAACGCCTTCACCGCCGTCGGCAAGATCGCCTTTGGCGACATCGACGTGGCCGATGACGGAAGCACACTCTTCGCGGTGAATCTCGCCTCGCGCGAGCTCATTGAGATCCCCCTCGGCGACACGATCGATCCCGCCTCGGTCCGGCGTACCGCGATTCCGGTGCCCGCCGGCGTCCCGACCGGAGACGCCCGGCCCTTCGCGGTCTCCTACCACCGCGGGACCGTCTATGTGGGCCTGGTCAACTCGGCCGAGACCAGCCAGGACGCGGCGGACCTCCACGCCTACGTCTACGGCTTCACCCCCGGGGGAGCTTTCAGCGGACCGGTCCTCGACTTTCCGCTCGACTATTCGCGCGCCTGCGCCGTCGTCTTCCAGTGCAGCTCCGGCGACACCGCCGAATGGACTCCCTGGGCTTCCGCGTTCACGATCGGTGAGCCGAGCTTCAACCCCGGCTTCGATCCGCGCTGGAAGCCCCAGCCGATGCTGACCGACATCGAGTTCGCACCCGACGGCAGCATGCTGCTCGGCCTGCGTGATCGCTTCGGTGACCAGATCGGCAACTTCCAGGGCACGGATGACGTCAACGACTCGACGACCCTGCTCCAGGTGACGCCCGTCGGCGACGTGCTGCGCGCGGCGCCTCTGAGCGCCGGCGGCTGGGGACTCGAGTCCAACGGGGCCTCCCCGGCGGGCGCCTCCGCGAGCTTCACCTCGGGTGGCGGGGCCGACACCGGCCACGGCCCCGGCGGCGGCGAGTTCTACTTCCAGGAGTCCCTCGCCGGCGCGTTCGATGACACGTCGCTCGGCGGACTCGCCCAGGTGCCCGGCTTCGGCTCGGTGGCCCAGACCCAGAACGATCCGCAGGACGTGCGCCAGGCCGGGGCGACGACGCTCTCCCACTCCGACGGCACCACGGCCACCCGCTACACCGTCTTCCAGGGGCCCGCGGGAGATCCGCCGCCCCTCAACGGCTCGCTCGGCAAGGCGTCGGGCCTGGGCGACCTTGAAGCCCTGTGCGCGGCCGCGCCGATCCAGATCGGCAACCGCGTCTGGCTCGACAAGGACCGCGACGGCAAGCAGGACGCAGGCGAGTCCGGTATCGGCGGCGTTGCCGTCCGCCTCTACGACGGCGAGGGGACGCTCCTCGCCACGACCCGGACGGTGGCCGGCGGGCTCTACTACTTCGCGGCGTCGAACGTGCCGGGCGGAATACAACCAGGCACCCGGTACACGATCCGTGTTCCGCTGAAGCAGAAGAAGCTCAAGAAGTACGCGCTGACCAAGGCGAACGTGGGTAGCCACGACGGCCGCGACTCCGACGGCCGGGCGTCCGGACCGTTCGGCGTGGCGATCGTCACGACGGGCGGCGCCGGCCAGAACAACCACACCCATGACTTCGGCTTCGTGCTCGGCAACACCCGTCTGGCGATCGACAAGCGCGCCGCCGGTACGGCGTCATCCGGTGAGAACCTGATCTACACGATGGAGGTCAAGAACACGGGCACGAACACGGCGCAGAACGTCGTCGTGCGCGACCGGCTGCCGCAGGGCCTGGCTCTGATCCGCCAGACGACCTCGCAGGTCGCGATCCGCCACTCCTCGACGAGCTACGATCCGGTGACCCGCCTGGTCACGGTCACGACGAGGCCCGGCGCGCAGCGCTTCACCAAGCGGCGTGGCCGCAGCAAGATCCGCCTCGCCCGGACCGGCTCGAACGTGCGCTACACCAACGCGAACGGGACGCTGACGTTCCGTCTCGGCAGCATCGCCCCCGGCCGGACGAAGAGCATCACACTCCGCGTTCGGGTCCTCGCGAACACCCGAGGCGCGCGGATCAACCGCGCCCGAGCCGCCGCCGCCAACGCCCCCCGCGTCTCCGATGTCGCCCGCACCGAGATCCGCGGTGTCGACATCGCCACCCTGCCCGCGGTCACCGGCTGACGCTCCCCCCGCCGCACGTCCCCGTCACGGGGCCGTGCGGTCAGCGACCGCGAAGCAGCGCCAGCCCGTCCCGGAAGAAGTCGAGGGCGGTCTGGCGCTGGTCGTCAACGGCCAGCAACTGCGCGTAGCTGAGACTGGCCCCCTTGAAGTGGGTGTCGTTCCAGAAATCCTCGGAGCGGTCGATCTCCCCCCAGGCTCCGACGTAGAGGTACGGCTCGAGGTGGTCGGCGTCACCCGGCGAGGCGCCGAACGACGCTCGTGACCCGGCGTCGGCGTCACCGATCTCGGTGGCAGGGTCGAAGTGCTCGGCCCACAACTGCACGCGTCCCGGGTCCTCGTCGTCGCGGGCGTCGCGCCGGATCTCCTCGAGGACAGACCAGCCGAAGCCGAACCACGCCGCGAGCGCCGACAGCGCTGCCGGGTCGGCGCTCAACGCTCGTGCGGGATCGCCGAGATCGGGAACGTCGAACGCGCCTCCCTTGTCGGCGTCGAGTTTCACGCCGGCGAGCTCGGCCGCCGCCGCCAGGGTCGTGATCGCCTGCCGGGTGACGTTCTGACCCTCCTGGAACACGAGGTCGGCGCCCTCCACCCGCAGTTGGACGTCGTCGTCGTAGAACGGCGTGCCCCAGCCGTCGAGGGTCCAGCGGAGGGCGATCTTGCCGGTGGCGTTCTCCCGCGCGGTCGACATGACGTAGAACGTCAGGCGGTTCATGTCGACGCGCGTGTCGGCGAACCCGGCGGGTAGCGCCTCCAGCCGGGGCCAAGGCCCGAGCCAGCGCCGGCGTGACCACTCGGCAAGGTCATCCGATCCGGCGGCGAGAGCCTCCCAGGAGACGTCGCCGTCCGAGGTCGGCGAGACGACCGAAACGTCCGCATCGACACTGCCTCGTGCGCTCGGATCGTCGGCGAACCACTCATCGTCGATCGCGGGTGGGCTGGGCTCGAGCACCCGTGCGGACTGGCCCGCGCCCAGTCGGGCCTGGGCCTCATCACGCGCGTTGCGGGCGGTCCCTCCTGATGACACGGCTCTCCGATCGCCGAGGTGCTCGGGCCCAGTGCCGGACGGGGAGGGGGCGTTACGTCGGCCTACCCCACGGTCGGGTGCGCGGCCCGGGGACTGCGACCTAGGATCGGCCCCGATGAGACGACATCTGCTCATCGGCGTGGTGGCCGCCAGCGCGGCGCTCATCCCGGCCGGGTCGGCCGCAGCGCTCAGCTGCGCCGCCCACCCCGACGGCGCACCGGCGTCGATCGTCGCCGGCACCGAGAGGCTCGCGACCGAAAAGCCCTTCTTCGAGCAGTACGACCTCGCCATCATCGGCGTTCCCGTTGGCCCGTCGGGCGCCACCGTCCCGGCACCCGCGACCAACCTGCCCTACCGGGCGACGACGTTCCGGGTCGACGCGGCGTTCGGCGTGTCGGAGATCGCATCGACGATCGTCGTGACCAACGGCTTTCCGCTGCTGCCGCCCGGCTCGCCCCAGATCGCCGGCGGCAGCTTTGATTTCGATCCCGACCGGAGCTGGTTCGTGCCGCTCAAGCGCGAGGGCCCCGACGGTCTGCGCAACCACAGCTTCGTCTGCGATCCGATCTCCGCGATCGATCGAGCCGAGATCCCTGGACTCATCGCGGGCGCCCGGGAGGGGCTGCCGGTCGCCATCCCCGAAGACGCGCCGCCGCCGAAGCCCTCACCTCCGCCCGGTCGCGCCCAATTGACGATCGATAAGTCCGCACCCGCACGTGTCCGCCGCGGGTCCCTGCTCACCTACGAGATCGCGGTCCGCAACACCGGCTCGGCCACAGCGCGGAACGTGGCGGTCGTCGACCGGCTTCCGCGAGGTGTCGCGCTGCTCCGGCGCACAGTCCGTCATCCGCAGGTTCGTGTCCGCTACGCGGCCTACCGCCGGGCGCTCAAGCGCTACCGCGCCGCCGGCCCGGATGCGCGTCGTGCGGCCTACCGCCAGATGGTCGCCCGGCGCAGCGCAATGCGGCGGGCCCGCTTCGGGTCGCGTCATCTCCCACGCCGTTCCGGCCCGAGCGTCCTGTTCCGCGTCGGCGCGCTCAGGCCCGGGGCGTCGCGCACCGTTCGTCTGACCGTGCGCGTCCGCGCCGGCAACGACGTCACGCTCGCCAACCTCGCCCGGGCGCGAGCGGGAAACGCCTCGTCCGTGCGCGACACCGCCCTGACGCAGGTCATCGACGCGGTGCGGCTCCCGACCCCCTGATTCGGCCGGTTCGCCGGGCGGGTCTCGCCTGAGCGCACGACCGCGATCGAGCCCGGCGCACGCATCCGCCCCCACGCCCGGGGCTCCGGCGTGGCCGAGGCAACCGTGCTCTCCCGCGTCCCGATCGACAACCACGGCATGAGCGGCATGGCCCACCGCGTCACACTCGAGTTGCCCAACGGCGAGCGCCCCGAGGCGCCCCATCTCGGCACGGAGCGACGACAGTTTGTGGACCCGCGGTACTCGATCGCAACCTCGTGAAGTCGCCGTCTGGTAATCCTTCTGCCGCGCCGGGTCTCGAAAGGGCGGCCACCGGCGATAGAACTCGGTTCCATGATCGCGTGCTGCCCCTCGACTGAACCGCCTCGGACGCCCCCGGAGCTGTCGTCCCGCGGGCCACGGGCGATTGACCGGATCGTCCGCGTGGGCGACTGACATCAATGGGGCGGAACCTGCTCATCGGGCTCGGGATCCTGGTCGCGTGCCTGACTCTGATGATCGTCGCGGTCCTCGGTGGCCTCATCACCGAAACCGACGGCCCGGCGCCGCCCGCCTCGGAGGTGCGCCTCCAATGGCTGGAGGAGGCGGCCTGCGGAGACTGGTTGGACCTGGATCCGCGGGAGCGGCTGACCCTGACGCTGGATCTCATCCACGAGGCGCCCGACGCCGGAGACGGCCTGGTGCGCCCCCGTCTCGGCGAGGCCCGCGTGACCGCCGCCTGCCGCGGACGGGGAGATGACCCGCTGCTCGAGGTCATCGACGAGGCCGACTGGCGTGCCGCTCCATCGGGGTAGCGCTCGACGGTGCCAGACGCGCTCTATCCTTCGGGTGGGCCGTTAGCTCAGCTGGTAGAGCAGGGGACTTTTAATCCCAAGGTCGCGGGTTCGAGCCCCGCACGGCCCACTCGTTGTGATTCTCGAGACCGCGCCGACGACGAGCATCAACAGCGCACCCAGCGCCGAGAACACCACGGCGATCGTGGTGAGCCATCGGGCCCGGTACATCGCGTCGATCACGTGCGGGGCCTAGGAGCGCTCGTCGGCCGGCATGGCGACCGCCGACGAGGGTGTGCCGCCCTCATCGGACCGGGTGCCGACGGCCGATCGGGCGAGCCGGATACGTCATCACGCTCCGTTCGGGTCTCACGCACTCGCGTGTTTCGGGTTGTAGTCGACCGGGGCGCCCTTGGGGACGGCGTCGGCCACTAATCAGGACAAGCCCGAGTAGGCGTCGCTGGCCCACCGGGTGTCCTTGAACAACCGGCGTTCAGTGCAAACGCGATGCGAACGAACTCACCCGCACGCGGCGGCGTCCCGCGTAACGGGGCCCTTCCGGCTCACCCATGGCCGGCAATCGTCCGGCGTCGGGGGCACTGCGCGACTCGAGGTCAGTCCTGGCTGAACCCCTCGGCGGGAATCTGTCCGAGCGGGTCTGTCAACGCGGGTCTCGTGGTGCTCGGCGCGGTCCATCCGCGAGCGAATCGACCTCGGCAGAGCTCATTTCGAATGGCTCACCCGAGGGCGAGGCCGGTGCGGATGTTCCGCTGACGGTGGTGCGATTTCACTCATGCGCCAGGGCACCTGGTCGTATTTCCTGACTTCCTCTACGAAGAAAGCGTCCATGTCGCAAGAGCACCTTCAACAGAAAGAGGCGACGGCGAACGCGCCACGCACCCGGGTGCTGGTGATCGCCAACGAGCAGTGCTTGGGGCCGGCTCTGCGCGAGGAGATCCTCAAGCGCGATCATGGCGCCGGGGTCAACGTCCTGATGGTCGCCCCCGCACTCACCGACCGGCTCCACTACTGGATGGACGACATCGACGAGGCGATCCGCGAGGCGCGTACGCGGCTGGAACGCTCGGTCGAGAAAGTCTCCTCTGACCAGATGGTGATCTGCGCCGAGGTCGGCGACTCGGACCCGCTGCAGGCACTTGAGGATGCGATCAGCACCTTCGAGCCGAGCGAGATCATCATCGTGACGCACCCGATCGAGACGTCGAACTGGCTGGAGCGGGCCGTGGTTGAGCAGGCGCGAGGCCACTACTCGCTGCAGGTCACCCACATTGAGGTGGATCGACCTCATGAGAGCGCCGAGGTCGATCCCGAGCGCGTCGTCCCAGAGTGGCTGGTCCGTGAGAAGCACCGACGCCGGGACTGGATGCTTCTCGGAGTATTCGGTGTCCTTGCCATCGTCGGCACCTGGACCTCGTTGATGTTCTATGTGGTGGACGCGCCACTCTGGCTCACAACCACCTGGGTCCTGGTCGCAGACGTCGGCTTCAAGTTCGTCGCTCTCCCCTTGATTCTCTGGTCGCTCTTTCAGCGAC
>JAHEIS010000027.1 GCA_024639225.1 Actinomycetes bacterium | reverse complement strand
TTTCGCCCATTGCGCAAGATTCCCCACTGCTGCCTCCCGTAGGAGTCTGGGCCGTGTCTCAGTCCCAGTGTGGCTGATCGTCCTCTCAGACCAGCTACGCATCGTTGCCTTGGTGAGCCGTTACCTCACCAACAAGCTAATGCGACGCGGGCTCATCCCAGAGCGGAGGCCGAAGCTACCATTTGCCACAAAGACTTGGGTCTCGGTGGATCATGCGGTATTAGCCCGGGTTTCCCTGGGTTGTCCCGCTCTCTGGGGCAGATTGCCCACGTGTTACTCACCCGTTCGCCGCTGTACTCACACCGAAGTGCTTTCTCGCTCGACTTGCATGTGTTAAGCACGCCGCCAGCGTTCGTCCTGAGCCAGGATCAAACTCTCCGTAAAAGAATTCAACTCCACATCCTTTGCCGGACCCGAGGGCCCTGCGCCGGCGTGGCGAAAAACTCGGGAAAGACCTTCTCCGGCGAACCGGGGAAGGAAATCCTGAACCCACCCGGACCCACATCGGCTCACGCCGTGTCGGCCGGGCAGTGACGGGTTACGTCACTAAAAACCTGGCTTTCCAGATCACTCCGACCGGGAGGCCGGGGATCCAGATAAATGCTGCTCAGTTTTCAAGGAGCGCGCCGTCTCTCGGAGACGACCCCGCGCAGACCGGACGACTGGCCCAGATCAGCACACCAGCCCGCATTGAGCGCGGACGAGAGGTTCTGCTGACCTCCAGACTGCCGGAGAAAGAGGCGGAAGGCCTACTTGCACGGGAGCTGCCAGCTCGGAGGATGAGTCCTCTTCTGCGACAGCCGGGGAATACTAGTGATCCGGCCGGCCGGATTCAACCGGGACGGGGCGAATCGTCAGCCGTCGAGGCGAATGCGGGCGAACCGCCGCTTTCCCGCCTGCAGGACGCGTCCGTCGAGGGCGGATGCATCGAGATCCAGCTCGGTGACGGGCTCCCCGCCGATCTTCACCGCTCCCCCGCCGACGAGCCGTCGGGCATCGCTGCGAGACCCCACACCGAGCTTCTCCGAAAGAAGTGCGGGGAGATGGACCTCCCCCGGCGGAATCACGATCTCGGGGACGTCGTCCGGAACCGCTTTCTGCTTGTGGATCCGGTCGAAGCGGGCTTCCCCCGCGGCCCCGGCCCCGTCGCCGTGGAAACGGTCCGCGACCAACCGCGCCAGGCGTCGCTTCTCCGCGTTGGGGTGGCCGGTGGGGCCAGCTTCCGCGGGGAACAGCAGGCGATACCACTCGGCCATTGCCCCATCGGGGATGCTCATCACCTTGCCGAACTGCTCCTCGGGCGACTCGGAGACGCCGACGTAGTTGCCGGTCGACTTGCTCATCCGCTTCTCGCCGTCAGTCCCGGGGAGAATCGGCATCGTCAGGGCGCACTGGGCCGGCTGGCCGTACTTCTCCTGGACCTCGCGTCCGAGCATCAGGTTGAAGAGCTGGTCGGTCCCGCCGAGCTCGACGTCCGCCTCGAGCGCGACCGAGTCGTAGGCCTGCATGAGGGGGTAGAGCAGCTCCAGGACGGAGATCGGTTCATCGCGCCCCATGCGATCGCCGAAGTCCTTGCGCCGCAGAAGCTGGTTCACGGTCACCTTCTTCGCCAGCTCGAACAGGGGCGCGAGGCCCATGTCGGCGAACCACTCACCGTTGCGGCGCACCTCCGTCCGGTCGCGATCGAGGATGCGGAACGCCTGGTCCTGATACGTGGCAGCGTTCTTCTCGATGTCGTCTTCGGAGAGCATCGGCCGCGTCGCGCTGCGCCCCGAGGGATCGCCCACCCGGGCGGTCCAGTCACCGATGACCAGGACGGCCGTGTGGCCGGCGTCCTGGAACTCACGCAACTTGCCGAGGACGACGGCATGGCCCAGATGGATGTCGGGGGCCGTCGGATCGACGCCGAGCTTGACGCGCAGTGGACGGCCCGCGCGGAGCTTCTCCGCCAGGGCGTCGGGCGGCAGGCATTCGACGCTACGTGCGGTCAGATCGCTCATCGACGAGGCATCCTGCCACGCGCGGGCCCGAGGCGCGGGCTCACGCCCAGGTGCCCAGGCGCGTTCGGGCCGCGTCCAGCGCGTCGACGACGGGCCGGCGCGCGGTGCCGCCGCGCGTCTGCTTCAGCTCGACCGAGTCGCGGGCGGTCAGTCCCGGAAGGTCATCCGGGTCCAGCCCGGCGGCAGCGAGCTGGTCGGCACTCGCCTCCTCGAGCCCATGACCGGCCGCAACGCAGGCGCTGACCAGCGCCCCGACGATCTCGTGGGCCCGGCGGAAGGGGGTCCCGCTGCGCACCAGATGGTCGGCCAGATCAGTCGCCGCAAGGAAGCCCGAGGCGGTCGCGTCGTTCATGCGGTCCGGTCGGAAGGTGGCGGTGGCGACCATGCCCGTCACCGCCGGCAGGAGGAGATCCAGGGTGTCGATCGCGTCGAAGAGGAAGTGCTTGTCCTCCTGCAGGTCCTTGTTGTAGGCCAGCGGCAGCCCCGCCAGGACCCCTCCGAGGCCGGCGGCGTCGGCCGTGATCCGGGCCGCCTTGGCCCGGGCCAGCTCGGCGGCGTCCGGGTTCTTCTTCTGCGGGAGCATCGACGAGCCCGAGGCAAAGGAGTCCGCGACCTCCACGAATCCGCACTCCTCGCTCGACCACCACACGAACTCGGCCCCGAGCCGCGACAGGTGGACGCCCAGCTGCGCCGCGAAGTGCAGGTAGTCGGCCAGCGCGTCGCGGCTGCCGACCGCATCCATGCTGTTGGCGGACGGCCGCTCGAAACCCAGCTCCGTCGCGACGGCTTCGCGGTCGACCGGGAAGCCGACCCCGGACAGGGCGCCGGAGCCGAGCGGGCACTCATCGCGCGAGGCCGCCCATGCGATCCGAAGACGGGTCCGGTCGCGGTCGAACATCGCGACGTAGGCGAGCAGATGGTGGGCCAGGCGCACCGGCTGAGCCCTCTGGAGATGCGTGTAGCCCGGCAGGATGCTGTCGATCTGGCTCTCGGCCTGGTCGAGCAGCGCGGACATCAGCTCAGCGAGCAGGCCCTCCTGGGCCTCGAGCGTTTCCCTGACATAGAGCAGGACATCGGTGATGACCTGATCGTTGCGACTGCGTGCCGTGTGCACGCGGCGGCCGGCGTCACCGGCGATCTCGGTCAGCCTCCGCTCGACGGCGGTGTGGATGTCCTCGTCGCCCGGTTGGAAGACGAACTCACCCGAGCCCAGCTCCTGACCCACCTGATCGAGGCCCGCGAGGATCGACGCGGCATCCTCGGCCGGGATGATGCCCTGCGCCCCGAGCATCCGGGCGTGCGCCCGGGAGCCGCGCAGATCATGCGGCCAGAGCCGCCGATCGACGGGCAGCGAGTCGTTCAGCCGGTCGAACGCTTCATCGGGGCTGCCGGCGAAGCGCCCGCCCCACAGGCGGCCTCGGGTTGTGTCATCCGCGGGCATCGGCTCAGAGTAGAGATTCGCCCGCGCCGCGCGAAGGGCGTTTCAGCCGGCGGCGGCCGGAGCGACCTCGGCCAGGACCCTGGACAGCGCGTCACAGACGCGGTCGACCTGGGCGTGGGTCATCTCGGGGAAGAACGGCAGGGCAATCGTGCTCGCGCTGATCGCCTCCGTCACGGGGAGCTCGCCCGGCCGGTGGCCGTGGACTTCGCGGTAGTAGGGCTGCAGGTGGATGCAGGGTAGGTAGGGCTTGGCGAACACGCCGTGCGGCTCGAGCCGGCGGATCACCTCGTCGCGGTCCGTTCCCGGTACGAGCCTCGGCGCGTACACGAACCACGAACGCGGCTGCGGGCCCTCGTACATCGGGATGACGCCGTCGATCTCGGCGACGCGGTCCTGGTACCAACCGGCGACCCGGCTGCGCGCCGCCATCATGTCGCTGAGTCGCTCCAGCTGGGCCACGCCGATGGCGCTGTGCACATCCGACAGCCGGTAGTTGAAGCCGAGGCGCGAGTGCACCAGCCAGGCGCCGTCGTCCGAACGCCCCTGGTTCGAGGTGGACTTGAGGCGTTTGTAGAGCGCCTCGTCGTCGGTGAGAACGATGCCGCCCTCTGCCGTCGTCATCTGCTTGTTCGCATAGAAGCCGAACACCGCGGGGTGGCCGAAAGAGCCGAGCTTGCGACCGTCGTACGCGCCGTCGATCGACTGGCAGGCGTCCTCCACGATGCCGAGCCCGTGGCGCTCGGCGATGTCCACCAGCGCCGGGATCTCGGCGGGGTAGCCGAAGATGTCCACGATCAGCAGAGCCTTCGTGCGGGGAGTGATCGCCGCCTCAACCGCCGCGGGGTCCATGTTGAACGTGTTCTCGTCGACCTCGGCGAAGACCGGGGTTGCGCCGCCGTAGACGATCGAGTTCGACGAAGCCACGAACGAGAACGAGGAGGTCACGACCTCGTCACCCGGGCCGAGCCCGAGTGCGTCGAAGCACAGGTGCAGCCCCGCTGTCCCGGAAGACGTCGCCACCGCGTAGGCCACGCCGACGCGCTCGGCCCACATCTCCTCGAAACGACGGACCATCGGCCCGAGCGACAGCTGGCCCGAGCGCAAGACCTCGTCAACCAGCTCGCGTTCACGCTCGCCGATGACCGGCTTGGCAAGCGGGATGGGCTCTGGGGCACTCACCGGGCGGTGGAGGCTCCCCCGCGCATGACGACCCGGCGAACGCCGTGTTCGAGGCTGTCGATCAACGCCTCCCAGGATGCGGCGATCACGTTTTCGTTCACGCCCACCGAACCCCAGGTGCCGACATGATCACTCGACTCGATGAGAACCCGGGTCGTGGCGTCGGTGCCCCGGTCGGCGTCGAGGATGCGGACCTTGTAGTTGATGAGCTCGATCTCCGCCAGCGCGGGGACGCGGTCGATGAGAGCGTTGCGCAGTGCGGTGTCGAGCGCGTTGACGGGCCCGTTGCCCTCGCCCGTTGCCACGATCCGCTCGTCATCGTGGACCATCTTGATGGTCGCCTCGGTCATCTCGACACCGTCGGCGCGCTGCTCGGTGATCACCCGGTAGCTCTCGAGATCGAAAAGGGGCGTGTGCGCCCCGGTCTCGCGGGCGATCAGCATCTCGAAACTCGCGTCTGCCACCTCGAACTGGTAGCCCATGTGCTCGAGCTCTTTCACCCGCGCGAGGATCTGCTGGACCTTCTCCGGGTCGCCCTCGAGGTCGATGCCCAGATCGCGGGCCCGCGAGATGATCGTGCCCCGCCCCGACAGCTCGGATACCACCATGTTGCGGCCGTTGCCCACCAGCTCCGGGCTGATGTGCTCGAAGGTCCGGGGGTCCGCGAGCATCCCGGCGACGTGCATGCCGCCCTTGTGGGCGAATGCGTTGCGCCCGACGTAGGGCGCCCAGTGATCCGGGGCGACGTTGGCCGTCTCGGCGACGTAGCGGGAGATCGAGGTCAGCTCCGACAGGGTGTCGGGGGTCAACGCCTCGTAGCCCATCTTCAGCGCGAGCGCGGGGATGATCGACACGAGGTTGGCGTTACCGCAACGCTCGCCGTAGCCGTTGATCGTCCCCTGGACCAACCGCGCGCCGGAATCCACCGCCGCAAGCGAATTGGCCACGCCGCACTCGGAGTCGTTGTGGGTGTGGATGCCGAGCTGGGCGTCGGGCAGCGCCGTCCGCACGGTATCCATCGTGCGGGTCACCTGGGCGGGGAGCGTCGCGCCATTGGTGTCACAGGGCGTGATCCAGGCGGCACCCGCGGCGTGGGCCGCCTGCAGGCATTCGATCGCGTAGTCGGGGTGCTCGCCGAACGCATCGAAGAAGTGCTCCGCGTCGTAGACCACCTCCTTGCCCTCGGCCACGAGGAACTCGACCGACTCGCTGATCATTCGAAGGTTCTCCGCCCGGTCGACCCGGATGACCTTCTCGATGTGGAGGTCCCAGGTCTTGCCGACCAGGGCGACGACCGGTGCGAAGCATTCCGCCAGGCCGCGCATCGCGGGATCGTCCGCGGCCGCCATGCCACGCCGGCGGGTCATGCCGAAGGCGGTGGCCTTGCTCGCCCCGAGGTCCTCGCGGGCCAGAAGGTCGAAGAACTCGGCGTGCTTGGGATTCGACGCCGGGAAGCCCGCCTCGATGTACTCGACGCCCGCTGCGGCGAGACGCTGGGCGATGGCCAGCTGCTCGCCGACGCTGAGGCTCATCCCTTCGCGCTGGAGGCCGTCGCGCAGGGTCGTGTCGTAGATCTGGATGCGTTCCATTCTCACCGCTCCTGACGGATGAGCGAGGTTACCAGCGCCCCCGGAGCGGAGCACCGGCGGCGGGAACGACAACGGCCCCGCATCCGTGCGGGGCCGTGGAGTACGGAACGCCGTCCCCCGCTGTGTCCCCCATGATCACGACGGGTTGGGCGTTCAGCTGTTACGACCGGGCGGATCTCCCAGAGGTTACGCCGCGCCGGGACTCACGTGATCAAGCCACTCGGCGGATCGCGGATCCTCGCCCTTCACCGCGTTGAAGAACCGCGTCTGCAGCCGAGCGGTGATCGGGCCGGGGTCTCCGATCTCGTGGTCGTCGATCTCACGCACCGGGCACACCTCGGCGGCGGTCCCGGTGATGAAGACCTCGTCGGCGGTGTAGAGCTCGGCGCGGGGAATGTCCGCCTCGACGACGTCGATGCCCTCATCCGCGGCCAGCTCCAGGATCGTCTGACGAGTGATCCCCATCAGGATGGATGACGCCATCGGCGGGGTGATCAGCAGACCGTCCTTGACCATGAAGAGGTTCTCGCCGGATCCGTCGGCGACGTTGCCGTTCTCGTTGAGCAGCAGCGCCTCCTGGTAGCCACTGTTGTGCGTCTCGATCTTGGCGAGGATCGAGTTCAGGTACTGGCCACCGGCCTTGGCCGTCGCCGGGATGGTGTTGTTGCCGATGCGACGCCAGCTGGAGATCTTCGCCCGGATGCCGGAGCGCAGGCTCTCCTCGCCCAGGTATGCGCCCCACTCCCACACCGCGACCGCCACGTCGACGGGTGAGTCCAGGGGGTAGAGCCCCATCGTCCCGTAGCCCCGCCAGACGAGCGGGCGGATGTAGCACGAGCTCAGCCCGTTGGCGGCGATCACCTCGTGGACTCCCGCGCGCAGCTGATCGCGGGAGAAGGGGATCGGCATGTAGTACATCGCCGCCGAACGCTCCAGGCGGGCGAGGTGGTCCTCCAGGCGGAAGACGGCCGGACCTTGGTCCGTCTCGTATGCCCGGATACCCTCAAACACGCTGGAGCCGTAGTGGAGAGCGTGGGTGAGCACGTGAACGGTCGCGTCGCGCCAGTCGACGAGTTCGCCGTTCATCCAGATCTTCTCCGCTTCGTTCATGACCTACCCAGGTAGCGGCTTTCCGGCGCAGAAGACTAGCGACACCGCCCACGTCAGGCGATCAGAGATTCACGGAGGTCCCGCTCATGCCCGCCACCTTCCCGCGCCGCCGCGCCGCACTCCTGGCCATGACCGGCCTCGCGCTCACCGCCGCGCCCGCCGCCGCCGAGCCGCCCTGGGACGGGCGCAGCATCCTCTGTGAGAGCTGCGACTCATCGGCGACGGACCTCGCCCTCGCCTCGAACGGGCTCTCGGTGGTCGGCTGGATCGACGACGGCGTGGTGCGCGCGGCTATCCGCGAAGCGGGCGACCCCTCCTTCGGCGAGGCCCTCGACATCAGCGCCAAGGGCACCCCGACCGACATCTCCGTCGCTGCCGGCAACCGCGGCGAGGCCATCGTCGCCTGGCGCTGGCGCGAGCCCGGGGATGAGCTCGGCGGGCGCATCCAGGCCCGGGTGATCGGGGCCGACGGGGTCGCGGGTCCGATTGAGGAGCTGACCCAGGCCGCCGCCGCCGGGACGGATCCCGGCGGGGCCGCGCGTCTGACCGAGGTCGTCATCGACGGCCAGGGGACGGCCTACGCCGTGTGGAACCGGGCCACCGTCCTCGGCTTCCGCGTCGAGAGCCGGGTCCGCCCGGCGTCGGGGTCCTGGGGACCCCACACGTTCGTCTCCACCCATGCGGCGGGCAACCAGTCGGAGAACCCCGTGCTCGCCGCGAACCCGACCGCCGGCGCGATCGTCCTCTGGCTTGACCGCGGGGTCGGCCTCTGGCGCAGCTCGGTGACCACCGGCGGCGCCTGGGGCGCTCAGCAGGATGTCACGGGATCGACCACCTCGGCGTTCGTGACCGGCCTCTCAATGGATCGTGCGGGTAATGCCCTGGCGGCCTGGAACACCGGCTCGGCCGGGTCCGCCGCCGGATACCGCCCCGCGCGTAAGGCGTGGAACGCGCCCCAGGCCGTCGCCGCGGGTGAAAACACGCCGAGCCCGCGCGTCGGCCTCGACAGCGCGGGCAATGCTCTGATCGCGACGCGCGGGATCCAGGTCTTCCGGCGCGACAGCCTCACCGGCGCCATCGGGCTCCCACAGAAGCCGAGCGGCGGCGCGGACACCCAGGCCCTCCCCCGCCTCGGCGTGAGCACGGCGGGCTCTGCGACCCTCATCGGCCAGGACGCCCGGTCGGCGGGCCTGTTCGACCAGTTCGCCAGCCTCGGCTCGTCGCTCAACGGGCGCTTCGGCCCGACCGAGCGCATCGGCCCGGAGGCGCTCCGCGCGAATGACGGGCGCGGCCGGCCCGGCCAGCAGGTCGGCGTCGACGTCAACGGGACGTCGATCGCGCTCTGGTCCCGGGGCAAGGCGAGTGGTGGCTCGCAGATCAACGTGTCCGTCCGGCCCAGTGGCCAGGGCGGGACCGTCAAGGAAACCGCCGCGCAGCTGAAGACCAATCAGCGGATCTCACAGGCCGCGGTGCGTCGGGCCAACGCGCTGATCGCACTCCTGAAGGGCGGCCTCGGACCGAGCAACATCCGCGACGGCAGCCTGATCGCGGCCGACTTCAACGAGTCCGTCAGCGTGGGGGGAGCGGAGACGACCGCCGTCACATCCCCGGGCACGATCGACCCGGTGCCGGTCGCCATTCCCAAGCCCGGCTCGGGCAAGGTCACCTTCAGCCCCGGCCAGCTCCGGACCAACCAGCGGATCTCCCAGGTGGCCGTGCTGCGCGCCAATGCGGTGGCGGATCTCCTGTCCAACGGCCTGACGGGCCAGAACGTGCGCGACGCCTCCCTCGACGGGCGGGAGCTCGCCGACGGTCTGAGCATCACGGGCACGGACCCGTCCAAGGAGCCGACGACCGGCCTCTACTCGCCCGGCTATGACCCGGCCGTCGGACTCGATCGCAGTGCCCCGAAGATCGACCCCGACGTGAAGTTCACGGCCACGGCGGCCCAGCTGAAGACGAACCAGAGGATCTCTCAGGCGGCTGTCCGCCGGACGAACATCCTCCTCGCGCGGCTCGAGGCCGGCCTGACCACGGCGGACTTCGTACCGGGGACGATCACCCGCGCCGACCTCACGGGCGGGGCCCGCTGATCTGCTGAACCGCGGGCGGCTCGGCCGCGGGCGGGGCCTCAGGCCAGGGCGCCGAGTATCGCGTCCGTGACGGCCCGCGTGTCGGCGTCGCCGCCGAGGTCGCGCGGCCGCACGCCGGCGTCGAGCGTCGCAGCGACCGCGTCATCGATCCGCGCGGCGGCCCCCGGAGCGTCGAGGGAGTATCGGAGCATCATCGCCGCCGAGAGGCAGGTGGCGATCGGGTTCGCGATCCCTTGTCCCGCGATGTCGGGCGCGGAGCCGTGCACGGGCTCGTAGAGGCCCGCGCCGGCGGCGCCGAGACTGGCGGACGGCAGCATCCCGATCGAGCCGGTGATCATCGCCGCCTCATCGCTGAGGATGTCGCCGAACAGGTTCTCGGTGACGATGACGTCGAAGTCGGCCGGCCGGGACACGAGCTGCATCGCGGCGTTGTCCACGAGCATGTGCTCCAGCTCCACCTCGGGGTACTCGGCGGCCAGACCCGACACGACCTCACGCCAGAGGCGTGAGGTCTCCAGCACGTTGGCCTTGTCCACCGAGGTCACCTTGGCTCGCCGCCCCCGGGCGGCCTCAAAGCCGCGTCGGGCGAGCCGTTCGACCTCATCGCGGCTGTAGGGGCAGGTGTCGTATGCCGAGTCATCGGTGCGGCCGCGCTCCCCGAAGTAGATCCCTCCGGTCAGCTCCCGCACGACCAGCAGATCGGTCCCGGCGATCCGCTCCTCCCGCAGCGGGCTGGCCCCGTACAACGCCGGGGGCGGCTTGACCGGCCGGAGATTGGCGAACAGGCCGAGACCGGCCCGCAGGCCGAGGAGACCCTGCTCGGGGCGGGGCGCGTCCGGATCGGTCGTGTCCCACTTGGGACCACCCACCGCACCCAGGAGGACGGCGTCCGCCGCACGGCACTCGGCGAGCACCTCGTCGGTGAGGGCCGTCCCGTGGACGTCGATCGAGCAGCCCCCCATGAGGACCTCACTCCAGGTGATCGCCGGATCGCCGGCGGTCGCCGCCTCGACGACCTCGACCGTCGCCCCGACGACTTCCGGGCCGATGCCGTCACCCGGCATCAGCACGACAGATTTCTGCGCCACTCTCACTCCCCCACCCGCTCGCGAACGCGCGGGAGGCTAGCAGCGGTGGGCGACCTCAGGAGCGTTGGGCGAGGCGCTGCTTGACCGCCTTGCCCCAGATCGTCGGCTCTCCCTCCCAACTCCGGATCAGCGACGGGAAGGCCTTGCAGTCGCCCGGATGCCAGGCCCATGCCGTCCAGTTGATGCCGCGATCGTCGGCGTAGTCCATCACGGCTCGGGCGAACTCCTGGCGGCAGTCCTTGGAGCCGAACTCACCGATCAGAACGGGGAACTCGGAGGCGACCGGCGTGATCGTGCGCTCCCAACACGCCCGATCGGTGCACCGCAGCGTGGGATAGACGTGAACAGAGGCGATCATCTGGTTCGCCGGGTCGACCGGCCGAAACTGGAGCCAGCGACTGAGATCGTTGGCCCAGTCGATCCCGCCCACGAGGATCGGCTGGGAGGCACCGGTTCCGCGCAGCGTGTCGATCATCTGCTGCATGCCGGCGGCCCTCCAGCCCTCATCGGTCGCACAACCGTCCCGCCAGCACTTCCAGCTGATGTGGTGGGGCTCGTTGTAGAGATCGAAGAGGACCGACGGGTCGTCGCGGAACTCGCGCCCGATCGAGGCCCAGAACGGGAGCGCATGCTCCGCGTCGGCCATCACCTCCTGGCCAGACTGCTTGCCGGAGGGCGAGCTCCAGTGGAGGTCGATGATCACGCGCAGGCCGCGCTCACGGATGCGTCGGACGGCCTCGCGCACCGCCCCGCGGTAGACCTCACCACGAAGCTCCGGCTTCACGTCATCACTGCCGAGCCAGCACTTGGCGTTGATGGGCAGCCGGATGACGTTGCCGCCGAAGCTGACCAGGCGATCGAAGCCGTCGTCGTCCATCGGGCCGTCCGAGATTCCCCACCCTTCGCTGCAGGCGAACTCGAGGCCCGGGCGATTGACGCCGAGCAGTCTCAGCGGAGAACCGGTCTCATCGATGAGCCGGTTGCCCACCACCGCGGCACTCGGACCCGGTCGCTGCACCCGGTAGCGACGCTCGCGCGACGACAGCAGCCGGCCACGCGCGTCCAGCGCTGAGACCCGCACATCGTGGTCGCCGGGGACAATCGCCATCGGGCGCAGCGTCCAGCCTGTCCCCCGCGGGGGACCCCCGGCGACGCGTCGACCGTCCATAGCGATCTCAACCCGCCGGGTCCCGGCGGGCAGGCGTCCCGCCTCGATCGGCGTGGGACGGCTGACGCTCCGCGGATCTTCGAGATCGAAGACGCCGCTCTCGGTCTCGGCGGCAACGAGATCGACGGCTTCGGGCGATGCGGCGGCCGGCGATTCGCGGGGCGGCGAGCCGCCTCCGAGGTCCCAGGCGATGAGAGCGGCGCAGATGACGAGAAAGGCCACGACCGGGCGACGGCGCGCGTACCAGGGCAGCGCCTCGCGGTCAGCGTCGTGGGTCGTATCGGGCTCGGGCATCGGCGGTCGGGGGTCTCGGCGGCGTGCGGTCGTACTTCAGGGATACAACGCCCGAGAGGTGGGTTTTCCCCACTTTCCCCGGAGCCAACGTCTCCCACGCGAGAGGCTTACAAATGATTCCCGCCGCCGCCCGAATCGCGAGTTTCCACGAGATTCCCGGCGATTCGCGAGGAGGGCCTGGCGTGATCGAACATATGTTCGCTATAGTCATCCGCCCATCACCGAGGAGGCCCACGATGACGCCAGCGACCTGGCACACCCGCGAGATCCCCCTACTGGAAGCCGTTCGCGCCGCGGAGCGCACGCGCGAGCGCCCCGGAGCAAAGCTCGCGATCGACTACCGCCGCCTGGGCATGAAGTTCGATGACTTCGCCCAGACCGTCTATGACCTCTGGCCCGAGTATCTGGATGCGGAGCTGATCCCCCGGCGCGGACGGATCAGCCGGGTCCAGGTCTACGGGCTGACGGCGCGTGGACGGCGCGCCATCGGCCAGTGGCCGGCCGGCAGCGAGCGGCTCGCCGCCGCGCTGGAGTCCGTCGCCGACGACGAGACGCGACCCGACCGGCGCGCCCGGCTCAAGGGGCTGGCCGTCGACGTCCGTGCCGCCGGACCGACCGGGGCCGGAGAGTTGCTGGAGCGCCTTGCGGGATGAGGGATGGTTCGACGACGCGAGCAAGAGCGGCGCCGAGCCCTAGTCGGTGGGGTTGAACTCCAGCGACTGGCGCTTGCGGGCGAGCTGCGACAGAGCGACGGCGAGCACGAGGGCGCCGCCGTAGAAGAGTTGCTGCACGTAGGTGTCGACGCCGAGCTGCTGCAGACCCGCGATGCCGGTTGCCAGGAAGTACACGGCGACGACCGTGCCGAACGGATTGAAGCGTCCGGGCTGCAGTGCCGTCGCCCCGAGGAACGCGGCGGAGAAGGCCGGCAGCAGAAAGTTCAAACCGCTTGCCGGATCGGCCGAGCCCGTGGTGCCGGCGTAGAGCACGCCTGCCGCGGCGGCGATGACGCCCGAGGCGATCATTGCCCCCCACTTCAATCGGCCCACTCCGAGACCGGACAGTCGAGCGACGCTCACGCCGCGTCCAGTGAAGAGAAGCCGGCGACCGAGCGGTGTGTACTCCAGGACATAGAACATCACCGCCGAGAGCAGAAGTACGTACCAGAACGAATATGGGATCCCGAGCAGCGACCCGATGATCACGTTGTCAACAAGGCCGGATGAGATGCCGCCGACGGTCCGCGAATCGGAGATCCACAGCACGATTCCCGCGATGATGCTGGATGTGCCGAGAGTTGTGATGAAGGAATTGATGCCCAGACCCACGATCAGCCCTCCGTTAACGGCGCCGATGACCGCCCCCGCGGCCAGCGCCACCAAGATCGCCACGATGATGTTCACGCCGTGATCGACGTTCAGAAGGGCAACGATCATGCTCGCAAGCGTCAGGTTCGCCGCCACCGAGATGTCGTACTCGCCCGCGACGAGAGGAATCACGAGGGCAAGCGCCAGAGCGACCTGGACCGATTGGGTGCCAAGGATGTTGATGAAGAAGTTGTCACGCGTGAGGAACGTGTCCGGGCGGAGAAAGCCGAACACGATGATCGTGATGAGCCATGCGAACGGCAGCGCGAGTCGCTCGCTCCAGTCCCGAGCCGCCGGGCCTGCAAGTCGCCGCAGGAGCGGGCCGACGCCGCTCATGCCGCCTCGGTGCGGGTCGCCGAGCGGTAGCAGCGCTCGGTGATGCGGTCCTTGGTCACATCAGGGCCCGTGAGCTCACCGGCGATCCGCCCTCGATCGAACACCACGACGCGATCACAGATCGCGGCAAGCTGCTCGTGGTCACTGCTCGCGCACACAGCGCTCGCGCCGGTGGCTGCGGCCTCACGAATCGTGGCGAAGATCTGCTGGCGGGCGCCGACGTCGACTCCCTGCGTCGGCTCATGAAAGAGCAACAGGCGCGGCTCAGTGTTGAGCCACTTCGCCAGGAGCGCCTTCTGCTGGTTGCCACCCGAGAGCGATCCGTACTCCGTCGTCGCCTCGGCCGGGCGCACGTCGTACTCCCCCATCAGTTGGTCGGTGTCCCGTCTCATGCCCGCCCGGTGCAGGCGGAGTCCGCTCCAGAAATGCGACAACCTCGGCAGGGTCATGTTGTCGTTGACGGAGAGCGTTGCGATCGCCCCGTCGCGCTGTCGGTCTCCCGGGATCAGCACGACACCCGCGGCGAGGGCGCGTTTGGGCCGCAGTGACGGTAGGTCGAACACCTCGCCGCCAATGCCAAGTCGGCCCCCGCGGGCGGGCCATGCGCCGTAGAGCAAGTATGGGACCGCCTCGAATCCTGATCCCGCCAGACCCGTGAGTCCGATGACCTCTCCACAGCGGATGCCAAGGGAGAAGCGATCCACGGTCGGCCCCGAGACGTCGATCACTGTGACGGCATCAGAACCATTCGTGGCCACGTCGCCCTTGCTGACGGAGAAGTCGAGCAGCTCGCGACCGATGATCATCTCGACCAGACGGGCCTCGTCGCATTCGGCCGTCTGGACCGTCCCGACCACGCGGCCGTCCCGGAGGACGGTCGCGCGATCCGTTACCTCCCGGATCTCCTCGAGATCGTGCGACACCAGAAGCACGCTGCTACCCCGCGCGGCGATCTCGCGGACCAGTCGGAAGAGATGCTCCACCTCGGCCCTCGGCAGGAACACCGTGGGCTCGTCAAGGACGAGAATGCCCGGACCGTCGTGCTCGGCCCGAACCTCCTCGATCGCGCGGACGATTGCCAGCAGCGCCCGGTCCACCGGCCGGAGATCAGCCACCGTGGCCCGAGGGTCGATGTCGACTCCGTACCTCGCAAACACCCCCCGTGCGCGACGGATCTCCGAACTCCACGAGATGAACCTGACGCCACTCCCCCCGGCGATGAGGCCGGTCCGTAGGTTCTCGACCACCGTCAGGGAGGGCAGCAGTGCCAGGTCCTGATGCACGAAGCTGAGCCCATGCTCGCGGAATCGCCCCGCCGGAAGAGGCAGCGAGACGTCGCCGCCATTGATCTGGAGAGTTCCTGCATCAGGCTCATGAAAGCCCGCAAGAGTCTTGATCAGGGTCGACTTGCCGGAACCGTTCTCCCCCAGGAGGCCGTGGACTTCGCCGGCGACGATGGTGAGGTCGACCCCCTTGAGCGCCTGAACTCCGCCGAAGCGTTTGGAGACTCCACGAAGCGAGAGAGCAGGCGGCCTCGTAACCGCCTGCTCTCCACCACCGGTGATCAGCTCAGCCCCCAGAGCTCGCGGTAGGCGTCGCCATAGGCGTCACCGAAGCCCGCGTTCTCCCCGGCCGTCGCTTCGGAGACGTTTGTCTCATCGAAGATCCGGATGGGGAGGTTCGGCGTGGTCGTCGGCTCCGCACCGGACAGCAGACGCAGGTGCTGGTCGATCGCGCCATAGGCGATCCACTCCAGGTTCTCCCCGACGTCCATCTCGATGACGGAGTCCGGACCGATCATCGCGAGGATGTCGGGCGTGCCGTTGAAGGTCGCGATCTTCAGATCATCGCGGCCGAGCGCGTTGATCGCCGCCACCGTCTGAGGTGCCTGGGCGCTGTCGTACAGGTTGATGACGTAGTTGATGTCCGGGTTGGCGGTCAGCGTCGACTGGACCTGCTGCTGGAGCATGCCCAGATCCGCGATGGTGGTGTCGATCTCGGTGATCTGACACGTGTCACCACAGCGGGTGGCGAACTCGTCCCGGATCCCTTCCACCATGGGCGCGGTGGAGTTCACCTGGGTGATGACCGTCAGCAGGACGTTGGCCTGCCCTTCCGTCCGGACAATGGCCCAGTCGGCGAGCAGCCGACCGGCCTGCTCGTAGGGGATGTTGGTGGCCGCGGTGATGTTCGGGTCCACCTCCTGGTTCACGTCGTACAGGTGGGTCGCCACGACACTCTTGCCATCGCCGGTCGCGCGCGTCACCTGTGCCGAGATCGCCGCGGGATCGAGACCCGCAAGGAGATCGATGGAGTCGGCGTTGTTGCTCAGCGCGTCGGTCACGCCCTGTGACCATTCAGCCGGGGTGCCGTTGTTGTTGAAGACCGTCACGTCGAGGCCGGCATCGGTGCCGATGCGCTCCATGCCCTCGAAGATCGTTGCGACGAATGGAACGTTGCTGGACGCCGGGACGATCGCGAGCTTCTTTCCCGCGGCGGCCGACGCGTCGACGGGGTCACCGGGAGCGGTGAACTCCGGGATCTCGCGGAAGGCGTCGATCTGCGCCTGGGCGCCTTCCAGGTCCAACCCGCTGGTGGCGGCGGAGTCGTCCCCGGTGTCGCTGTCATCATCGTCACCGCAACCGGCGACGGCAATCACCGCGACGACGGCGAGAATCAGAACTCGCCACAGGTGTTTACGAGCCATTGGTGCTCCCTCTCAACATGTTGGTCTGGAATGCGGGCGACTCTATGTTCCGACTCGTGTCAGCCGCAACCAGCGGACGCGGGCTCCGGACTCGCTCAGCGCCCTCGGTAGGACGTCGTTGCGTCCTCCGCGCTGATGAAGCCGTCGGCGATGTCGTCGTGCACCGCCTCGGGTTCCCGGTCGACGGGGTCGCCATAGCCTCCGCCGGATGGAGCGATCAACAGGAGTCGCTCCCCGGCCGCGGCCTTCCGGTACGGGAACTTTGAGGGGAGGCGCTGCTCGGTCTCTGAGCCGGCGTTGAGAATCACATCACCCGGAGCCCCCGGTGCACCCCCGAAGAGCCCCGGGGGTGCATGCTCCGACCCGTCGCCCTCGAGAGAGAATCCTCCGTCCGCCAGCATCTCGATCTCGCGGACGGTCCCGATCCCTCCCCGCCACGTCCCGGCGCCGGCGTTGTCGTCACGGAGCTCATATCGGGTCACGCGCAGAGGGAAGTGTGTCTCGATGTCCTCGATCGGATTGTTGCGCGTGTTGGCGTAGAGCGTGTCGACCGCGTCCAGGCCATCCTTGCCGGAGCGCCCTCCGTAGGACCCCTCCTGGATGTCCATGTACACCCAGTGGTTTCCCCCCTCGGCGAGACCCGAGTAGGCGACAACCTTGAGATTGCCGATACCGGCGCTCACCTTGTCTGGTGCAATCGGCGCGAGCGCGCGCATGACCGTGTCGGCAACCACGTTGCCCGGGCAGAACCGCGCGATGACCGGTGCGGGATAGCGCGGATTGGCGAGGCTCCCCTCGGGCGCGAAGATCGAGATCGGACGGAACAGCCCGCTGTTCGCCGGTACCGGCTCATGGGTCGCGCTGTCCAGGAGAATTGAGCGGAGGGTGAGATAGATCGCAATGTCGACGGTGCCCTCGAACGGCATGTTGAGGGGGAGGTCAATCTGATCGGCAGTGCCGGTGAGGTCGACGTGAAGGTTCGAGCCGTCGACCGTCACGGCGACCGCGACGCGGAGATCCCGATACGACGGATCGGGGTGCTCGGGGAAACCGTCGACGAAGCCCTCGGCCTCATAGGTTCCATTCGGGAGCTTCTCGATCTCCGCCCGGAGCATCCGCTCGCTGTAGTCCATCAGGTCATCGCTTGCGGCCCGGACCGTCTCGAGCCCGTAGCGGTCCACCAGCTCGAGAAAGCGCTCCGCACCGATTCGCGCTGCCGCGATCTGAGCCTCCATGTCGCCCACCACCAGCGGCGCCGCGCGGACATTGTCCTGGAGAAGGCGCCATACCCACTCGTTGCGCGCGCCGTTCTCCTCGATCTTGATGGCGTTGAACTGCAGCCCCTCGGCGTAGGCATCACAGGCGTCGACGATCCCGCACGAACCCGGGGTCAGGGCGCCGAGGTCGAGGTGATGCGCCGTGGTCGTCGAGAAGCCGATCAGCTCCTCGCCGAGGAAGACCGGGATCGCGAAGGCGACATCCGGACCGTGCGAAGCGCCGTAGTAGCTGTGGTTGTGCATGATCACGTCACCTGGACGCCAGCGATCGCCCAGTTCCTCAAGGCGACGGTTGATGCCGCGGATGTACCCTGGAATCGGGCCGGACTGCAGCGGCGTCGACTCACGTGACTCACAGAGCTGACGGGCATCGGCGTCGCAGATGACACAACCGAAGTCCTCGCTCTCACGGATGATCGGCGAGTAGCTCATGCGCGCGAGCTTGTGGCCCATCTCGGTGGCGATGGAGTCGAGCGCACCCGAGATCACGGAGGCCAGAACGGGGTCGACGCGGGTCGTGGTGCTCATCGGCTGAGAATAAGGTTGCCGCTCGGCTGCGCACAACCGGTCCACCCCGGCGGGACAACCACAGTCGTGTCGCGCTGGAAGACCACGGCGGGCCCCGGGAATGGCTCACCGGGGGGCAGCGAACCGCGGTCCAGGTAGATCGTGGTCAGTGATTCCAGCTTTCCGCCGACGCGAAAAAGGCCGTCGCCCGTGCCCAGACGGGACTCGTCGAGGGACCCGATGGACGCGGGAAGCCGATCGACGCCTTCGCGAGCGCCGACACCGGTGACCCGGAGGTTGACGACCTCGATGGGGTCGGTGAACGCGTGGCCGTACTCCTGACGGTGCAGGTTGTGGAACTCGGCGAGGTCCGCATCCGTGAAACGGCCTTCCGGCAGGGGAACCCGGAGCTCGTAGCCCTGGCCCATGTAGCGACAGTCCAGCGCCGCCGAGATCGTGATGTCGGCCTCGCTGACACCGTCATCACGAAGCCGGCTGCGGAGCTCGTCGGCGACGTCGTCGAGACTCTTGTCGATCGCACCTGCGTCGATAGCGCCCTCGCGCATGAAGACCGTCCGCATCTGGTCGTACTTGAGGTCGCTTGTGAGCAGGCCCGTCGCCGCGGTGATGCCCGGATGGGGCGGCACCAGAACCTCGGTCGTGCCGAGCAAGTCGGCCACGTCAGCCGCGTGCAATGGACCGGCTCCGCCAAACGCCACCAGGGAGAAGTCCCGGGGATCGTGCCCCTTCTGGATCGTCCGGGAGCGAATGGCCGCGGCCATGCTCGCGTTGGCGATCGTCACGGCACCCTCCGCCGCCTCCCGGGGCTCAAGGCCGAGCTCCGCGGCCAATCCGGCGATAGCCCTCTCGGCCGCCTCCTTGTCGAGCGCCATCTCCCCTCCGAGGAAGCGGTCCGCGTCGATCCGACCGAGCACGAGATTGGCATCGGTGAGTGTCGGCTCTTCCCCGCCCCGCCCGTAGCAGGCAGGGCCCGGCGTGGCGCCTGCGCTGCGGGGGCCGACCCGGAAGGCCCCGCCGTGATCCCGGTAGGCGATCGACCCGCCGCCGGCGCCGATCGTGTGGATGTCGACCATGGGGACGAGCAGCGGGTAGCCCGCGACCTGGGTGTCCCGTGCCTGCGCCTCAACGACCCCGCGCTCGGTCACGAGGCCGATATCCGCTGAGGTTCCGCCGACGTCGAAGGTGATCAGCCGCTCACGACCGTCGAGTCCGCCGGCCCAGAGCCCTCCGAGCACGCCCGCGGCCGGCCCTGAGAGCATGAGGGTCACCGGACGGCGAGACGCCTGGGTGGCGCTCGCCAGCCCCCCGTTCGACATCATGACGTGAAGGTCACCGGTCACTCCGATGCCGGCGAGTGAACTCGCCAGGCGGTCGAGGTAGTTCCCGGTAAGCGGACCGACGAAGGCGTTCATCGACGCCGTGGTGAAGCGCTCGAACTCGCGGAACTGGGGAAAGACGTCCGCGCTCGCGGTGACGAACGCGTCGGGCATCACCTCGGCCACGATCTCGGCCGCGCGCCGTTCGTGTTCTGGATTGAGGTAGCTGAAGAGGAAGCACACCGCGACGGCGGTCACCCCGTCGTCGAGCAACTCCTGTGCCGCAGCCCGTACCTCGTCCTCGTCCAGCGGAGTGACCTCCGCCCCCACGGGAGGCGCGAGCCGGCCCGCCACGACCTTGCGGTGCCGTCTCCGCACGAAGGGACGCGCCTGCCACGGGATGTCCTGCATGATCGAGTAGTGCTGAGGACGCTGATGGCGTCCGATGTGCACGATGTCGCGGAAGCCCTCATTGGTGATCATCCCCGCGGGGGCGCCCTGGAACGTCAGGAGGGCGTTCGTGGCAACGGTCGTCCCGTGGTAGACGGTGTCGATCTGAGAGGGATCGATGCCCCGCTCCTGACAGAGCGCGACCAGGCCGTCGACCATCGCGCGCTCGGGCTCGGCCGGGGTCGAGTGCAACTTGTGGACATGGGCAGCCCCGCGCTCGGTGTCGTAGAGCATCAGGTCCGTGAAAGTGCCGCCGATATCGACGCCCACGACGATCATCACGAGCATCCTATCGCCGGGCCGAACCTCACGACGAGAGTCGCTCCAGCACGCGCGCCAGAACCCGGGCCCCACGACCCGCGTCCTCCGGGTCGGTGAATTCCTCCGGCGAATGGCTCACGCCGCCCCGGCTCGGGACGAAGAGCATGCCGGCGGGTACGTACCGGGCGAGCAGCATGGCATCGTGCCCGGCCCCGCTCGGAAGGCGCACGGTCGATGCGCCCTCCTCGCGTGCGGCCGTCTCGATGACCTCGATGAGGTGGTCGTCCATGGGGACGGCCGCCATCCGGTAGGTCCCGTTCAGGCTCGCCTGGAGATCCTCGGTGACGGCGATGTCATGGATCTCCCGTCGGCAGACCGCCTCAAGCTGCCCGAGTGCATCGTCCTGGCTGGCACGTAGATCGAGAGTGAAGTGGCACGAGCCGGGGATCACGTTGCTGCTCGCGGGTGCCACGGAGATCACGCCCACATTCGCGGTCGTGTCCTTCGAAGCGCGTGCGATCTCACGAACGGCAAGAATCATGCGGGCCGCACCGCAGAGAGCATCGCGGCGGAGTTCCATCGGTGTCGTGCCGGCGTGGTTGGCCTCGCCGGTCACCTCGATCCGGTACCCGACCATCCCCACGATCGAGGTGACAACGCCGACCTGCAGCTCCTGCTGTTCCAGCCTCGGCCCCTGCTCGACGTGAAGCTCGACGAAACGGCCCACGTCGGCAACGGCGGCGGCGCGGGTGGCCTGCGAGATGTCGCGATCCCAGGGGCGCATGGCCTCAGCGAGGCTCATGTCCTCGGCGTCCCGGCGCTCCCCCAGGCCGGTGATGTCCTCGCCGCAGAAGGCGCGGCTCCCGAACAGCGCTGTGTTGAACCGGGTGTTCTCCTCGTCCATGAACGCGATCAGCCAGATCGGCGCCCGGGGCACGAAGCCGCGCCGCTTCAGGAGCCTGATCGCGTGGAGACCCGCGAGCACGCCGAGCGCACCGTCGTAACGCCCCCCGTTAGGGACACTGTCCAAGTGAGAACCGACGAGGGTTGCGGGCCCCTCACCCACCTCCCAACGTGCGACAAAGTTCCCGGCAGCGTCGACGTTCCAGCGCAGGCCGACCTCCTCGCACCGACCGCCCAGCCACTGGTAGGCCGCGCGGAGTTCCTCCGTCCATGCGAGGCGGGTGATGCCGGGCCCAGCCCGACTGAATTCGGCCAGGCCGGCGATGTCCTCGTCCAGATCCGGCTCAGGCGCGTCGCTCACACGGTGCAGTAAACCACCACGAGTCGGCGCACTCCCGCGAGCGACACCGGCGGAGGAAGGTCCGCCGGGACACCACTCAGCCGAAAGCGGTGGTCACGGGGCCGTCGCGTTCGCCAGTGTCCTCGTAGGCCGAGATCGCGCTCTCGTGTTCGAGCGTCAGCCCGATGTCATCCCAGCCGTTGAGCAGGCGCTGGCGCACGGGCTCATCGATGTCGAACGCGTGGGTCTCTCCCGTCGCATCGATGACGGCGCGTGCCTCCAGGTCGACCTTCACCTCTCCATCAGGGGCCGCGAGAGCACTCTCCATGATCGCCCGCACCTTCTCCTCCGGCAGGACCACCGGAAGGATGCCGACCTTCGTGCAGTTGTTGCGGAAGATGTCGGCGAAGCTTGGGGCGATGATGGCGCGGAAGCCGTAGTCCTCGAGTGCCCAGGGGGCATGCTCCCGCGAGGATCCGCAGCCGAAGTTGCGCCCCGCGACGAGGATCGGCGCCCCCGCGTACTCCTCGCGATCGAGCAGGTAGAAGCTCTCGTCTCGCCAGTCGTAGAAGAGAAACTCGCCGAACCCGGTGCGCTCGATGCGCTTGAGGAACTGCTTCGGGATGATCTGGTCGGTGTCGACGTCGGCCATGTCCAGCGGGGCGACGCGACCGGTGACAGAAACGAACGGCTCCATGCTCACGCTCCCACGAGTTCGGCGTCGAACGAACGGACATCGACCAGGTGGCCGGTCACCGCGGCAGCGGCCGCCATCTGGGGGCTCACCAGGTGGGTGCGCCCGCCTTTGCCCTGGCGGCCCTCGAAGTTCCGGTTGGACGTCGACGCACAGCGCTCACCCGGATCGAGGGTGTCGGGGTTCATGCCCAGGCACATCGAGCATCCGGCGTCGCGCCACTCGAAGCCCGCGGCGCGGAACACGGCATCAAGGCCTTCGGCCTCGGCGGCCCCCTTGACCTGCATCGAACCCGGCACGACCATCGCGTTCACCGACTCGGCGACAGTGCGTCCCTCGACGATCTTCGCGGCCGCCCGGAGGTCCTCGAGGCGGGCGTTCGTGCACGAGCCCAGAAACACGCGATCGATGGCGATGTCCTCGAGCGCCTCTCCCCCGTCGAGTCCC
>JAHEIS010000125.1 GCA_024639225.1 Actinomycetes bacterium | reverse complement strand
GCGCCTGCGCTTCTACGAGGACCGTAGCCAGCGCGAGATCGCCGAAGCCGTCGGAGTGCCGCTCGGCACCGTGAAGATGCGCATGGTGAGCGCGATGCGCCGCCTGCGCACACTGATGGACGAGGAGGGGGAGCATGAGCGAGCCACGCCCCGATCTCGCTGATGTCCTGTCCGGCGACCTCGACGCCGAGGGCTGGGCCGCGGCCGAGGAGCGGATGCGGACCGATGCCGCCTTCCGGGCCGAGGTCGAGCGCCTCGGTCCGATCGGCGAAGCCCTGGTGCGGCTGCCGGCCGAGGCCTGGGAAGACATCGAGCCGCCCGCCCTCCGGGCTCCATCCCGGAAGGTCACCCGGCTGGCCTCGTGGCGGTCGTCGCGTCCCGCCATGGCGGCGGTCGCCACCGCCGCCGCCGCGCTGGTCGCGCTCGCGGCCTTCGGTCTCGGGCGGGTCACGGCCGGTGGGGATGACGCCGCCGACGGCCGGGTCGTCGATCTTCCCGCGCTCGAGGGCGCCGGTTCCGGCACCGCGGAGATCTCCGCCGATGGCGACATGATGACGGTTCGGCTGGCGGATCTCGCCCCGTCGGCCAGCGGCGAGTTCTATGAGCTGTGGCTGCTGAACTCCCCTGAGGACCTGATCTCGGTCGGCTCCATCCGGGTGCCCGCCAGCGGCGCGGTCGAGGTGACACTGCCGGTCCCGCTCCGACCCGAGCGCTACCGGTTCCTCGACCTGTCGGTCGAGCCCGCCGACGGCGACCCGGCGCACTCCGGGCAGTCCGTGCTGCGGGGCCAGACGGCCTAGCTCCCGACCGCGGACCTCCTCTGCTCTCGAGAGGGGGTGTTTCGGTCCGCCCACAACTCAATAGGGGGCAGGCAACGAAAGGGAGGGGCCCATGCCGCTCGCAATCGGCGACGTCGTACCGTCGCTGCTGGTCGTGGACGACGACCGGAACACCCTCGACTTCCTCGAGGCCAACCTCAGCGCCGACCGCTTCGCCCCGGTTCCGGCGACCAGCGGCGAGGAGGCGACGACCCTCCTGCGCACGAGCAGGCCCGACGCGGCGATCATCGACATCGGCCTTCCCGGGATCAGTGGCCTCGACGTCGTGGACACGATCCGCGAGGGCGGCACGGACGATCCCTGGGATCCGGGCATGCCGATCCTGATCCTCAGCGGCCACGCCGATCCTCATGACGCTGTTCGGGGGATCGAGCGTGGAGCTGATGACTACGTGACCAAGCCTTTTCACTACCCGGAGGTGATCGCCCGCCTCGGGGCTCTGCTCCGGCGCGCGCGCGGGGTGACGCTCAGCGAACCGCTGCGGGTGGGGCCCCTCGTGGTCGACCGCAACGCCCGTCGCGCTCTCCTGAACGGGCGGGTCGTCGACCTGTCCGCCAAGGAGTTCGCGCTCCTCGCGGCCTTGGCGAAGGATCCGGGCCGGGTGTGGACCAAGCGCGAGTTGCTGCGCGACGTATGGGACTATCGCGGCGAGACCCGGACGCGCACCGTGGACAGCCATGCCAGTCGTCTTCGCCGCAAGCTCGCCCGCCACGGCGGGGGTGAGCGCTACGTCATCAACGTGTGGGGCGTCGGCTACCGCCTCCTCCCCGACGATGCGTGATCTCGACGTTGGTCTCCACGCGGTCCGGGGATCGCTCGCGGTGATCCGGGGCCAGTGCTTCTCCGTCACGCGGGCGGGTGGCACCGGAGCCGCGGCAGAGGGGGCACGACTCATCGATGCGGAGGTCGACCGCATCCTCCGCGAGATCGAACGACTTGCCGGCCGCCGCTCACCGTCCGAGGCACCGTCGGGGCGTATCCGCGCCGTGGTCGGCGATGTCGTCGTGCGCCATTTGGCTGCGGCGGAGGCGTGCGGCGTCTCCCTGGGTCTGCGCGACGGCGGGGGCGACCCGTTGCTGCGCGGCGACCCTGACCGTCTGCGGTGCGCCCTCGACAATCTCGTCCAGAACGCGATCCGGCACTGCCGTGCGGATGGCGAGGTGGTCATCTCGATGACCGCCTCGCGCCATGGCGTGCGACTCGCGGTCCGCAACGACGGCGACGCGCCGACCGCAGTGGAGCTCAGGTCGGTGTTCGTTGCCGGTGAGCGTGGCTCCCGGCCGCAGGGTCCGGGATGGGGGCTGGGACTGGCCATCGCCACCCGCGAACTCGCAGCGTGTGGCGGAAGCCTGGCGGCCCGCCCGGCGGAGGGGGGATGCCTCTTCGAGATAGAGCTGCCGGTGGGTGCGCCGTGACCGGTGAGCGCGTCCGCCGCCTCGGGTGGACGGCGGTCGCCCTGCTGGCTCTGGTGGGCATGGTGCTGGCGCTCCGGCCCGGGGCTGATCCAGAGGCCGACGTTCTGGTCGCTGGCGCCGACCTCGCGGCGGGCACCGCGATCGCCGAGCTGAGCGCGCCCCAGCTGCCGACGACGCGCGTCGCCTGGCCGGACGGAGTCGCCCTGCCGCCCGGACCGGGTGAGGTTCCGGCTGATGCCCGGCTCGCCGCGCCGCTGGCGGCGGGAGAAGCTCTCACTTGGGCGGCGCTCGGGGGAGCGCCCGGCTACGGGCCGGCACCGCTGGCGCCCGGCGAGCGGGCGGTTGCGCTGCCCGCATCGGCGCTGGGGTCCTCGGCGCTCTCGCTTCCGGTGGGCGCGCGCGTGGATCTGGTCTCCGTGGCCGGATCGGGGCGTGCGGGGCTGCTCGTCGCGGACGCCGAAGTGCTCGTGGTCAGTCCGCCCGGCGACGGCGACGGGGGCGGTCTCCTGCTCCGCGTCCCGGTGGCCGACGCTCTCGCGGTGGCGGCCGGTGCGGGATTCGCGACGGACGTGCGCGTCGTCGCTCGTCCGCCCGGAGAGCGCGGAGACGGCGGGCTGCCGATGGCGGGCGGCGGCCCTGAACCCACCGGCGAGGTCGTGGGCTCGTCGCCGGACCTGAGCGACGGCGCCGGGGCGGATCCGTGAGCCATCTCTCGGCGGCCGCATGATCGGCGTCCCGGCGCTGCTAGTTTCGGAATGGCGGCCGAGCCCCGCCCCGCCGCCGACACCGAGGTGGCGCACCGACGAAGATGGAGAGTGAATGAGCACGTCAGCCCCGTCCGCTGAGCAGGATTTCAAGGTCGCGGACCTCTCGCTGGCCGAGTTCGGCCGCAACGAGATCCGCCTCGCCGAGCACGAGATGCCCGGGCTGATGGCCCTCCGGGAGGAGCATTCCTCCGAGGCGCCTCTCGCCGGGGCCCGGATCACCGGCTCTCTGCACATGACCGTGCAGACCGCCGTCCTGATCGAGACCCTCACGGCGCTCGGCGCCCAGGTCCGCTGGGCCTCGTGCAACATCTTCTCGACCCAGGACCACGCTGCGGCTGCGATCGCCGTCGGTCCCAATGGCACGCCGGAAGCTCCCGCGGGGGTGCCGGTATTCGCGTGGAAGGGTGAGACGCTGGAGGAGTATTGGTGGGCGACCGAGCAGGTGCTGCGCTGGCCCGACGGCTCGGGGCCCAACATGATCCTCGACGACGGCGGCGACGCCACGCTCCTCGTGCACAAAGGCGTCGAGTTCGAGGCCGCCGGATCGGTGCCGGACGACGGGACCGCCGGCTCGGAGGAGGAGAAGGTCATCCTCGGCGTGCTCCGGCGCTCCCTCCGCGAGGACCCCCAGCGATGGACGACGATCGCCGCGGGGATCAAGGGCGTTACCGAGGAGACGACTACGGGCGTCCATCGGCTGTATCAACTCGCCGAGGAGAGCAAGCTGCTCTTCCCCGCAATCAACGTCAATGACTCGGTCACCAAGTCCAAGTTCGACAACCTCTACGGCTGTCGCCACTCGCTGATCGACGGCATCAACCGAGCCACCGACGTGATGCTCGGCGGTAAGACCGCGCTGGTGTGTGGCTACGGCGACGTGGGCAAGGGCTGCGCCGAATCCCTGAAGGGCCAGGGCGCCCGGGTGATCGTGACCGAGATCGATCCGATCTGCGCGCTCCAGGCCGCGATGGAGGGCTTCCAGGTCGCGACGTTGGACGAGGTCATCGACCAGGTCGACATCTTCGTCACGACCACCGGCAACAAGGGCATCATCACGGCCGACCACATGGCGCGGATGAAGCACCAGGCGATCGTCGGGAACATCGGCCACTTCGACAACGAGATCGACATGGCGGGCCTCATGGCCGTGACGGGCGTGCAGCACACCAACATCAAGCCCCAGGTCGACGAGTGGCGCTTCCCCGACGGCCACAGCATCATCGTCCTCTCCGAAGGGCGTCTGCTGAACCTCGGCAACGCGACGGGCCACCCGTCGTTCGTCATGTCGGCGTCGTTCACCAACCAGACGATCGCCCAGGTCGAGCTCTTCACCAAGGCGGATGAGTACGACAAGCAGGTCTACGTGCTGCCCAAGCACCTGGACGAGAAGGTCGCGCGTCTGCATCTGGATGCGCTCGGTGTGCATCTCACGACGCTCACCGAGGAGCAGGCCGACTACCTCGGAATCCCCGTGCACGGGCCGTACAAGCCCGATCACTACCGCTACTAGGCCGCCGGACCGTCATTTCCGCCCGCTCACGAGCGGGCGGGGTGGTGCGACCTTGGTGGCAGGAGCGAAGGTGGGGTGAGGGCAGAACGGGAAACGGGCGTATCGGAGTTGACGGACTCGCGGCCCTTGAGGACGACGCAGAGCCAGCCTCTGGTCGCCGGGGCCACGAACGCGCTGCCGTTGGCGGTCGTGCTGCGAGCTGGACGCCCTCGGCGGACACGCCGACCTGGCGCGCGAAGTCGCTGCCTGGCGAGAAGCTCACCCAGCGCCGGTCGTCCGCGGCGGCCGGGGAGTCGAGAACGCTCACCGCGGGGCCCCCGCCGGTCGGATGAGTGGGAAGAGGGCTCGAGTCCAGGGGCCGGCGACGAGGCCACCTGCGGCCCCACCGAGCGCGACGGCGGCCACCGCGATTGCGGTCACGCGGAGGTTGCTTATCATGGCGTCGCCCTCGCGCACCAGACGCCGACGGGGCTCGGGCCCTCGATGCGCCAGCATTCGGGCTGCCCGTAGTAGCCCGCCGGACCCGACGGTCCCCACGCGGCGTTGCCCCAGCCCCGAACGATGGCGACGTGACCGCCCGCGGTCGTCGGGTGTCCGGTCTGGACGCGGCGGTTCGTGAGCCCGCCGTGCTGGGCGACCCAGTGCTCGCGGTGGTTCGTCCACGCGCCCGACGCCTTGGAGTTGTAGAGGTTCCCGCTCAGGTACGCGTACGTCGCGGCCCAGGCCATTGCCCCTAAGACCGCGACGAGTGCCACAACGACGCCCCACCGACGACGGGAGCGATCCGGAGCGTTTGCTGGGGTCCCGGAGGCATCTCGCCAGCTCTTCGCTGAAGCGCCTCCGAGCGCAACGTCGCCGCCACCACCTTCATCCGTTCTGTTCCGCAGCGTCAGCGTCGGTCCGTGTCAACCGCGGGCACGATCGGGCGACAGGCCCGGCACCCGGCTCCGGATAGCGTCGGCCCATGGCCGAGGATTCCGCAGGCGGGCAGGGGCGGGGCATCGAGGAACTCCGCCGTCGCCTGGCGCGGGTCGCGCGTCCCGATGCGCCCCGGGATGAGTTGGTGATGCTCCTCGATGAGATCGTCGACGAGATCCATCCTGACCTCGCACGGCGACCCCGCGAGGTGCTCCTTGACGCCGTCATCGACGAGGCGCTGGGCCTGGGCCCGATCGCGCCGTTGCTGCGCGACTCCGCGGTGACGGAGGTGATGGTCAATGGGCCGTCGGCGGTTTTCGTCGAGCGATCCGGGGTGATCGAGCGATCGCCGGCCCGGTTTGAGGACGACGATCATGTCCTCCACGTCATTGACCGGATCATCGCTCCGCTCGGCCGACGGCTGGACGAAGCCAATCCGATGGTGGACGCCCGACTGCCCACTGGCGCGCGCATTAACGCCGTCATCCCACCGCTCGCCGTCGATGGACCGACGCTGTCGGTGCGGCTGTTTCCCGACGAGGCCCTCACGGGCGGTGACCTCGTCGCGTTGGGGGCTCTCGACGATCACCTCCTGGAGTTCCTCACGACGGCCGTCGTTGAACGGCGGAACATCCTGGTGTCGGGCGGCACCTCGTCGGGGAAGACGACTCTGCTGGCCGCGCTCGCCGCGGCCGTGCCCGTCGGGGAACGGCTGATCACGATTGAGGACTTGGCTGAGTTGCGGATCGACGCCGCGCATCTCGTCCGGCTCGAGGCCCGCCCCGCGGCGGTTGAGGGGCGATCCGCCGTGACAATCCGTGACCTGGTTCGCAACGCGCTGAGAATGCGCCCCGACCGGCTCATCGTGGGTGAGGTCCGCG
>JAHEIS010000124.1 GCA_024639225.1 Actinomycetes bacterium | reverse complement strand
ACTCGTAGTGGGTCCAGGCGCCGGGATTGACGATGGCGGCATCGACGATGCCGCTGAGACCGTGCAGGTGGCTGAGGAAAGCGCCGACGTCGTTGCTCTGGAAGCACCCGACGCGGATTCCTCGCTCCTGCCCCCAACCCCGGACCCGGGCCTCCAGTTCAGGGAGCGTCAGGGTGCCGTAGTGCTCGCTCGGCCGGCGACCGAGCAAGTTGATGTTCGGTCCGTGAAGAAGGGCCACTCGCAGGTCGGCTGTGCTCATCCCCGTAGCTCCTCGATCGCCTCGCGCACCATCTCCCGCCCGGGGTCCGCGTTGGTCTGCGGCTCCCCCGGCCGCGGGAGCACCACCATATTGAGCGAGACGGCGTCCGCCTTCTTGTCCCGCCCCATGCGGTCCTCGATATCCGCGGTGCCGACGGCGGAATCGAGCCGCACGGGCAGGCGGTGACGCTCGAGAATCCGGCGGGTCCGCTCACGCCATTCGGGATCGAGGCCGGCGATGCGCTCCGAGATCCTCAGGGCGGCCAGCAGGCCGAGGGATATCGCCTCGCCGTGGTGGTACCGGGCGTACCCCGCCGCCGCCTCGATCCCGTGCCCGACGGTGTGGCCGAGGTTGAGGGTCGCCCGCACCCCCAGATCCATCTCGTCGGCCTGGACGACGCCGACCTTGTGCGCGACGCACCGGCGGATGAGGTCGGCCAGGTCATCAGCCGGCCCCGGCAGCTCCGGCCAGCTCTCGACGACGCTGAACAGCTCTTCGCCGTCCAGCAGGCCGTACTTGACGACCTCCGCGAACCCACATGACAGCTCGCGCGGGGGAAGGCTTGCGAGCGTCGCGGTGTCCATCAGGACTGCGCCGGGTTGGTAGACCGCCCCGACGTAGTTCTTGCCCTCGGGCAGATCGACGCCGGTCTTGCCCCCGATGGCGGAATCGACCATGGCCAGCAGGGTCGTCGGCACATGCACGAGGCCGACGCCGCGCTGATAGCTCGCGGCGACGAAGCCGGCGAGATCGCCGATGACCCCACCGCCGACCGCGACGACGGCATCGCGACGCCGGACGCCGTTGCGGGCGGCGTGCCGGCAGATCCTCTCGACCTCGGCCAGCGACTTCGACGCCTCGCCGGGCGCGACGGACAGGAGCGGTGCGCGCAGACCCGACCGCTCCAGCGACGTGGCGACCGTGGCTGCATAGTTGGCCACGTTCGCGTCGTGGATGACGAGCGCGGCGTCGGCGGCGAGCTTCGCCTCGGCGACCAGCTCCCCCGTCGCCGCGAGCAGGCCGTCGCCGAGATGGACCGGATAGCTCCGGCCACCGGCTTCGGCGGTCAGTGCGGGCTCCCGGCTCATGAGGCTGACGCCTCCTCGAGCGCCGCGACGATCGCCGTCGTCGTGTCCCGAGGATGGGCGGTCGCATCGACGGTGATGTCGGCGCATTCGCGGTAGATCGGCTCCCGCTGGGCACCACGGCGCAGGAAGCGCTCACGTTCCCCCGCGAGGGGACGGTCGCTCCCCGAGACCCGCTCCCAGGCGGCCTCGGGGTCGAGCCTCAGCCAGACGACCCGGGCGACCCGGCCAAGCAGCCCGCGCGTCCGTTCCCGGCCGAGCGCGCCGCCGCCGAGGGCGATCACCCCGGCGGGCCCGGCGACGATGTCGCGGATGATCCGCTCCTCCATTCGCCGGAACCACAACTCACCCTTGCGCGAGAAGATCTCGGGAATGGGCATCTCGGCGTGCTCCTCGATCGCGGTATCGGCGTCGACGAAGGGGCGGTCCAGAGCCTCGGCCAGGAGCCGGCCGACCGTGCTCTTGCCCGCGCCCATGTAGCCCGCGAGGGCTACCCAGGGGAGATCAGGCGAGCTGCTCACGGTAGCGCTCGACCGCCGCGTCCAGCTGGCCGATCGAATCTCCGCCGAACTTCTCGACGAGCGCCTGGGCGAGAACGAAGGCCACCTCCGCCTCGGCGACCACGGCGGCCGCGGGCACCGCGCAGATGTCGGATCGCTCCTTGAACGCCGGCCGGTCCTCCTTGGTGAGGATGTCCACCGATGCCAGCGGCCGGGAGAGCGTCGAGATCGGCTTCATCACCGCGCGGACCACGAGCGGCCCGCCGTGGGTCATGCCGCCTTCGAGGCCGCCCGAGCGGTTTGTCCGCCGGTGATAGCCCCGGGCGTCGTCGTGGTAGATCTCATCGTGCGCCTCGCTGCCGGGGATGCGCCCGAGCTCGAAGCCGGCTCCGATCTCGACGCCCTTGATCGCCTGGATGCCCAGCATGGCCGCGCCGAGGCGGCCGTCCAGGCGGCGGTCGCCGCTGACGTGCGAGCCGAGGCCGGGGATGGGATCGAATGCGACGATCTCGAAGACGCCGCCGAGCGTGTCGTGACTCTGCCCGGCCGTCTTGATCGCTTCGCGCATCCGCGACGAGGCCTCGGGGTCGAGGCAGCGCACCGGGCTCTCGTCGACCCCGGCGAAGTCGCTCAGGACCGGCTGCTCGGCCGGCGTCCAGGCCTCCGGGCCGATGCGCACGACATGGCTGCGGATCGCTGTGCCGTAGCGGCGGAGGAGCGCCTTGGCGACGCCGCCCGCGGCGACGCGCGCCGCGGTCTCACGCGCGCTGGCCCGCTCGAGGATGTTGCGCAGGTCGTCGGTCTCGTACTTGAGCATCCCCGCGAGGTCTGCGTGACCGGGGCGAGGCAGTGTGATCGGATCGACATCACCCGACGGCTCCCAGACGGCCATCCGGTCCTCGGACCAGTTGGGGAAATCCAGATTCGGGATCTCGAGGGTCAGCGGGCTGCCGAGGGTCTGGCCGTGACGCAGGCCGGACTTGACCACGACCCGGTCCTTCTCGATCTTCATGCGCCCGCCCCGGCCGTAGCCGAGCTGGCGCCGAGCGAGATCGGTGTCGATGTCCTCCGGCGTGAGCGGCAAACCCGACGGAATCCCCTCGAGCACGGCGACGAGCGCGGGGCCGTGGGACTCGCCAGCGGTGCGGTAGATCAGGCTCATGAGCGGGGGGCAGCATAGCGGGCCTCCGCCCCTCTGCAGGGGGAATCGACCGACGCGCCCAGCGATCATCGGGGCAGGGCGGACGGCCGTCGGATCACCCCCGCTGACAGTTGTCGCGGCGCCGTCCGGGCATTCTGTCGCCCGGCCTAAAGTCCCGGCGGGTCGGCGCCGATAGCGGGGGCACCGATGCCCTCCCGCCGACGCACCACCGCAGACAAGGGATCCGCCCGTCTCGCCCTCACGCTCCTCGGAGCCACGGTGCCGCTGCTCGCCGCGTTGGCGTTCACCGCCGGATCCGGCGATCTCGGCTCGCAGGCGATCGCTGCCTCGCCTGAGGCCATCGCGACCGGCACCGGCCCGTCCGGAGGCGGCGCGGCCACGACCCTGGACATCGCCGACGAGACGGCGCGCATCAGGGCCCGCACGCGACCAGCTGTCACCCCTCGCAAGGCGAAGTCGGCGAAGAAGCGCCGCACCCGCGCCGCCGCCCAGCGCGACCTGCTCGCTCATCCGCTCGTCGGCCAGAAGCTGGCCGTGGTCACCAAGAAGCTCGGCAGGCCGTCCACCCGGCGCACTGAGGCCGCCGCGGGGGTCGTCTTCCTCGAGTACCACCTTCCCAACGAGCGGTACCAGCTGCTGGCCATCGGCGGCCGCGTCGTCGAAGTGAACCGTTACCGGTAGGCGTCATGAGCCTCCGTACGACATCGGGTCGACCCACGGCCCGCGGCTGGATCATCGTGGCGCTCATCTGCGCCATGAGCGCGCTGGCTGCCGCCTGGCTGATCCATGCCGAAGCTCCGGGTGCGGACGCCGCCAGCAACGAGGTCGATCCGGCGCTCGCACCGATCCCGAAGTCGCCGCCCCTGACGTCAACCCAGCAGTAGCACCCAGGCGCTACCGAGCGCCAGCGGCGGCGCGAACGGGAGGGCCCGACGCCGGGCCGCGCCGCGATGTCGGGCGAGGATGCCGAGGGCGATGACACCGCCGGCCGTGAGGCCGACCGCCAGGGCCAGCGCCACCTCAGCACCGAGCGCCGCGCCCATGAGGCCCGCGAGCTTGACGTCGCCCCAGCCCACGGAACCCGGGACGAACCGGGCCGGGAGAGCGAAGACGGCCGCCGCGGCGACTGCCCAGCCGCACGCTGTCAGCGGATCTGCGCCGCTCACGACGGCGAGCAGCAGGGCCGCGACCGTGCCCGGCAGCGTCAGCACGTCCGGGATCAGGCGCAAATCGAGGTCGACCGGGACGATGGCCAGCAGCAGCGCCGCCAGGAGCACCCCCGCTGACCTCGCCGGCCCCTCGGGCCCGGCGAGGGCCAACGCCACCCCGACGACGGCTCCGATCGCGGCCAGCAGAGCGCGCCCGGTGCCGGGCGTGCGGCGCCGGGGCCAGCGCGTCGCGAACCCGTGCGCGGCGACACCGGCCAGGGCGCCGGCCGGGGCCGCCAGGAGGATCGCCATGGTCGTCACGGCCTGACCCCACCGGGGTGGGTGTCGTCGATCACCGCCGGTGAGTGCCCGATGTGCGCGTGATGTGCGCGGAAATCAGCCTGAGAGCGGCTAGGATCCCGGCCGTGGCCGAGGAATGGACTCTCGTGACCGACGGCGCCTGCTCCGGCAACGGGACCGAGGATGCCCGCGGAGGCTGGGCGGCGATCATCGACGGCCCCGAGGGCGAGTCCGTGCTCGTGGGTGCGGAGGCCCCCTCGACGAACAACCGGATGGAGCTCACCGGAGTGATCGAGGGGCTGCGGTCCCTGCCCGACGGGGCCCGCGTGGAGCTCATCACCGACTCGACCTACGTCGCCAATGCGCTGCTCAAAGGGTGGCTCGACAGCTGGCGCAAGCGGGGATGGAAGACCGCGGGAAAGAAGCCGGTCGCCAACCGCGATCTCTGGGAGGCCATGCTCGTCGAGCTCGCCCGGGTCGGTCCTGTCTCGCCCACCGTCGTCAAGGGTCACGCCGGCCACCCGGCGAATGAGCGCGCCGACCGACTGGCGCAGGATGCCGCCGCCGACCTGTCGCTGAGCGCCGACGCGCCGCCGCCCACGCCGGGCGAGCAGCTCGGCCTCGGGCTCGACTAGAGCCCGTGCCTGCCCGCCCGGTGCCGCGGACGCTGGTCGTCGGCGCCGGAGCCATCGGCTGCTTCATCGCCGCGCGTCTCACCCTCGCCGGATGGCCCTGCCGCATTCACGCCCGCGGCACCACTCTCGACGCCCTCCGCGCCGCCCCGGTCCTGCTGGTCGACCCCGACGGTGACCGCCGGGTCCGGCTCGATCCCGTGTCGGATCCCGGCGAACGCGGCCCGTCCGACCTCGTCATCGTCGCCGTGAAGCGCGAGGCCACCGGAGCGGTGGCCGACGCCCTCGATGGCGCCCTCGCGCCGGGCGGTGTCGTCCTGTCGCTCCAGAACGGCATCGACAACGCCGCGATCCTCGCCCCGGTCGCCGGAGCCGAGCGCACCGCAGGCGTGGCCGTCTACATCGGCGTCCGGCGTGAGACACCGACCCGGATCGTCCGCCTCTCGGGACGACGCGCCGACGGAGGCGCCCGTCGTGACCGGCTCGTTGGCGGCCCGCCCGGTCTCGTCGGCGACGCCCTGACCGCGGTTGCGACGGCCGCCGGCCTCGATGCGGACGTCGTCGACGACCCCCGGCGCGCGCTGTGGCACAAGCTGGTCGCCAACACGGCCCTCAACACCGTCACGGCTCTCGGACGCAGCCGGATCGGGGCGATTCTCGACGACGAGGCGGCGACAGAACTCATGCGCTCGCTGGGCCGTGAGGCCGTCGCGGTCGCCCGCGCGGCGGGGGTGACGCTGACCCTCGACACCGCCGACGAATACCTGGCGGACATTCGTGCACGACTCGCGCCCGGGTTCGGGTCGTCCACCCTCTTCGACCTCGAGGACGGCCGACCGCTCGAACACGAGGCGCTTGTGGGCGCCGTTGTCCGGGAGGCCGACCGTCACGATGTCGCTGTACCTCATGCCCGCTCCTGCGACGCCATGCTGCGGCTGATCGATCCGGCGCGAGGCAGGTGACGCAGGCGACCGCCGGGTGCCTCAGGCCGGCGCGGGTCGAATAGCCTTGCCACGCACGTCCTCGCACCCCGGAGCCCACACTGACTGACAGCATTCCCCTCGGACGCATCGCCGGCATCGAGCTCGGGATGAACTGGAGCGTTCTGCTCCTGCTCGGGCTGGTCACGTGGACTCTCTGGGACGGCGGCACTCACATCATCGTGGCGCTCCTCGCCGGGGTCATGATCCTCGTGTCGATTCTCGCCCACGAGCTGGGCCACGCCCTCCAGGCGCGCCGCGACGGGATGGAGACCGACGGCATCACCCTGTGGCTCTTCGGGGGGGTCGCGCGCTTCACCGGGAACTTTCCGAGCGCGGGCGCGGAGTTCCGGATCGCCGCCGCGGGTCCGGCGGTCTCCCTCGGCCTCGCCATCGCCTTCGGCCTCGCGGCGCTGGCGCAGCCCCCCGACGTGGTTGCCGACGCCGTCT
>JAHEIS010000026.1 GCA_024639225.1 Actinomycetes bacterium | reverse complement strand
ACTTCAGCGGCGATGTGCCGGAGGAGACCGGCGGCGAGGTCGTCGACATGCCCTATCCCGGCCCGGGCCGGCGTCCCGGGGGCGCGGCGTAGCCGAGGCCGCGACGCGGGCGGCCGTCGCTGCCGGGCATCCCGAGAGCGCGCGTGCCGGCGCACACGCCCTCGCCGCCGGGGGAACGGCCGTCGACGCCGTCTGCGCCGCGTCGTTCGCCGCGGCAGTCGCCGAGAGTCCCCTCACGGGCCCGGGCGCGGGCGGTTTCTTGCTGGCGGCCATGCCGCGGCGCGCGCCTGTGCTTCTGGACTTCTTCGTGGCGGCGCCCGGCCTCGGCCCCGGGGCTGCGCCCCTCGACCCCGCGGACCTCGACGCGTTCACCGTCCCTTTCGGCGGCGCCGAGCAGGTGTTCCACATCGGTCCGGCGTCGGTGGCCGTCCCAGGGCAGCTCCCGGGACTGATCGAGTCACATCGGCGCTTCGGCCGTCTGCCGCTGGCGGAGATCATCGGTCCGGCGGTACGACTGGCGCGGAGCGGCGTCCGCCTCCGCGCCGAGGCCGCGTTCCTACACTCGATTCTCGGGGAAATGCTCTCTTACACGCCCGGGTCCCGTGCCATCTACGCCCCGGACGGGAACCTCCTGGGCGAGGGCGACGTGATCCGGATGCCGCGTCTGGCCGAGACCCTCGAAGCGGTGGCCGCGGACCCGGAGACGGCGTGCTCTGAACTCGCCGCCGCGGTCATCGCGGGAATGGGCCCGCGCGGCCGGATCAGCACCGAGGACATCGCGGCGCACGCGGTCATCGAGCGGACCCCGATCGCCGTTCCGTTTCGCGGAGGAGAGGTCGTGACGAATCCGCCTCCGTCCTGGGGAGGGGCGCTGATCGCCGCGGCGCTCTCAGATCTGTCCCGGCGTGGTACTCCGACGGACGCCCGCCGGCGCGCCCTCGATCTGGTCGAGGCCGGCATCGCCGCGAACGGGCTGCGGGGTGGCGACTTCGCCGAGCGTCTCGCCGACCCCGCGGCTCTGCGGCGGATGCTCAGCGGCGCCGCCCGGGGGCCCGCCGGAACAACCCACATCAGCGCGATCGACGCCGAGGGCGGGGCGGCTGCGCTGTCCAGCTCGAACGGCGCCGGCTCCGGCGTCGTCGCCGGCGACACCGGATTCCTGCTCAACAACATCATGGGCGAGCAGGACCTCAACCCCGATGGCTTCGGCCGTATCGCCCACGGCGCCCGTCCGCCGTCGATGATGTCGCCCACGATCCTGCTCCGCGACGGCGCACCGGAGATCGCTCTCGGCTCGGCGGGCTCCAACCGCATCCGCTCCGCAATACTGAGCGTGATGAGCAACCTGATCGACGGCGGCATGGAGCCGGCTGAGGCGGTCGCCGCGCCCCGGCTGCACCCCGAGGGCGACGGCGTCGACGTGGAGGCCGGGACGCCCGACGAGATCGTGGACGCGCTGGCGGGCGCCGGTCACCGTCTCCGCCGGTGGACGGCCGCGAGCCTTTTCTTCGGCGGTGCGGCGGTCGCCACCGCGACGGCGTCCGGGGCTACAGCCGCCGCCGATCCCCGCCGGGGCGGGGGCGCCTTCGGTGTCACTTCAGCGGGCGAGGTGGTGGAGCTGTGAGCCAACACACCGTCACCCACGACGGGGTCGAGTACACGGTGAGTTTCGGAGCGGTGCGACAGTCGCTCAGCGAGGACCAGCCCATGCTCTGGGGCTTTCCGGCGGACATCTCCGGCCCCGACGGCCAACTCGGGCGCAAGACCTGCTTCGTCAGCCGGGTGAGCGTGCAGGTGCGGGACGACTCGGCGCTCGAGGGTGGCATGGACGTCCTCGCCCCGGCGCTCTATGAGCTGGCGCTGGAGAAGATCGTCGAGCGCATCGAAGCCGGCGAGACTGGCGACGAGATCACCTTCGCATAGGACCACCTCCGGGCGCGCTTCACGGCTGATCGCTCGCTGCACGCGGCGCCTGCGCGGCGTCATCGGGTGAGGGTCGGCCTCCAGCCGTACCTGCTTCCCTGCGCAGCCACCGTTTTCTCAGCTCCTTGGCCGCGCCTCGCTCCTGCTGGGAGGCTCACTCCGCGTGCGGTTTCGGCTCATCGCCCGCGCGGCTTCCCGAGACCGTCTCGCGGACGGCGTGTTGTTCGCGCGTTAAGGCCTGCTCACAGTCGGGTTCTCGTTACATGGGCTTTCGGTCCTCCTGCCTAGCCTCCGGGGTGAAGTGAGCCCCCGGTCCCGGCGGGCGGTCCGTTCACCACAACTCACCGGAGGCAATTCCATGAAGCTCACCAAGACACGCGGCGCAGCGGTGCTGGCCACCCTCGCCGTCATCGGAGGCGGCGCCGGAGCCGCGATCGCCGGCGGCAGCCCATTGCTCGGCGGCTCCGACGACCGGGCGGAGAGTCTCGCCGAGGCGCTCAATGAGTCCGCCGGCACCCAGCTCTCGGGCGAGCAGGTCGAGCAGGCACTCGAGCAGCTGCGCGAGGATCGCATCGCCGAGGCCGTCGCCTCGGGGCGCATCACCCAGGAGCAGGCTGATCAGCGCGAGCAGTTCCGCGAGCAGCGTGAGGCGTCATCCGGGGCCGTCGGTGCGGCGCTCGCCGACTATCTCGGCTCGTCCATCGAGGAGATCCGCGACGCGGTCCGCGACGGGACCAGCATCGCCGAGCAGGCCGAGGCAGCGGGCAAGACGCGCGACGGCGCGGTCGGCGCGGTCGTCGGCGCTCTCACCGAGGCCCGGGACGCGGCCCCGGAGGAGGTTCAGGAGCGGCTCACGGACGAGCGGATCCAGGGCATGGCCGAGCGGACCGTCGACTCGGACGGGACGCGCGCCGGGGGCGGCAAGCACGGTCGTCCCGGGTCCGGCGGTCACGGGCCCCGGGGGTTCGGTGGCGACGGTCCGCGGGGTGGCAACTACGGCGGAGAGCCGCCGGCCGAGGCGGCCCCCGAGGCCGGCGACGGCGACACCCAGTCCGGCTGAACGGAGCTCAGCCGGCAGGGAAGGGGAGTTCGCGGATCGCCGCGGGCTCCCCGCCGGCCGTCACATCCCCGTCGGCCTGATCGTCACGGACGACGGCCAGGCCGATCGGGCCGTGCCGCGGACTGAGCGCCGTGCTGGTCAGGGTGGCGATCACAGAGTCACCGGCTCGCAGTTGCGTCCCGACGGGAAGCAGCTCTGCCGTCGACACCCCGCGCAGGTGGCGTCGCACGCCCCCCCGGTACTCCACCCGGGCGACGGTCTCCTGGCCGAGGTAGCACCCCTTCTCGAAGGAAACGGTCCGCCCGACGAGCCCTGTCTCGTGGGGCAGGCTCGTGTCGTTCGTGTCGATCCCGACGCGGGGAATCCCCGCTTCGATTCGGAGGATCTCCGCCAACGCGGCGTCGCCATCCGTCGCCGGTAGCGGCTGTGGGATGAGGGCGATCCGACTGCCCGGGATCCACCCGCCGACGACGAGCTCGGCCCCCTCGGGTGCGGCGGCTTCCCCGGTGAGCAGCGCCGCGTCGGAGCGTTCCGGTCCCGTGATCTCGAGGTCTTCGGAAAAGTGGTACTCGTGGAGCACCGCCGTCGTCGCCTCGGCCGTGGCGTCGTCGGCCAGCATCGTGAAGGCCGCGGGGCCGTCGCGGTGAACGATGAGTCCGGCGCGGATGTGGCCCTTGCCGTCGAGAAGGAGGGCGGCGAGGTCCGAACCGACCTCGAGCCCCGCGACGTCGTGGGAGAGCAGGCCCTGGAGGAAGTGCTCGGCGTCGGGCCCGTCGATCCAGACGACCGCCACGTCGGTGGCGAGGGTGCCCCCCGGGCCCGTGAGCCGTTCGTAGCGCTCGTCGAGGTTCAGTGGCTGACCTTGCCGTTGGTCGGGGCCCGCTCGGCGGCGACACGGGCACGGAGCACGCTCTCACGCGCGGCGCGGAGAATCGCCGTGAGCTGGTTCAGGCGCTCGCCCTCGTCCCGCGTGTCGAGCAGGCTCTGCTTGGGCTCGGACGCGAGATCGAGCGTCGAGGCCAGCGCGAACGAGAGTGGCACATCAACGGGTGGATCCGGATGGTCATCTTGGTCGACAACCTCCGACACGAAGGCCGTATACGCCTCCCGCGCCGCGGCGATCCGCGCCTCGGAGGGTGCGTCAGGGCCGTCCTCGAGGGCGCGCGCCATGGCAGAGAAGTAGAGACGCCCGTCGGTCTCCTCGGCGATCTCAACCGGCGCCTCGCCGCGCACGAGCACGTCCATGCGGCCGTCCCCGTGGCGGCGCTCAAGGCGGTGGAAACGGGCGCTGCAGGCGATCCGGGTGCCGCTCTCGGGGTCGGGCCTGCCGAGCACGAACGGCACGTCGTCCAGCACGGAGTCTGCGAGCAGCTGGCGATAACGGGGCTCGAAGATGTGCAGCCCGCTGAACTCGCCCGGCAGCAGCACGAGGTCGAGGGGGAAGAGGCCCAGATCGCGTGATTCCGCCATGGAAGAAGTCTAGCCGCGCTGTTGCCCACCGGCCGGAGGGCCGCCGTTGCTAGCCTGCCGCGCCATGGCCGACGACCCGAAACTCCCCGATGACTGGGTCAGGCCCGGCCCGGCCGGCGTGCGGCCATACGTTCCCGGCCGGCCTGTCGAGGAGGTCCAGCGCGAGCGTGGACTCGAGCAGGTCGTGAAGCTCGCCTCGAACGAGAGCCCGTTTCCCCCGGCGCCGGAGGCCGTGGCGGCGCTCGAGGCATGCTCGGCCGACCAGCGTCTCTATCCGGACCCCGGGTGCTGGGAGTTGCGCGACCTCCTCGCCGGGCGGCTCGGCGTCACCACCGCCCAGATCACCGTCGGTGCGGGGATCGACGGCCTGATCAAGTACCTGGGGATCCTCGCCTTGGGGCCGGGCGACGCCCTGGCGATGTCGTGGCCGAGCTTCGTGCAGTGGCGCGCGGTGGCGGGAATCCAGGGAGCCCGGGTCGACGCGGCTCCACTCGCGTCTGACGGCTCGTGCGACCTCGATGGCCTCCTCGCGGCGATCCGGCCCGAGACCAAGATGGTGGTGGTCGTCAGTCCCAACAATCCGACCGGGGCCGCGGTGGAGTCCGGAGACCTCGATCGGTTCCTCGACGCCGTGCCGGATCACGTCCTGCCGGTGTTGGACGAGGCCTATTTCGAGTTCCTGCCCGCCGGCGGTCACGACGGCGCCGCGCTGGTGGCCTCCGGGCGGAGGCTGGCCGTCCTACGCACCTTCTCCAAGGCATATGCGCTGGCGGGTCTGCGGATCGGCTACCTCGTGGGGCCGGAGCAACTTTCGCAGGAGCTTGCCCGCGTGAGGAACGCCTTCGACGTGACCGGACCCTCCCAGGTCGCGGCCCTGGCGAGTCTCCGCGCGCCCGGCACGGGCCTCGCCGAACGGCTCGATCTGATCCGCGCTGAACGGGAACGTGTGCGGGCGGGCCTTGAGGATTCAGGGATGACGCCGCTGCCGTCGGACGCCAACTTCCTCTTTGTCCCGTTCGCTGATGAGGGCGAGGCCGCGGGTGCCATCGAGCGGCTGATGGCGGCGGGGGTGATCGTCCGTGGCACCGGTCCGTTCGGGGCTCCCGAGGGCGTGCGCATCACGATCGGCCTCCCGGAGGAGAACGACCGCATGCTCGCCGCCCTCGCCGCGTCTACGGGGTGAGCGCCAGGCGCTGGGCCAGGGCGAGCATGAGCCGCACGCCGAACCCGGTTCCGGCTCCGTTCACCATCGCGGTGCCCGCGATGTCCACGTGGCACCAGGGGACGCCGCCGGTGAATTCCTTGAGGAACATCCCCGCATAGACGGCTCCCGCCTGCCTCTTCTTCGCCGCGTTGGCGAAGTCAGCCACGTCGCTCTCGATCAGCGGGCGGTACCGCTCGTGCAGGGGCATCGGCCAACAAAGGTCGCCGGACACTTCGCCCGCGGAGCGGACGTCCTCCGTCCATTCCTCGTCGGAGCCGAACAGCCCGGCGTACACCTCTCCGAGCGCGACCACGATCGCCCCCGTCAGCGTGGCGAAGTCGATCAGACGCGTCGCGCCGTGCTCGGCGAGGTAGGTGAGGGCGTCGGCCATCACCAAGCGCCCCTCCGCGTCGGTGTTGATGACCTCGATCGTCGAGCCAGAAAGAGCCGTGACCACATCACCCGGCTTGGTCGCGGTCCCGGACGGCATGTTCTCGGCGGCCGCGATCGCAGTGATCATGGGCACGGGTAGGCCCAGCTCGGCGATCAGCAGGGCGCTCTCGAGCGCCGCCGCCCCGCCGCCCATGTCCATCTTCATCTCCTCCATACCGCCCGAGGGCTTGATGGAGATCCCTCCGGTGTCGAAGGTGATCGCCTTGCCGACGACGCCCAGGATCTCGCCCTCGCGGGCCACCGCCGAAGGCGTGTAGCGCAGGATGATGAGCTGGGGGGGGTACTGCGAGCCGTGGGCCACCGAGGCCATGGCTCCGGCGCCCATCGCGTCCAGCTCCTCCTCGCCGAGCACCTCGCACTCCAACCCCTCGATCGCCGCGCTGCGCTCGCGCGCGTACTCGGCGAAGTCGGGTGGGGTCAGGTGGTTGGCGGGCGTGTTGCACAGATCACGCGCCCGCGCGACCGCCTTCGCGGTCGCGGCTGCTGTAGACAGATCGCTCGCCAGCGCGGTCCCACCGGAGATCTCCAGGGCCACGGGTGGGGGAGCCGGGTCGTCGCCGTCCTCGCCCTTGAACCGGTCGAACCGGTACTGGCCGGCGGCGAACCCATCGATGAAGGCGCCGGCCTCGACCGGGCCGACGTCGGCGCTGACCGACAACCGGGCCGTGTCCGCGCGCAGATCCCGTGCGCCCGCGGCCACCGTGGAGCCGGCCTTGCGCCAGTCATCGACCGCGCCGGCCCCGACGCCCACGACCGCGACGCGTCCGGGAAGGTGATCGCCCGCCCGGCGTCCGCCCGCCGCGCTTCCGAGGGTCGACGCCGCGCGGAAGAGCGTGAACTCGCCCGCCCGGCCTCGGATCTCCCCGTCGTCGACGGCGCGCGTCACGAGACCGTCCAACGCCCGGTCCACAGGCCGGAGAATCGCCGCCCCGGCATCGGGTGGATCGGCGATCGGGACCGCCAGCAGCGTCTCCGCCCGGGGGGGCTCCGCGCCTGGACTGACCAGCTCTACCTTCATCTCGACACCCTTCGGGAATGGACCGGCCGCGCGAGGATAACGGGCGCGCAGGCCCGGATATGCTTTCACCCCTGCGACGGTTCGGACCCGCCGGGCCGCAATCACCGGAGGCCTGTGTGTCAGTCGACTTTGAGAAGCAGGGCCGGGTGGCGGTCCTCACGCTGAACCGTCCCGACGTGCTCAACGCCGTCTCGGCGGAGGTGCTCGACGCGATCGACGCCCGACTCGACGCGGTCGAGGCCGACGCCGACATCCGCGCGGTCGTCGTCACCGGTGCGGGGGAGAAGGCCTTCACCGCCGGGGCGGATCTCGAGTACATGCGCGACGCCACGCCGTTGGAGGCGCAGGCCTTCGCCCGTCGCGGGCACGACGTCTGTCGCCGGCTCGAGTTGCTCTCGCGTCCGGTGATCGCCGCCGTCAATGGCTACGCCCTCGGCGGAGGCTGCGAGCTGGCGCTTGCCTGCGATATGCGTCTTGCCTCGGACAGCGCCCGCTTCGCGCTGCCGGAGGTCAAGCTCGGGATGCTCCCGGGCTGGGGCGGGACCCAGCGCCTGCCCCTGCTGACCTCTCCTGCGTTCGCCAAGGGGATGATCTTCACGGGCCGAATGGTCAAGGCCGACGAGGCGGCAGCGGCGGGTCTCGCCGATGCCGTGCATCCCGCGGATGAGTTGCTCGGCGCGGCGGTGGAGCTCGCGGCGGGCATGGCCGAGATGCCGCCCCGCTCGATCGCGATGTCCAAGGCCCTGATCAACGCGGCGACCGAGGGAGACCTTCCGGGTGGTCTTGATCGCGAGCGCGAGACGTTCGCCCTCACGTTCGCCACCGAAGACCGGGTCGAGGGCTTCGCGGCCTTCTTCGACAAGCGCGATCCGGAGTTCACCGGTCGCTGATGCGCGCCGGCGCCGCACACCATCGGGCCGATCTGCCGACGCTGCGTGGTAGGCTGCTGCGCTGATCAACCGGCGCGAAGGCGGGTAGACGATGAAGACAGAGATCCATCCTGAGTACGTGAACTGCGAGGTGTCGTGCGCCTGCGGCAACACGTTCACGACCCGTTCCACCAAGGACTCGATCCGCGTCGAGATCTGCAACAAGTGCCACCCCTTCTACACCGGCACCCAGAAGCTCGTCGACACCGGTGGCCGGGTCGAGCGCTTCCGCCGCAAGCTCGCGCGCAGCAAGCGCGACGGCGACAGCTGAGCGCTGCGCCGCCCTCCGGCGGCGCCCCGATGCCCTCCGCAATCGACAGGCTCGTCGAGCAGATCGAGAGCACCGAACAGGAGCTCTCGGGTCGCCTCGGCGACCCCACGCTGGTTGATGACCGGGGTGAGTTCGCCGACGTCTCTCGACGCTACGCGTCGATGGAAGCCGCGTTCGCGCTGGCGCGCCGCTGGCGTGACGCGTCCGGGCGGGCCGATGAGGCCCGCGAGCTCCTGGCCGAGGGGGACGATCTCGACGTCGCCGAGCTCCTGCGCGAGGCCGAGGCCGAACTCGACGAGCTCGCCCCGGCGCTGCGCGAGGCGGTGATCGAGCCCGATCCCAATGATCACAAGGATGTGATCGTCGAGCTGAGATCCGCCGCCGGTGGGCAGGAGGCTGCGCTCTTCGCTCGCGACCTGCTGGAGATCTACCAGCGCTACGCCCAGCGCCGGGGCTTCTCGGTGGAGTTGCTGGCCGTGAGCGAGGCGGATGCCGGCGGGGTCAAGGACGCGACGATCGGCGTGAGCGGCGACGGCGCCTATTCGGTGTTCAAGCACGAAGCCGGCGTTCACCGCGTGCAGCGGGTGCCGGAGACCGAGAGCCAGGGCCGGATCCATACCTCGACGGCGACCGTCGCCGTACTGCCCGAGGCCGAGGAGGTCGATGTCGAGATCGAGAGAAAGGACCTCGAGATCGATGTCTTCCGTTCCTCCGGACCCGGTGGTCAGAGCGTCAACACGACCGATTCCGCCGTCCGCATCACCCATCTGCCCTCCGGCATCGTGGTATCGATGCAGGATGAGAAGAGTCAGATCCAGAACCGGGAGCGGGCCATGCGCGTCCTCCGCGCCCGTCTCTACGAGCAGGCGCTCGCCGAGCAGCAGGCCGGTCTGTCCGAGGCTCGCCGATCCCAGCTCGGCAGCGGCGATCGCTCCGAGAAGGTGCGCACCTACAACTACCCGCAGAACCGTGTGACCGACCATCGCGTGGGGATCAACGCCACGCTCAAAGAGGCCGTTCTGCAGGGTGATCTCGAAGAACTGACCGGGGCGCTCGTCGCCGAGGAACGCCGGCAACTGCTGGCGGAGCAGACGGAGGGCAATGTCTGACAAGAAGCCCGGACCGCTGACCGTGCGCGGTGCCCTCGAGCTCGGCACCGGCTTTCTCGAGTCGCGCGGCTCGCCCAGCGGGCGCCTCGACGCCGAGGTCCTGGTCGCCCATGCCATTGGCGCGGTGCGACTTGACCTCTACACCGACCCCGACCGGCCCCTCACGCCCACGGAGCGCAATACCGCCCGCGACCACCTGCGCCGCCGCGGCGAGCGCGAGCCCGTCGCGTACATCACGGGCGTGCGCGCCTTCCGTGGCATGGATCTGCATGTGACGCCCGACGTCCTCGTGCCCCGTCCCGAGACGGAAGGTCTCGTGGAATGGGCGCGGGAAGCCGCTCCCAAGGAAGGACGCGTTCTCGACTACGGCACGGGCAGTGGCGCGATCGCGCTGTCACTCGCCAACGAGCGCAACGGGTTGGAGATCGTCGCGGTCGACGTCTCGCCGGTCGCCCTCGACATCGCCCGCGAGAATGGCGCGGGCGCCGAGGTCGACTTCCGTGAGTCCGATGGATTCGCGGGCCTCGAGGGCGAGCTGTTCGACATCATCGTCGCCAACCCACCGTATCTGTCAGAGGCCGACCTCGAATCGGCGCCTCCCGAGCTCGCCTTCGAGCCGCGGGGCGCGCTCGTCGCCGGACCGGAGGGGACGGAAGCCATCGACCAGCTGATCGCCGAGGCGCCCGCCCACATGGCGCCCGGGGCGTTGCTCGCCATTGAGGTGGGGCAGGGGCAGTCAACCCACGTCGCCGCCGCGCTCAAGGCCGGCGGCTACGAATCGGTCGAGATCCGGAAGGATCTCGCGGGGATCGAGCGCCTGGTCGGCGCCCGCCGGTGAGCGGGGTACGGGCGGCGGCAGCGGAGGTCGCCGAGGCGGAGCGGGTGCTGAGCGAGGGCGGCCTGGCGCTCATGCCGACCGACACGGTCTACGGTCTCTGCGCGGCCCTGGACAGCAGCGACGGACGGGATGCGCTCTACGCCCTCAAAGGCCGCGATCCGGCGCAGCCCTGCCAGGTACTGATCTACTCGCCGGACGTTCTGACCACGCTCGTGGAGCCCCTCGGCGACGGGCTGCGGGCGGCCGTCGACGCCCTGCTCCCCGGGCAGGTGACCTGCATCGTCCCTGACCCGTGGAATCGGTGCGACGCGGCGGCCGGCGACAACCCGGGTACGGTCGGTCTGCGGGCTCCGGCCGTCTCGGGAGCGCTGCTCAACTTCGAGACGATTCTCATGGCCACGAGCGCCAACGAGCCCGGTGGGCCCGACCCTCGGCTGCTCGAGGAGGTCCCCTTCCGGATCGCGGCCGGGGTCGGATATGAGCTCGATGCGGGTCCGCTGCCGGGAGTCGCCTCGGCCGTCGTCGATCTCCGGCCTCTTGCCGACGCGGGCCCCGCCCGGTTGGTGCGCACCGGGCCCGACCCCGAGGCGGTCGCGGAGACGCTCGCCGAGGTATCGGTGCGCCTGGCGCCGGCCGGCTGATGCCGCCGCGACCTGCCTGATCTGCCCGACCACGAGGTGCTCATCGCGCGCCTCCGGGCACACCGGGAGAAGTGGGCGACCCGTCCGAAGCCGGATGTGATCGAGCCGCCCGGTCCGGGCCGGGAGTCCGTCGTCGAAGCTGGCCCGCGTCCTCGCCGGAGAAGAGGTCACCCCGCAACCGGGCGAGGTCCATGCGGGTCGGGTGACGCCAAACCCGACCGGGCCGATCAAGGGCGCGCCGGGCACCGAGGGCGGGTAGCCACCTCGGTGCGCCGGGCGCGGCCGCTAGGATCTGCGAAAGCATCGTTTCAGCGCGCAACGCGGAGGGCTCAGTGGGTTTCAGCGACGGTGACAGCTATCTCGGCAAGGACATCGCCGACGTCGATCCCGAGGTCGCCGAGCTGCTGAGGGAGGAACTCGAGCGCCAGTCCGAAACGCTCGAGATGATCGCCAGCGAGAACTTCACCAGCCGAGCCTGCCTGCAGGCGGTCGGTTCGGTCCTCACCAACAAGTACGCCGAAGGCCTGCCCGGAGCGCGCTACTACGGCGGATGCGAGGTCGTGGACAAAGCCGAAGAGCTCGCGATCGCCCGCGCCAAGCAGGTCTTCGGGGCCGAGCACGTCAACGTCCAGCCGCACTCGGGTTCCACGGCGAACGAGGCCGCCTACCGCGCGATGATCGCGCCCGGTGACACCGTCCTGGCGATGGGACTGGCTCACGGTGGCCACCTCACGCACGGTCTGTCGGTGAACTTCTCCGGCAGCATGTACAACTTCGTGCAGTACGGGGTCCGTCGCGAGGACGGCCGGATCGACATGGACCAGGTCCGCGAGCTCGCCCGCGAGCATCGGCCCAAGCTCATCGTCACGGGCGCCTCCGCATACCCGCGGATCATCGACTTCGCCGCGTTCCGCGAGATCGCCGACGAGGTCGGGTCGCTGCTGATGGCCGACATCGCCCACATCGCCGGCCTCGTCGCCGCCGGGGTGCATCCGACGCCGGTCGGCATCTGCGACATGGTCACCACGACCACCCACAAGACCCTCGGCGGCCCGCGCGCCGGCATCGTCATGTGCACCGCCGACCTGGCCAAGAGCGTGGACCGCGCGGTTTTCCCCGGCCTTCAGGGCGGACCGCTGATGCACGTGATCTCTGCCAAGGCGGTGGCGTTCGGCCACGCCCTCACACCCGAGTTCGGCGAGCGTCAGCAGCGCGTGGTCGACAACTGCGCCGCCCTCGCCGACAGCCTGATGGCCGGCGGCGTGAATCTGGTCTCAGGTGGCACCGACAATCACCTCGTGCTCGTCGACCTCTCGGACACACCCTTGACGGGCGTCGACGGCGAAGAGCGCCTGGATGCCGCGGGCATCACGGTGAACAAGAACGGTGTGCCGTTCGACGAGCGCCCGCCGACGGTCACGTCGGGCCTGCGGATCGGGACCGCGGCGCTCACCACCCGGGGCCTTGTCCCCGACGACCTGCGCGAGGTGGGGGAGATCATCGCCGCGGCGCTGCGGCCCGACGCCGGCCCCGACGACCTGTCCGACCTCCGCCGCCGTTCGATGGCGATCGGAGAACGCTACCCGCTCTATCCGGGCCTGACCGCGGGTTTCGCCGTCCAGGCATAGGCGGCCCGGCTCCGGCCGGCCTAACAGGGATCAGAACTCCCACACTTTCTCTTCGGCTTCCCTTACGCCGGGGGAACGGGGAGCCCCGCATCGGGTCCGCAGTCTTCGCTGGCAGGAGGGACTGCCCACATGACCCCGATGACCGATCGCACCACGCGTATCGTCGAGATCATCTCGACGATCCTGCTTTCGCTGGCAACGGTCGCCTCCGCCTGGAGCGCCTACGAGGCGGCGCGCTGGGGCGGGGTGCAGGCCAGCGAGTTCGCGGACGCGGGCTCGGCTCGCGTCAAGGCGGCGACCCAGCAACTCCAGGGCTCCGAGCAGGCGGCCTTCGACTCGCAGATGTACGCCGAGTACCAGGCGGCGATCGGCGAGGGCGACCGTCGGCGGGCCCGCCAGATCGAAGCCCAGCATTTTCGCCCCGAGTTCCGCGAGGCGCTTCAGGAGTGGCGGGCCCAGCCCGGCACCGGCGCCCCGCCGGTGACCACCGCCGCCGGCTGGGAGCCCGCGGCGACGCAGGAGGGCCGTTCTCTCGATGCGCGGGCCGACATCGCCCGTGCGGCCGCCGCCGACGCCAATCAGGACTCCGACAACTACGTCCTGACGACAGTCCTCTTCGCGATGGTCCTGTTCTTCGCGGGCATGAGCAGCAAGTTTGCCGGCCGTAAGCAGCAACTGCTCATGCTCGCCGTTGGTTCATCCCTGTTCGCGACCGGGGTCTACGTGTTGACCCGGCTTCCCTACCACTAGCCCGCTGACGGACGTTCCCTCAGGGCCGAGACGACTTCACGGGCGGCGGCGGGGGGCAGGCTCGTCCCGGCCACGACTTCCCGCTCGAGACGGTCGGCGAGCCCGGCCGCGGCCGGGTCGCGGTCGATCTCGCTGAGCAGCCCGTCGCGGACCTCGCTCCAGAACCACTCCTGCGCCTGTGCGGTGCGGAGTTTCCCGAGCCGGCCATCGTCTTCGAGGGCCCGGTGGCGTTCGGTGACCGCCGCCCACAGCTGGTCGAGTCCGTCGCCCTCGCGCGCCGAGCACGCCAGGACGGGCGTGGCCAGGCCGGCGTGTCGGGGCCGCAGCAGATGCGCCGCCGCGGCGTACTCGCCCCGGGCGCGATCGGCCGCCGCGGCGAGATCGCCGTCGGCCTTGTTCACCGCGATCACGTCGGCGAGCTCCATCACGCCCCGCTTGATCCCCTGGAGCTCGTCGCCGCCGCCGGGGCTCACCAGCAGGACGAACTGGTCGACCATGTGGGCGACGCCGACCTCCGACTGGCCGACTCCCACGGTCTCGATCAGCACGACCTCCGCTCCCCACGCCTCGATGAGGAGCATCGCCTCGCGCGTCCGCCGCGCGACGCCGCCGAGCGTGCCTCCCGAGGGCGTGGGTCGGATGTAGGCGGCCGGGTTACGCGACAGCGCCTCCATCCGCGTGCGGTCACCGAGGATGGACCCGCCACTACGGGTGCTCGACGGGTCGACAGCGAGGACGCCCACGCGTGCGCCGTCGGCGACGAGCATCCCGCCGAGCGCCTCAATCAGCGTGGACTTGCCCGCGCCCGGAGCGCCGGAGATCCCCACGCGCACGGCGCCACCGGTGCCCGGAAGCAGATCATCGAGCAGCGCCTCGGCGTCGGGCCGATCGACGGGGCGCGTCGACTCGACGAGAGTGATCCCCCGCGAGAGCGCGCGCCGGTCGCCTGTGCGGATCGCACCGGCGAGATCGCTCATCGTGAAGCGGTCTCCTTTGCCCGCCGCTCGATGAGGTCGAGCATCTCCTCGGCCGCCCGGGGAATGTTGGTGCCCGGCCCGTAGACGGCCGCCACGCCGGCGCCGGTCAGGAACTCGTAGTCCTGCGGCGGCACGACGCCGCCGACGACCACCATCACGTCCCCGGCGTCGAGAGCCGCGAGTTCCCGGATCAGCTCGGGTACGAGCGTCTTGTGGCCGGCGGCCTGCGTCGACACGCCGACGACATGGACATCGCTGTCGACGGCGTCCCGGGCGGCCTCGGCGGCGGTCTGGAACAGGGGGCCGACGTCGACGTCGAAGCCGAGGTCCGCAAATGCCGTCGCGATGACCTTGGCGCCCCGGTCGTGGCCGTCCTGTCCGAGCTTCACGACGAGCATCCGCGGGCGCCGCCCTTCAGCCTCGGCGAAGTCGCCGACGGCCGCTTGGATGCGGGCGAAGTCACCGTCCTCGTCGTAGGCGGCTCCATAGATCCCCGAGATGCTCCGGATCACGGCCTTGTGGCGCGCGAACACCACCTCCAGCGCGTCCGAGATCTCGCCCACCGTCGCGCGCGCCCGTGCCGCCTCGACGGACAGCGCCAGGAGGTTCTCGTCGCCCTCCGCCCCCCGGGTGAGCGCGTCCAGTGCGGCCCGGCAGCGCTCCTCATCCCGCTCCGACCTGACCTCCTTGAGGCGGGCGATCTGGGCGGCCCGGACCTGGGTGGTGTCGACCTCGAGGATCTCGGGAGGGTCCTCGTCGGCCCGGCGATACTTGTTGACCCCCACCACGACCTCGTCGCCCTTGTCGATGCGCGCTTGGCGACGGGCGGCGCTCTCCTCGATGCGCAGTTTCGGCATGCCGGTTTCGACCGCCCGCGTCATGCCACCCATCTCCTCGACCTCCTGGATCAGGTCCCAGGCGGCCTCGGCCAGCGAGTGCGTGAGGTGCTCGACGTAGTAGCTGCCGGCGAGGGGGTCGACGGTGCGGGGGATGCCGGTCTCCTCGGCCAGGATGAGCTGGGTGTTGCGCGCGATCCGAGCGGAATCGTCAGTCGGCAGGGCCAGCGCCTCGTCGAAGGCGTTGGTGTGGAGGCTCTGGGTCCCGCCGAGGACCGCCGCCATCGCCTCGTACGCGGTGCGGATCACGTTGTTGTAGGGGTCGGCCTCGGTGAGGGAGACCCCGGACGTCTGGCAGTGGGTTCGGAGCATCGCCGACTGGGGCTTCTTCGGCTCGTAGGGGGCGATCACGCGGTGCCAGAGCAGGCGCGCGGCGCGGAGCTTGGCGACCTCCATGAAGAAGTCCATCCCGATGGCGAAGAAGAACGACAGCCGCGGGGCGAAAGCGTCGACGTCGAGGCCACGCGCCAAGGCGGAGCGGACGTATTCGAGGCCGTCGGCGATCGTGAACGCCAGCTCCTGGACGGCGGTCGCTCCCGCCTCCTGCATGTGGTAGCCGCTGATCGAGATCGAGTTGAAGCGGGGCATCGACTCTGAGGTGAACGCGATGATGTCGCCCACGATCCGCATGCTGGGCTCGGGCGGATAGATGTAGGTGTTCCGGACCATGAACTCTTTGAGGATGTCGTTCTGGATGGTCCCGGCGAGATCCTCGGGGCCGACGCCCTGCTCCTCGGCGGCGACGATGTAGCAGGCCATGACCGGCAGGACGGCCCCGTTCATCGTCATGGACACCGAGACCCGGTCGAGGGGGATGTCGGCGAAGAGGATCTTCATGTCTTCGACCGTGTCGATCGCCACGCCGGCCTTGCCGACGTCGCCGGTCACGCGGGGGTGGTCGGAGTCGTAGCCCCGGTGGGTGGGGAGATCGAACGCCACCGACAGCCCGCCCTGACCGGCCTCGAGGTTGCGGCGGTAAAAGGCGTTGGACTCCTCCGCCGTTGAGAATCCGGCGTACTGGCGCACCGTCCAGGGCCGGTTTGCGTACATGGTCGCGTAGGGGCCCCGCACGTAGGGGGGCTCGCCGGGCAGCGCGCTGTGCGCCTCGAGGCCCTCAAGATCCGCGGCGGTGTAGAGGGGCCGGATCTCAAGGCCCTCCGGCGTGGTGGTCGTCAGATCGTCCAGCGGGCGCCCGCGGAGCTCCTTGTCGGCCCGTCGCCGCCAGTCCTCGTATCTCCCCGAGCTGTAACTCACTTTCGTGTCTCCTCGTCCGCGGACCGGTCTCCGGCGTCCCGCGGTGATCCTAGTCGCCCGCCCGGCAACGGCCTGACGACCTCGCGATATGAGTGGCCGATGAGGCTTCCGTGCCCCGTCGATGAGAACCCGGCCTTGGTGGTGGCCCGCTGAGGTGCAAGACTCCAAAAACTACTAGCAAACCGCCACGAATCACCGCCAATCGTCCGAGAACCCTCAGATGTTTGGGATTTGTCGCGGTTGCTTAGGAGGTTCGTATCGCCATGCTGAAACGCCGTCGACCGGAGCTACCGTCGTTTTCGTGACCACTGCAACGAAAGCCCGTTCCACGCTTGGACGACTCGCCCCCCTCACGGGATTCGCGGCCCTCGCCCTCGTCGTGCCCGCCGGACCTGCGGCGGAGACTGCTGACGCCAAGGTGAAGGTCGGCGTCTACCAGGACAACCCGATGCGCCAGCTCGCGCCTCTGCGCAAGCCCGCCGGCAACAAGAAGATCCGGACGGTCTCGACGTACGTCACCGCCGGCGCCCCGCTCAGCCCGTCCCTGATCCGGTACGCCAACCGGAACAGGATCCGGCTGATCATCACCTGGTACCCCGACGGCGGTAAGGCCGGTGCGCGCCAGAAGAAGTACAACCTCGCCCGCATCAAGGGCGGCAAGCAGGACAAGAACATCCGGGCCCTCGGTCGCCAGACACGGGCGCTGCGGATCGCGCCGATCATCCGCCCGATGCCCGAGATGAACACGCCCTGGTACCCCTGGTCCGGCAAGGTCAACGGCAACACGCCGGGCCGCTACCGGCTCGCCTTCCGCCGCGTCTCGGCCCGCTTCAAGGCGGCCGGCGGCAAGCGCCTCCAGATCATGTGGTCGCCCTACGTCCGCAGCATTCCGGACCGGACCGGCAACGAGTTCGCCGTCTACTACCCCGGCGCCAAGCACGTGAACATCGTCGGCGTCAGCGGCTACAACTTCGGCAACGTGAAGGGTCTTGCCTGGACCGAGCCCTACGACCTCTTCCGCGTCGCCTACCGCGACATCATCGCGATCGCGCCCAAGCCCTTCTGGATCGCCGAGACCGGGTCGACCAACAAGGGCGGCGACAAGTCGCTGTGGATGACGCGACTGCTCAAGCTGGACTCGCGCCTGCCGCGCCTCAAGGGCGTCGTCTGGTACGACGTCAAGGAGCGGTCCGGTGACTTCCGCGTACGCCAGAACAAGCGCACCTCCCGCGTCTTCGCGGCGCAGGTCCGACGGCGGGCGAGGTAGTCATGGCCATCGCGAACCGCCGCCGCCGTATTCGTATCCCCGGGGGAACCGGGGGTACGCAGGCCCGCCTCAAGACGCCCAACGTCGACCGGCTGATGTGGCGCACGGGCTTCGGCCCGAGCGACGCCGACCGGAACAGGTTCACCGGCCGGAGCCTCTCGTCGGTCGTCGACGAGCTGCTCAAGCGCCCGCAGGGGCGCCTCGTCGGTCCCCCGCCGGTCGTCGACCGCGACGGCGCGAAGCAGCCGCTCGAGCCGACGGAGTCGGACACCGACCTCACGCTCGAGTGGATGGACCGCTGCATCCGCACCCAGAATCCGCTCGTCGAGCGCCTGACGCTCTTCTTCCACAACCTCTTCGCCACGCAGCGGTCGGAGGTCTCGCCTCCGCAGCTGATGATCACCCAGAACCAGCTCTTTCGGAGGTACGCCGACCTGGCGGCCAACCCGGGCGCGACGTTCAAGGATCTGGTGGCCGAGGTCGGCGAGGACGCGGCCATGCTGCGCTTCCTCGATGGCGAGAACTCAACGGACGAAGATCCCAACGAGAACTACGCCCGCGAGATCTGCGAGCTGTTCTGTCTGGGCACCGTCGACAAGCGGGGCGTCCCGAACTACTCCGAGGACGACATCCGCGAGATCGCCCGGGCCACCACCGGCTGGACGATCGACGACGAGGACCCCGACGACGTCAAGGTCGAGTTCGACCCCGAGCGGTTCGACTCCTCGCCGAAGACGATCTTCGGCAAGACGGGCAACTGGGACCACCGCGACGTCGTCGAGATGGTGACCACCAAGCACCATGCCCACCCGCGATTCATCATCACCAAGCTCTGGCACGAGTTCATCGCCACGCCGCCGCCCGACGCGACGATGGCCGACCTCATCCGGAGCTACAAGCGCTCGCGCACCCGCATTCTTCCGGTGCTGCGTGAGATCCTGACCGACCCGCTCATGCTGGAGTCACCGCGGGAGCCCAACATGATCAAGCCGCCGGTGGTGTTCACCGTCGGCGTCATGCGGGCGCTCAAGCTCGGGATCGAGAACAACCGGCTTGATTCGCTCACCAACGCGATGGGCCAGCGGCTCTACCACCCGCCGACCGTCGCCGGGTGGGACCCTGGTATCGCGTGGCTCAATACGAACACCGCGATCGCCCGGTTCAGCATGGTCAACCGGTATCTCAACAACGAGGACCTCGATCTGGACGACGACGAGGGCGAGACCGGCGCCCAGGCGTTCAAGCGGGCCTGGGAGTCCGTGGGCAAGCCCTGGATGAGCTCCGGCGCCCGCAGCTCGCTCCTGTTCTACGCCAAGCAGATCGACAAGGACGACAGCAAGGACAACGAGAACAACCGGCGCCAGCGGCTGCGCGTACTGCGCAGCTTCATGCTCGGCGGCCCTGACGCGCAGGTGATGTGATGAGCTCAGCCTCTGACCCGGGTGGCCTCTGGGACGACGGGATCGACCCCGCGGTCCGCTGCGCCGACTGTGAGAAGACCGATGGCCTGGCCAACGACCTCGATCCGGTCGACCAGATGCCGATCCCCACGGATGCCCTTGCCGGCTTCCCCGACGGCGTGCCGCTGGTCAAGCGCCACGACCGCAGGAGCTTTCTGCGCAACGGCGCCATCGGCGTGGCGTCGGTCTACGCCGCCAGCAAGCTGGACTGGACGCGCGCCTTCGAGGCGGCCCAGGCCGAGGCGGCGGTCAGCGGATCCAAGCTCTGCGTGATCTTCCTGAACGGTGGCTGGGACGGCCTCAACGTCATCTGCCCCCAGGGCCCCGCGGGCTTCGACACCTATCGCGCCGAGCGTCCCGGCATCCACCGTGTTCCCGGCCCGTCGGTCCCCGGCGGCCAGGTCGGTAGCACCGTCATGCCCGGCACCGGAGGCTTCTTCGGTTGGTCGAACAAGATGATCGCCGGCGCCGACAACAACACCGGCACCCTCGGCCTGGACTCGTTGTGGGGTGACGGCTCCGGTGGACCCGGGTCCAACGTCGCCGCCTGGCTCGCGGCCGACTACACCCCGCCCAATCGCTCGCACTTCGAGAGCCGGGACTACTGGTTCTCCGGAACCCTCGACCCCGGTCCGACCGGTTGGCTCGGCCGTTGGCTCGACGCCTACGGCTCACCCGACAATCCGCTCCAGGCGATCTCGATCGGGTCCCGCCTGTCCAAGGAGATCGTGACGAAGTCGGCCCCCGTCTCCGCGATCCGCGGCCTGCAGGGGGTGGACTTCCGCGTCAGCGGCGTCGGGAACAACCACGTCAACACCACCGAGCTCATGGATCCGGTCTCGGCCTCCAAGGCCGGCGCCGGCAACGAACAGCTCGGTCACACCAAGACCGCCTACCAGCGCACCGTCGACGTGTCGCGCAAGGTGAAGGCTCTCGAGAACGCTCCTCTCGGGACGGGCTACCCCGACAGCTCGCTGTCGAACCGCCTCCAGCTGGCCGCCGTCCTCATGGCGGCGGATCTCGGTACGCGGATCACGACCGTCCACTGGGGATCGTTCGACACCCACGCTGACCAGCTCAACAACATGGATCCCCAGCTCGAGACGCTGTCCCAGGCGCTGCCGGCCTTCCAGGCCGACCTCGCCGCCCGCGGGATCGGCGACAAGACGCTGACGCTGGTCTGGAGTGAGTTCGGCCGTCGGGTCGCCCAGAACGACAACGGCACCGATCACGGCGCCGGGGGGCTGATGATGGCCGTCGGGCCGATGGTCCGGGGCGGCATCCATGGCGACTGGCCGGGACTGACGAACCTCGTGCGCGGCGATCTTCGTCCCACCACCGACTACCGCTCCGTCTACTCGTCGTGCATCGGGGAGTGGCTCGGCGGCGACCCCGCGGCGATCCTGCCGGGCGGTCCGTTTCCCGCTCAGAAGTCGCTCATCAGGTAGCGAGGAACCCCTCGTCCCAGACCACCTGTGTCCACGGGGTGAACCACCATGGCAACGAAGACAAAGAGGAGAACACGTCGGCTTCGGGTGCCGTCGCGCAGCTCGGCCGGCGTTCAGCGCGCGCTGAACAAGGCCGCCGTCGACCGCCTGATGTGGCGCGTCGGTTTCGGCCCCACGGAGGCTGACCGCAAGCGCTACCAGGGCCGGAGCCTGTCCGATGTCATCGACGAGATGCTGGAGGCGCCTCGCGGCCGGCTCCAGGGTCCGCCGCCGGCAATGGAGTTGAACCCGGCCGGCGACGACGACCAGCTCGTCCTCGACTGGCTGGACAAGATGATGCGAGGCAATCAGCTCAACGAGCGGCTCGCCCTCTTCTGGCACGACCACTTCGCCACCCAGCGCGCGGAGGTCTCGCCGCCCCAGCTGCTGACCCAGCAGATCGACCTCTTCCGCGAGTTCTCCGACTTCGCCGGCAATCCCCGGGCGAAGTACGACGACTTCATCTACGCCGTCGGCGAGGGGCCGGCCATGCTGCGCTTCCTCAACGGCGAGTCGAGCACGCCCTCGGCTCTCAACGAGAACTACGCCCGGGAGATCTGCGAGCTGTTCGCGCTCGGCGTGAGCGACATCCGCGGTATCCCCAACTACAGCGAGGCCGACATCCGCGAGATCGGCCGGGCCTTCACCGGCTGGGTCATCGACGATGCCGATCCCGACAACGCCGCGTCGCGCTTCCTGGCGGAGCGCTTCGACGCCGGTGAGAAGACGATCTTCGGCGTGAGGAAGGCCTGGGGTCACCGCGACACGGTCGATCACGTCCTCAAGCGCCACGCTCACGCGCGTTTCCTGATCACCAAGCTCTGGGAGAACTTCATCGTCACGCCGCCGTCGCCGGCGACGATGAGCGACCTCATCCGGGTCTACCGTCGGAGCAAGTACCAGCTGAAGCCGGTGCTGCGGCGGATTCTCACCGATCCGATGATGCTCGAGTCGGTCAACGAGCCGAACATGATCAAGCCGCCGGCCGTCTACGTCGCCGGACTGATGCGCGGCCTCGGCCTGCCGATCGTCGACACCCAGCCGGTGCGCGATCTCGAGTCCATCGGCCAGGTTCCCTACTTCCCGCCGACCGTGGCGGGCTGGGAGGGCGGCCTCGAATGGGTCAACACCAACACGGTGCAGGCCCGCTTCAACATCGCCTCCCGCCTGCTCGCCCGGCCGGAGATCGCGGTGAAGGACCCCGGTGAACAGGACGGCCTGAAAGCCTTCCGCACGGCTCACGCGGCGACCGGGCGACCGTGGCTGAGCCGCTCGTCGTCCAGCGTGCTCCTCGAGTACGCCAAGGCGACGGCCCGCGACACGCCCGCGCAGCGGGTCGACCTGCAACTGCTCCTCCGCGCATTCATGCTCGGTGGGCCTGACGCCCAGGTGATGTGATGCCCGAAACGCCCCCGAGCCACGAGGACCGCGAGAACCCGGACGGGGACTCGCCCATCGGTTGCGAGGACTGCCTGCGGGCCGACAGTGCCGTCACCGACGTTACGCCGGTCGACTACATGCCGATACCGCCCGACGCGATGACGGGCTTCCCCGACGGGGTGCCGCTCGTCAAGGAACACGACCGCCGCAGCTTCCTGCGCAACGGCGCGATCGGGACCGCCGCGGTCTACGGCGCTTCCAAGATCAACTGGACCAGGGCGTTCGAGGCCGCCCAAGCCGCGGCCGCCGTGCCGCAGGCCGCCGTGGTCATGCTCTACATCAACGGTGGCTTCGACGGGCTCGCAGCCTTGATGGGCGCGGGCGCCGACTACGACATCCTCAAGCAGGACCGCTCGGTGGTAATGCCCGGCGATGACAACGTCACCCCGGTGCCCGGAACCTCCGGCGGCTTCCTCTTCAGCAACCACATGCTTGCCGGTGCCGGCAACAACGGCTTCGAGGGCGGTCTCGACTCGGTGTGGGGCACCGGCGATGGTGCGGTCAACTCCGACTTGGCGATCTTCCCCGCGGCCGGTTTCACCGAGAACACCAACCGCTCCCACTTCGAGGCGCGCGACTGGTGGTTCAACGGCGACAACGAGGACACCGCGACCGGCTGGCTCGGCAACTGGATCGACCTCTACGGCTCGCCGGACAACCCGTTGCAGGCGGTGACCATCGGCCGCGAACTCTCCAAGCAGATCAAGACGGCGAACAACCCCGTCAGCGCCATCCAGGACATCGACGCCATTCAGGACGCGATGCAGGCCGACGCTCCCGGGGGCGGCCCCAAGCCCGGCCGCCTCAATCTGGACCCGCTTCCCGTCGTCAAGCAGGCCTCCGACCGGAAGACGCTCAACGACAACGAGCATCTGCGGACGGTGCGCAAGAACTACAGTCAGTGGGTCGACGTCCAGCAGAAGCTGGCCGCCTTCGACCCTAACGCGCCGATCCCGCCGGCCGTGCCCGGTGCCCCGGGCACGCCCTTCTACCCGGCTCTGGAGTACCCCACCGGGAGCCGTCGCGCCGACGAACTGTCCGACAAGCTGAAGACCGCCTCCGCGCTTCTGTCGGCGGGGCTCGGAACGCGGGTCGTCACCATCGACTGGGGCTCGGTCGACACGCACGACGACCAGAAGAGCCGGCTCGAGCCGCAGATGAACATCCTCTCGGCGGGCCTGGCGGCATTCCAGTCCGACCTCTTCCGCCGCGGTCTGCACGACCGCGTCATGACCGTCTGCTTCTCGGAGTTCGGCCGCCGCGTCTTCGACAACGGCAACGGCACCGACCATGGTGATGCCGGTCTGGTGATGGCGATGGGTACGCGGGTCAATGGCGGCATCCGAGGCAGCTGGCCCGGCGTCGCCGAGAGTCAGCGCTCCAACGGTGCGCTGCGGCCCGTCACCGGCTTTCGCAACTTCCAGTCCTCCGTCGTCGCCGACTTCCT